>JBOHTC010000186.1:0-33149 GCA_050733495.1 Gemmatimonadaceae bacterium | reverse complement strand
CCTTTCGGCGCTCCGTTTTTCAAAGCATTGGCTCAGTTCAATTACGGAGCCGCGCAGACAATCGCGCCAGATGAATTGTCGCATGCCTGGTTCGTCAGCGCGTGGCTGGCGGTCGCGGTCCACGACTGTGGCGGGCCAGCAACCAGCACCGCAACAACCGTCACGTTCTGCGACGGAGTGAAACCGTTCAGAACGACCGCCGGAGTAGCACCGACGATTCCCGACGCAGTGCCTTCGAAGTACGAGCCGTTGTTGTCAGCGGCATACTGCTCTTCGTACGTCGCGAGGTTGCGAAGGTCTGACTTCATCGCGGCGACATACGCCTTGTCCTTCGTGCTCGCAAACTTCGGAATCGCAATCGCGGCAAGAATGCCGATGATGACGACCACGATCAGAAGCTCGATCAAGGTAAAACCCTTTTTGTTGCTTGACATTGTGTCTCCTAATCCGGTTTGGTTGAGCGTCGCTGCTATTCGTAGCAGTCATCCCCTAGACGACGCGCCCAACCCTGAGGTAAGCCCTCCTTTGGCAATGGCCGCACCGGGCTGGGTCCAACAGGCTAACCTATTGCCCTTTCAGCACTTCCATGAAGGAGCGGCAAGTACAAGCGGGCGGAATAACCTTGCAAAGTGCAATAAGTCTTGCGGTCTGCACCGGCTCTGTTTCGGGGCACCGAATTAATGAATACATTTGCGCAGTGACGTCCGTGACCACTCCAGGCTTTTCGTATTCGGGCACTGAGCTCGACGCCGTTGCCGAAGCGACCAATTACTACAATTGGATTATGGACGCGTTCGTAACTCACATTGGCGGGCGGTCTATCGAGGCCGGAGCCGGCGTGGGGACCGTATCGGATTTACTGCTACGGCGCGCTTCTCCGGGCCAGCTCACGCTAATTGAGCCGGCCGCGAACAACGTCCCCATTTTGCGTCAACGCTTTGCCAACGATGCCCGCGTCCGTATCTACCACGGCTATCTCGAGGACCTGGCAGGCTCTCTTAGCGCAGATTCCGTGATCGCCGTTAACGTCCTAGAGCATGTCGAAAGAGACGATGCGTTTCTCCGCGCGTGCTATGAGGTGCTGGACCCCGGAGGCTTTCTACTACTTCTGGTTCCGGCCGTGCCCGCGATCTTCGGATCTCTCGATCAGGCGTTCGACCACTTCCGTCGGTACACGCGACCCCGGCTCCGCGCGTTCCTAGTATCCGCGGGCTTTGAGATTGAAAAACTCCATTACCTGAACATGATTGGAGTCGCTGCCTGGTTCGTCTCGGGGCGTCTCCTCAGACGAACCACTCTCGCACCAGCGCAGGTACGATTCTACGATCGCTGGGTGGTCCCGCTTCTCCGGCGCATCGAATCCGTTATGCATCCACCAATCGGCCAAAGTCTTCTCGCAATCGCACGAAAGCCCGTCAAGACCGCTTCGAGCCTTTCAGGAGGATGAAAGCCGGCCAAACGGCGGGTGGAATGTATAGCACAAACAAACTCTCGCTTTATGCTTGGCGCGCTGTTGGAGCCGTACTCGCGTTGCTAGTCGTCGTTCCCGCGTACCGGCTCCTTGCCTCACCGGACGCGGGTGCGTCTCTCCGCGGCGTCATCGGCATCGCGGAGCTCTCCCGTTCGGTGCTCGTACCCGGAACTATCATTGTCCTCGCGGCCGGTATCGTCGTGAGCCTTCTCCTCGGTTCCTCGTCCATCGAGAATCGGCTTGTCCGTCTCGGCAGACGCCTCGAGGCAATCCCACCGTCAACGTTCGCGTTCGGATGCGCGCTTGTTTCAGCGGCCATTACGCTGGGCTTTTCACGGTTTGTCCTGGACGAAAAGCCCAATCTCATCGATGCGATGGTGCAGCTCCTTCAGGCGAGATTCTTGGCGGCTGGGCACCTCGCTGGCCCTGTGAATGGTCTCTCCGAATTCTGGCATCTTCCGAATTCGCTCGTCACAAACAACGGTTGGGTATCGCAGTACCCACCGGGTTATGTCCTTTTTCTCGCGATTGGCCTGCTGTTGGGTGTACCGCAGGCGGTCGGGCCATTCTTCGTCGGCACCACTGTCCTTTTCACTGCACTCGCTGCCGACCGTTTGCTCCACGACGACCTAGTTACGGCCAGACTCGGCGTTGTCATGCTTGCGCTGAGCCCATTCCTGATCGGATTGGCCGGGGCTTACATGAATCACATCGGCGCGGCGGCTTTTTTTTCGGTGGCCATTTTTCTTGCGGTGCTCAGTCTCGATAGCGACAAATTGGTATGGGCGGTCCTTACTGGCGTCGCGGTCGGAATCGTGTTTTCCATCAGGCCTCTTACCGCGGTTATCGCCTCCATAGTCGTCGCTGTTGTCTGGCTCCGACCAGCCGACGCGGGTGCAAGTGCCAGAGTCTGGCGCTTCGGGCGCCGCTCGGCGGCAGCGGTGATTGGGATCGCTCCGATCTTCCTCGCGTTAGGCCTATACAATTTGCATTTCTTTGGCAGCCCATTCCGTTTCGGCTACGTCGCCTCGCAAGGATCGCTCGTGGGCCTCGGATTTCACCGCGATCCTACGGGTCAGATGTACGGACCCGTCCAGGCGCTCGCGTTTACGTCCTCCGACCTGCTCACATTTAGCCTTTATTTATTCGAGACTCCCATTCCAGCAGTGTTGCTGGTCGGAGTCTTCTTTCTTTTCGCGCGCCGGTTGTCGTGGGGCGAGCGCGTCATAGCGCTGTGGGCTCTATTACCGGTACTAGGCAATTTCTTCTACTGGCATCACGGCAGCTTCATGGGACCTCGCATGCTGAACGACGCCACGCCTGGCTGGGCACTCCTCACCGCTATATCGGCGGTTGGGCTCGTGCGTCGTATCCCCCGGGAGAAGACGCTCGGCAAGTATCCGATGCGGAGCGTGTTGGCTACAACGCTGATTCTAGGCTGGTGCGGCGGTGTTTTTTTTCTTGCTCCCCAACGACTCTCGAGTTATGGAGGGGCGTGGCGTGTGGGGAGCCGAATAAAATTACCGCCAATACCGACCAACCCTTCTCTGGTATTCGTTCACGGAGCGTGGACGGAAAGGGTGGCTATGCGACTTGTCTCTCATGGGCTCCGACTGGATTCGCTAGAGGTAGCGATGCGGTACAACGGCACCTGTACCGTTCATTATTTCGCATTGTGGTACGCGCAGGATCCAGCAAGCCGCTCGCGCGTTCATCCGCCGATTGACTTTAATTTTCTGCCCCATCGCGAGCCTGATAGAGTGGAGATCGCAGATGGCGATGTCATTCGTGTCGAGCCGGGGGTGCAGATGCGGCCCATGTGTCTTCGGCAAATTGCGTCGGATACCCTGGGAATCGTGGGAATGGCGCCCTTGCTCTGGCAAACCGACCTGCCCGGCACAATGGGACCAGGTGTAATGGTCGTCCGAGACATGGGTCCGGAGGTTAACTCACGCATAATATCTCGGTACCCGCAGCGGGTGCCTCTAGTTTTGTACCGTCCCGTCAAGGAAGGCTCCCCAGGACTAGCACCTTACGCCGTCGGCATGCGCGCGCTTTGGCCCGGCGGATAGCTGACCCTGTCGGTGTGAGCGATGGGCCCGACCTGTGTCTGTACTATCATGGGAACAGGTTGTACCTAACGATGTGGAGCAGGGCGGCGGCTCCGTCTCGCCAGGTGATCTTCTTTCCCTCCAGATAAGTTCTACCCGAGTAACTCACCGGCACTTCGAAAATCCGCGCCCTGGCTTGCGCAAGCCGCGCGGTAATCTCCGGCTCAAACCCGAATCGCTCCGCGCGCAGCGGGAGTGATCGCGCCAGCTCTCCACGCACCGCTTTGTAACCGCACTCCATGTCCGTCAGATTGAGGTTGCTGAACATGTTGCTCAGCATCGTAAGCAGCGAGTTACCCACCGCATGCCAGTAGTAGAGCACGCGATGGGTGCCGCCGAGAAATCGCGAGCCGAATACCGCGTCGGCGTGTCCTTGGATAAGGGGCTCGAAGAGCGCGGGCCAGTCGGCGGGATTGTACTCGAGATCCGCGTCCTGCACGATCACGACGTCGCCGTGGCTGGCGGCGATTGCCGCGCGCACGGCCGCGCCCTTGCCCCGATTTTTTTGCTGATAGATCGCCTGGTGGATTTTTCCGTCAGCCAGAAGTCTCGCGAGAATGTCCTTCGTCCCATCCGTGGAGCAGTCATCGACGCAAATGATCTCCGTGGCATACGGCGCCGCGCGAACGCGGTCGATGATCTCGGCGATGGTGTCTTCCTCGTTGTATACGGGCATGAGAACGGAGACCAGCATTCCCGTTTTCTTGAGCGGAGTGACAGGTGTAATCACTGGGTTGCTACTTCTCCAGGCCGTAGCGTGAAAGTTTTCTATAGAGCGTCGAAGAATCGATCCCGAGGACGTCGGCGGCGCGCGTCTTGTTCCCGCCTTCGTTCTCCAGCACCCACAGGATGTAGGCCCGCTCGATGGTGTCGAGGGTCGGATTGGCTTGGGTCGAGTCAGTGACGAGGGGATCGGCCCGCACCTCCCTGACGCGCTCGGGAAGGGCCGAGACGCCGATGGTGGCGTCCTTCGCCAGAATGGCCGCGCGCTCCAAAGCATTCTCCAGCTCGCGCACGTTACCGGGCCACGAATAGCGCTTCAACGCTTCGAGCGCCTCGGGCTCGAGCGTCGGCGCGCTACCCCCGGCTTCTGCGGCGCGCTCGAGAAAGGCCTCCGCCAATAGCGGAATGTCCTCGGGCCGCGTCCTCAGTGGCGGCAGCACGATCGAGATCACGTTCAGGCGATAATAGAGATCGCTGCGAAAATTCCCGCGCTTTATCTCTTCTTCCAGATCGCGATTGGTCGCCGCAATGACGCGCGCATGCACGGGCTTCGCTTCGGTCGCGCCAACGGGTATCACCTCGCGCTGCTGAAGGGCCCGCAGCAGCTTCACCTGCGTTGCTGGCGTAGTCTCACCGATCTCGTCGAGAAAAAAGGTGCCCTCACCGGCTGCCGAAAAGAGGCCCTCCTTGTCGCGCGACGCTCCGGTGAACGATCCCTTGACGTGGCCAAACAGCTCGCTCTCCAGCAGACTTTCCGGGAGCGCGCCACAGTTGATGGAGAGGAACGGCTTTGACACGCGCGGCGAGAGATCGTGAATGTGTCGCGCCACGACTTCCTTCCCAGTTCCTGATTCCCCCTGTAAAAGAACCGTCGAATCGGTCGCCGCCACCGACTCCGCTACGTGCAGCGCATCGAGCCACGGTTTGCTCGCGCCAATCGGCCGCGAGGACCCGTCCTTCCGCTTCGCATCCGCCTTGAGCGGCTTCTTCTCGCGTCGGAGATTCCGGTGCTCGGCGGCGCGACGAAGGATCGTCACCAGCTCTTCGTTCCGAAAAGGCTTCTGGATGTAGTAAAACGCGCCGTTGTTCACCGCGCCAATCGCCGATTGCAGGCTCGCCTGGGCCGTCATGAGAATGACCACCGCTTCGGGATCGTGCGCCCGCACGGACGCGAGAATGTCGAGACCGGTGACGTCCGGCATTCTGACGTCGGTGAGTATCAGCTCGGGCTTGAGGGCGGCGATCTGTTCGAGACCTTTCTTTCCCCCGAGCGCCGTATAAGGCGTGAATCCCTCGCCCTTGAGGAGAATTCGAACGGCGTCGAGGATTCCCATCTCGTCATCGATGACAAGCACCGTCGGCGCTGCGGTCGCCGTTGCAGTCATGCGTCGCTCCTCGGTGCAGCCTTCGGCGTGCGCCTTGAACCGTCGCCGAGTTTTGGAAGAATTACTGTGAACCTGGTGCCGCCGTTCGGCACCTTGTTGTCCACCAGAACGAACCCGTGATGCGCCTCTACCGCCCGATGCACGATAGACAGCCCGAGCCCACTACCGCCTGTCTTTGTCGTCACGAAAGGCTCGAAGAGCCGTTCCTTCACGGCGTCGGGAATTCCACGGCCCTGATCCGTCACGCGCAACATTACTGCGCCCCGGGAGAAATGCTTGGCTTGCGCGGGAAGCTGATGATGGGCGAGCTCGGCCGCTTCGACTTTGACCTCGCCCCCGGGCGGAGACGCCTGGATCGCGTTGAGAAGGAGATTGAAGATCGCGCGATGGAGCAGATCATCATCGCCAACGACGACCAGTGGAATCGAAGGAAACAGCTCGCGCACTGTGACCTTCTCCGGCTTGTCGGGGTGTGCGGAAACGAGCGCGGCTGCATGCCGAGCAAGGTCGATGAGGTCGACGCGCCGCACGCTCGTCACTCCGGTCCGGGCGAAGTCCAGAAACTCCGAAAGCAGGCGTGAGAGCCGATCAGACTCGCGCTGTACGAGCTGTGTGAGGGTGCGTGTGTCATCGTCGGCCGCAGGCACTTTTGCCAGAAGCTCGGTCGCGCTCCGAATCGAAGCGAGGGGGTTCTTGATCTCGTGCGCCAGCGAAGCGCTCATCTCGGCAACCGCCTCCAGTCGCTCGGCTCGCGTATGAAGTCGTTCGATGTCCGCCTCGCGCAATCTGAACGCAGCGAGCTCGGCAGCCATCTCTTCTCGACCGGCATTTGCTTCGCGGAGTCGCGACCCGATGTAGCCGCAGCCGAGCGCGACGGCGCCGAATATTCCGAGCTGAACGAATACCGGAAGATCGAAGATCCAGTCGTGGTCGACGATCGTTACTGCGAAATAGAGCACGTCACCCAATAGGGCGACAAGCAGCACGCCCGCTGGTGGCAGCACGAGCGCACTCACTGCGATCACGAGGATGTAGAGCGGCGCGAGCTGCGAGGGAGTGCCGGCCTGCGTCAGGTGGACGATCGTGGTAACCAGAAACAGGTCGAACAACATCTGCACGTAAAAGAAAGTATCGCCCGGCTCGGTGCCTTTCTTTTCGCTGTACGCAAGGGAGCCGCCGGTGAAGACAAGCGTTGCGACGAAGGTCAATGTCGCGATCAGTGTCGCGGTTGTGTCTGCAGCACGCCACACGACGATGGCCGCGACGAAGATCGACGTCGCCAGCGAAAAGCGGCCGAGGTATAGAACGCGGAGAACCCGATCGCGGCCGCCGTGGAATGCAATAGACGCAGCGAGCGCGGCGGACGGCGCGTGCGCGGGTTGGCCCGGTTGCGTGGGTTGCGGAGCGATGACGGCCTGTGGCAAAGCCAGTGACAAGGGCGATGACCTGGAATGAGAGAATCAGATGCTGCCGTGAATTAGACGCTCCAGCGGGAGCCTAAGTCTCCACTACTATATAGATTACACGGATATGGTCCTTGGACTTGTAGCTGCGGACGCCCCTGATCCCCCGTCCATGGCCGCGGCAGCCAGCAGCATGATTGCGGTGTTGGGACTGGTCGCGCTGAATGCATTCTTCGTCGCCGCCGAGTTCTCTCTCTTGGCCGCAAGGCGAAGCAAGATCGATGAGATGGTCGGAAAAGGCGACCGCGGAGCGCGGACGGTCCAATCGGCGCTTCAGCATCTCGACCGTTATCTCGCCGCTACCCAGCTAGGAATCACGATCGCGTCGCTCGCTTTGGGCTGGATAGGTGAGCCCGCGCTGGCCCACCTTTTTGATTCGTTCTTCCGTACAATTGGACTCAATCCGTCTCCCGTCGCAAGCCACGTCGCCGCGGTCCCGGTCGCGTTCATCCTCCTGACCTTCTTCCACATCGTCCTCGGAGAGCTTGCCCCGAAGTCAATTGCGCTGGCCAGCCCCGAAAAAACCGCGAGGGCCGTGACAAGGCCGTTGCTGGTGTTCTCCCGGTTCATGTCGCCGTTCATCTGGGTTTTCAACGGTGCGGCGAATGGGTTGCTGCAGGTGTTCGGTGTCGAGCAGGCGAGCGATGAAGAAGGCCACACTCCGGAAGAGATCCGGTTCATGGTTATGCAGGCGCACGCCCGCGGCACGCTCGACGAGTCGGACCGCGCAATGCTCGCCGGCGTTCTCGATTTTCACGAGAAAAAGGCGAGAGATGTGATGCGTCCCCGCACTGACGTCGTGGCTCTCGATATCGAGTCGACCGAAGAAGAAGTCTGGGAGGTTCTGAGGCGAGAGCGCTATTCGCGCTACCCGGTTTTCAAGGATTCCCTGGACGACGTCGTCGGCGTCTTCCTCGCCAAGGATTTGTGGCTTCATTCGGGCGACGCGCCCTTCAACCTCGCCGATTTCGTCCGCGAGCCGATGTACGTGCCGGACAGCCGTCCCGCCGAGCGAGTGCTCGACGATCTTCGAAAGACTCGCGCCCACATGGCGGTGGTGCTCGACGAATATGGCGGTACCGCGGGCATCGTCACCATGGAAGATCTGGTCGAGGAAGTCGTGGGCGAGATAGCCGACGAATACGACTTCGCATCCCGCGAATCGATCGTAACTGACGGCGTCCTGGAGCTGGCCGGATCGCTATCGTTGATCGACGTACGCTCAGACTACCGCGTTCAGATTCCTGAAGGAGACTGGACTACGCTCGGGGGCTACGCTTTCGCCAAGCTCGGTCGACTGCCCAGGATGGGCGACAGGATTGCGATTCCGGGCGGCGAAATGGAAGTGGTTGCGATGGACGGGCGTCGCATAGCAGCGCTGAGAATACACCGCGCCAACACGAGACCACAGCCGGCGACCGCCAACTCCGCTTAGAGCTTTCTCCGGAAAAACCCACACGCGTCAAGCTTGGCCGCATCCGTTGACCTCGCTGCGCGAACAGGTGCACACGGAAGCAGCGAATTCTTCGCCACCCAACGCGACCGCCTCCGTGATCCAAGATCGGAAACGAACCGCTCAACCAGATCAGTGCGCGATGAATCGAACGCGGAGAGCGCTGCTGCGGTCTTGATCGCCAACTCGCTCTCCTGCGCACGGACATAAAGAAGCGGCAGGTGGGCAGCAACTGCGATGTCTGCCTTCGGTACGGCGCGGTCGATCGTCCCGGCGCCGTCCCAGACGGCCTTCGTGTACTTGACCTCGAGATAGCTCGAGTAAAGCCCGGCCGCCTCAGACGGATGTCCCGAGAATTCGAGCCGCTTGCCAACGGCCAGATAAGTCTCTGGTGTTCCCACGTATCCGTGACCCAGCGAGCTTCGCAGCATCACGAACGCGGAGTCGGTCTTCCCCCTCCGAAGGTCGTCCTCTGCGAGCCGATAGCGCGGCTCTCCCAGCTCGGGATCCGCTCGCAGGGCATCGTCGAGAACGGCTCTGGCGCTCTCGTATTCGTGGTCGCCCTGGTACACAGTCGCCAGCAGCATTCGCGGCTGGATTCGTCTGGGACTCAATGAGATCGCTCGCTGTAATGCATCGATCGCATGGTCGGCGTATTCGTGCGAATCGTAGAACTGTGCCGCATCGAGAAAAGTATCGGCCTCGTGCGTGTAAAGCCTGTCGTTCAGCGTGTCTCTGTGGATCTCCTGTCGGAAAGCAGTCAGCGTGCTTGCGAACGCTTTCTCGAGCATGCGGCGGTCGCCGGCGTTTCGTCGCATTTCCGCGAAATCCGGTCGGCGCCAATCGAGATACTCGGCCATGATCAACGGAGTGTGCGCCGTCAAATGGGAGGGCGCGCGCGTAAGCAAGTCGAAGTCTTTTATCGTCTCGGCTAGCGACGGCCGGAAGTTGTGGATGCGCGCGAGAGCGCGATTTGCCCTGAGAGGAAGATACGCCTCGCTGTAAATTGCCCCGGCGACAATGACGAGCGACGCGACTGCGACCGCGAAAGGAGCGCGTTGTCGGTGGTGGGACGGTGAGCTGGCGGCACGGAGGACTCCGTACGGATTCTCGCGGAATGCAATCAGCGCGGCGAACAGAATCCAGAGCATCGTCGAGTTAAGATCGACGAACCAGAAGCAGAGGTAAACGGCGTATGCGATCTGAATTCCGCCCAGGATGGCAAGCGAAGCAGCCGAGACATCGCGGTCCCGGTAGGCGCGGAAGAGAGTCACACCGATTGCGACCCATATTCCAAGAAATGCCAGCAAGCCAACGGCGCCCGTGGTCGCGAGGGTCTCCAGGAATTGATTGTGGGTCCTATCATAGATATCCGTATCAAGGCGGTAGATGCCCGGATCGAGGTGAGCGGACCAGACGAGATTGTGATTCTCCAGTCCGTAACCAAGGATCGGCCGGTCCATGAACCCATCGATCGCCGCTCGCCACTGCATAGTCCGAGACTCGTCAGTTCCAGCAGGATTCGTCAAGGCAAGACGACCGACCACTGTGGGAGCGTGACGAGCAACCGCGCCGGCCGGGAATGCCCGTATCAACGCCGCCGAGCCCCCAACCACGCAAGCGAACGCCACAGCGATCGCTGGCGCGAGCCATTTTCTGCGCTTCGTCTGAATCACTGCGAAAATCAGCGATCCCACTATCGCGCCGAGGACGAGTCCGATGAGTGTGCTGCGATTCTCTGCATAGGCCAGCGCGATCAAGTCGATCCCGGCAGCTGCGAGATACAGCAGGCGTAGCCGCGCGCCCGTCGAGGCCAGGTACACGGCAGTCCCGATGGCGAAGAGCAGATACGCCGCCAGCAGGCCCGAATTGCCGACCGTCCCGGAGCTCGCGGCAAGTAGCGAATTGGATAATTGGGGCGCCGATGAAAGTCGCGAGTGCTCGAGGATGGTCAAGGCAGCCACGATCATGCTGACCATGAGCACAGAGTTCATGACCCATGACCAGTCGTCTTCACGGAGCGTCCGCAGGACGAGGAAGAAGAGCGCTAGATGCAGCCATGCCCAGACGCCACCCATCCTCTCGAAGTCTCCATAGAGACTATGATCGCGGGCCGGAGAAAAAAGGGCTGACACGAATGCGGTAGCGACGAACAACGCAATCGCCCAGAATATCGGCTCGTAGCGAAGGTCGAGGTCATTATCCCCGAAACACACAGCCAGTACGAGCACCAGAGTGCCGGCCTCTGTCACTACGCGAAAGAAAATGTTTCTGGGCACGACGTACGGGAAAAAAAATCCCGACGGTACGATCAGCGGCACGAGGAGTGACGCGACTACGAGCAGCAGGACGGCGAGGCGCCAGTTGATGGCTGCCGAGACTCTCGTCAAAGTCCGGACTTCCACGGTTGGAGACAGACGTTACTGGAATATGTCTTGCCCCTTGAATCTATCCTTTTTTTGAGCCCTGTGATGCTTCGTTTTCCCACTCTCGCGGTAGCCGTCATTTTCGTCAGTTCCTGCTCCGTCTCACAGGACAAGGAAGTCGCGATGGGGCGTCAGGATGCGAGCGAGATCAACGCGCAGCTTCCGATCGTCACGGACCCCGTGGTGAGCGGTTACATCCAGAACCTCGGCGAATCAATCGCGAGGACCACGAGTCGGGCTGATCTCGACTGGCATTTCTACGTCGTGAACACCGAGCAGGTGAACGCGTTCGCGCTACCGGGCGGTTTCATATACGTGAATCGCGGGCTGATCGAGAGCGCGGACAAGCTCGACGAGCTGACTGGCACTCTTGGCCACGAAATTGGTCACGTGATCGAACGGCACTCGGTGAGGCAGATGCAGAACGAGCAAAAGGCCAATGCCGGCCTGACCGTGGTTTGCACGCTCACGAACATTTGTCAGAACGGACTCGCACGTGCGGCCGTCCAGGTTGGCGGAAGCGCGCTGTTCGCGCGCTATAGCAGGACCGACGAGCTCCAAGCCGACTCTGAGGGCGTCGTCAACGTTACTCGCGCAGGGTACGACCCACAGGGAATCCCCGACCTGTTCCAGGTGCTGCTCAAGGAGCGCCAGCGGAGGCCGACGGTGGTCGAGGGATGGTTTGCGTCGCACCCGCTCGAAGAGCCACGCATTGCGAGAGCCAAGCAATTGATCGCCGAGTTGAAACCTGGCAGCGCAGATAGTCTGCTCGTGGATACGCCGGAATTTCACGCGTTCAAGGCGCGGGTGTCCGCACTACCACCACCTCCAGCGCCGAAATCGCCAAGGTCAGGCGATCAGGCACCGCCGTGATCATCAATCCGGGATAGTATTACTGAGCTCGAGCTTTACTACTCCGGCCTCAACCGACCCCACTCGATGATTCGGATTGCGCGACTGACCGCCGTAGCGGTTTGTTTTCTTCTACCGAGCGAGGCGGCGGCCCAGACGAAGCCCGCAGACTGGAACGAGATTGCTCGCGAGTCACAGACGATCCTCGCGGATTATCTCCGCATAAACACGACGAACCCGCCAGGGAACGAGCTCGTTGCGGCCCGCTTCCTCAAAGGTATTCTCGACCATGAAGGGATTGAGGCCGAAATCCTGGACACAGTGGAGCTCGGCCCGAATCGCGCCAATCTCTATGCGCGGCTGCGCGGGAACGGAAGCAAGAGAGCGATCGCACTCGTCCATCACATGGATGTAGTGCCGGCGACTCCGTCATCGTGGACAGTCGATCCGTTCTCGGGAGTCGTACGCGACGGCTACGTCTGGGGTCGAGGCGCGATCGACATGAAGGGTACGGGAGTCGCGGAGCTCATGGCAATGATCGCAATCAAGCGATCGGGAATTCCGCTGACCCGCGACATCGTCTACATCGGAAACTCAGACGAGGAGCTCACGTCCACCGGCGGTATCGTGTTCGTGAATCGCCATCCGGATCTGCTGAAGGATGTCGATTATCTCATCACGGAAGGAGCCGACAACCTCGTCGAGAATGGAAAAGTCGTGTATTTCGCGGTCGGTGTCGCCGAGAAGCGCACCTTCTGGCAGCGTCTCACGGTGAACGGCGTGCCGTCGCATGGGTCGCGGCCAACGAAACAAAATCCGGTTCCCCGCCTCGTTACGGCCTTATACAAGATCTCGCAATACGAGACGCCGCTTCACGTCACCGCTGGCGTCGAGAAATACTTTCGGGACATCGCGCGCACTTACGCTGAGCCGCAGCGAACCTGGCTTTCGAACGTGAGCGTAGCACTCAAGGATCCGAAGGCGAGAGAATGGATCCTGAGCGATGTCTCGTGGAACGCGTTCCTGCGGAATACCATCTCTCTGACCGGCCTGGCCGGATCGAACAAGACCAACGTGATCCCCGGCGTCGCAACTGCGGACCTCGACGTCAGATTGCTCCCTGATCAGAATCCCGAGGCATTTCTCGAAACGCTGAAGAACGTGGTGGGCGATACCGCCGTGCACTTCACCACGCTGCTCCAACCCAAGACGCCACTCGAAAGTCCAATAAACACCGACCTCTTTCGCGCCATCGAAAGGGCGGCGCATGATCGGACGCCCGAAGCATTCGTCACAACGCCGATGGAAACTGCTGCCACCGATAGGCCAACTTACCGAAAGCTCGGGATAACAACTTACGGATTCAGTCCTTTCCTGATTCCAAGGTCGGAGATCCAGCGCGGAATGCACGGAAACGACGAGCGGTTGTCGGTGGACAACGTCGGCTACGGAGTCCACTTCTTTTACGACATACTTCGCTACGCCCAGTAGGCGCAGCGATCGTGCGCGTCAGCCCTTATGCCGGAAGGTGATGCGTCCTCTCGTCAGATCGTAGGGCGAGACCTCGAGAGTTACGCGATCGCCGGCGAGGACGCGGATGCGGAATCTCCGCATCTTTCCCGCGATTGTGGCGTGCACGTCGTGTCCATTATTCACTTGCACCCGGAACGTCGCGTCGGGTAATACTTCCGTCACGGTTCCTTCCAGCTCGATTGCTTCTTCTTTTGCCATAATCCCCCAAACGGGTCGGGAAATAACTCAGAAATAAAAAGCGGGGCCGGCCTGGAATTGTCCAGATCGGCCCCGCCTGCTATCCAGCGTTCTGCAAGCTGCGACTTAAGCGCCGAGCTTGGTAACGTTCTCGGCCGCCGGGCCTTTCTGGCCCTGCACGACGTCGAACTCAACGCGCTCGCCTTCAGCCAGCGACTTGAAGCCGCTGCCCTGAATGGCGGAATGATGAACGAAACAATCCTTCTGTCCGTTCTCGGGGGTGATGAAGCCAAAGCCTTTGGCGTCGTTGAACCACTTTACTTTGCCGGTGGTACGCATGTTCGGTACATCCTCATTCAATTGTGTCGGAAGTCCCGTTTGTGCGGTACCGTGCCGACTACTGTTGTCCGCGGCCGAAATGACCGCTCTTACTCGCCGCAAAATCAAAAAAGACCTGGCAGTACATCCCAGGTCCCCTGAAGTTCGCTGGCGCAGCCGCGCAACTGTTGCGCGACAAGCAACGAATATATCCCTTCAAGGGCTTGCAGTCAATGAAGATGCAGCTCGGCCGCGACTTCCTCGGCAGGCTGGGTAAAATCAGCTATGGCATCCGGGTACGAATCGTACACGCCAGACGGGGCTGGCACCCGGCGCCCGGTCACCATCGACTTGAGCATCAGCGCATTTGCGACCGCCTTCCCCTTGTAGTGATTGTTGGTCACGACGTAGACATCGCGCGTAGCTGGATCCGCCGCTATCTCGCTGACTCGCTCCGCCCACGGCGCGAGCTCATCCGCTTTGTAGAGATAGTTGTAACGCTGTTCGACAGGTGCTTTGTCCCTGAACCAATCCTTGTAGTTGCGGCCGTGCACCCTCACGTAGCCGACGTGAGATGTGACCCGCGCGCTGGGTCCGATCGAGTCGTGATAGAGCGGTTGATCGATGTTCACGAACCCGACGCCGCTCTCCGCGAGCCATCTGAAAAAACCCGGAGCGAGCCACGATTTGTGCCGAACCTCCGCCACGAGAGGATAGAGTGAAAAAGTCCGCACGACGTCTCCGATCCACTCCTCGTTCTGCTCGGTGTGTCTGAAGCTCCACGGAAACTGAAGCAGGACGGCACCGAGCCTGCCCGATTCCATCAACACATCAAAGCCCTTCTTCACCTGATTGACCTCCGCGGTGGTCCAGGCTTTGTCGCGCTCGTGGGTGAACCGCTTCCACAGCTTGGCGGTGAATCGAAAGTTGGGGTTGTCCGCCACGCGCCGAAGCCAGTTGGCGGAGGTGTTCGAAACGGGTGGCCCGTAGAAGCTCGAGTTGATCTCGATCGTGTCGAAAAACTCGGATATGTATCGAAGCTCGTCGAACCCCCGCGGGTGGGGCCTGGGATAGACGACACCCTCCCAGTCCTTGTACATCCAACCAGCGGGCCCAAACCGAATCGATGCTCCATGCGCCTTAGCCCGTTTTCCGCCCGATCTTTGCAAGCTCATGCCGATCCATGAATGCTTGTTCGGTGCCAACAGCTGACGATCAAACCGACGCGCGACCTGGTCAAACGGAAGTGAGTCTCCAGTCGTTCAAGGTGGTGCGCTAGCCACGAGCGCCGGGCAATCGCATTATCTACGGCAGAATGTCTTACGCCTTCCACACCGCCGATGTATTCACCGATTGCCTGCACGGTGGAAATCCGCTTGCGGTGATTCCGGATGCGCGCGGGTTGTCTGATCGCCAGATGCTGTCGATCACGCGCGAATTCAACTACTCGGAGAGTGTGTTCGTGTTTCCGCCGGATGCCAAGGCGAATACGCGTCGTGTGCGCATCTACACTCCCGGAGGTGAAATTCCGTTCGCGGGACATCCAACGGTAGGCTGCGCTTTCGTGCTTGCGTCGATTGGGGAGATTCGACTTGAGGGCAACGAGACGAAGATCGTGCTCGAAGAAGGCGTTGGCCCAGTGGCGGTCGTCATCCGCGCCGAAAACGGCAAACCGGTTTTCTCACAGCTGACTGCCGCCCGTCTGCCCGAAATCAAGGACCCTCCCCCACCGCCTGAGACGCTGTGCGAAATCCTGTCGCTCGAGCCCAGCCACATTGTGGCAGACGACATGATCGAGCCCGAAGCAGTGTCGTGCGGGATGCCATTCCTGTTCATCCCGCTCAAAAAACCCGAGATGTTATCGTGGGTTAAGGTAGATCCGCTCAAGTGGGAGCAAGCGCTCCGAGAATACTGGGCTCCCGAGATGTTCGTCTTTAGCACCGATGATTGGAGCAACATCTTCGAGGGTGGCCACATCAGGGCGCGCATGTTCGCTCCGGGAATGGGCATCGGCGAGGATCCCGCCACCGGCAGTGCGTGCGCCGCCCTTGCAGGGTTCCTCGGCTTGCGCTCGGAGAAGCGAGATGGAAGCGTGCACTGGAGTGTCGATCAGGGCGTAGAGATGGGACGCCCGAGCCGGCTCGAGCTCGATGTGGATTTGAAGCGCGGACAGCTGGCCGCGATTCGGGTAGGCGGTGCATCGGTTCTTGTGAGCTCCGGCACCCTTCATATCGAGGGAGAGGCCTAGGAAAGGACTCCAGGCACGTCAACCCAACCGAAACGTCTCAGCGGGGATCTGGGTCGCGCTGCTACCTGTGGGTTGCGCTGCTAACTCTGGGTCGCGCCCCTCCAACGCCGGCGATCGTTCGGATCGGGTGGCGGAAGCTCGACTCGCTGTGAATAATCGGTGAGCGCGAATACGAGGAGGATCACAACTCCAACCACGATGAAAAAATTCCGCGGCGCGTTGATTCCGGCGAATCCGAAGATCCACGGTGCGACAAGGACGAATATCCCCGCCACCAGCTCGATCGCGCCGTGGATTTTGAATGGAATCAGCCTGAAGACACCAAGTGGGAATTTGGTGAATCCCGTAAGCAGAAGGTGTATGCCGGCAAGCCAATAGACGACGGCCGCTGCCGCCCCATGGAATCCCAGAACCATCGGTGCGTTGAGGAACACAGCCACCAAGGCGTAGTCCAGCAGCCCGTGAACGCGATCCGGTAACGGTCGTTTCATTCTTGTTCCAGAGACTGAATCACCGCGCGGCCGATCGTCTCCGTACTACTCCAGATAGTGGTAGAGTCCAAAGAGCGCCATCCCGGCACCGCCAATCAAAATGATCGTTCCTGGAGTGTCGCCGATGAGCGCGCCGGCAATCATGGCACCAACTCCCACCGCCATAAGAGCTACGTCCTGCCCCTGATGCCGCGAGAACAACGGTGCCGCGGTCACTTTCGTTGAGGCGTCGACCTTACTTTCTTTCACCCGAAATCCAACCGCCGCCGATTGTATGGTTGGTCCCGCTGAGGACATTTTTATGGTTGGTCCCGCTGAGGACATTTTTGACTGCTGCGCGCCCGATGTTAGAGGCAGCGCGGCGAGGGCACAAAAACCAATTGCCAGAAAACGCATTTCATTCTCCGTTGAAGGCAGGAACTAGTTGGAAGCAAGCTGCTAGCGGCTTCCGTTTCCCGAATTGTCGTGGAGGAGTGCGGCAATAAACGTGCACGAAACCGTTTCGTGACCGTATGCGCGTTTCTGGATCAGTCCTGGCTCAGCGTCCTCCGCGACGGCTGCCGCGCCGGCTTTCCGGTATATCGACAACGCCCGACACGGAAGCGTATTCGATATCACCACTGCCTTTTGACTCGACTTTGAAGTCGCGGCCGACCTTGGTAACCTCGATGCTTCCAGATCCGTCGTTCTCGACCGTCACGGAGCCGCGCACATCGGTAACGTAGATTCCGCCCGAGCCGTCGTTTTCAACCGTGAAGGAGCCGCTGACGTTGCGCGCGTTGATGTCGCCGGAACCATCGGTCACTCGTACATCGCCGCCAACGTTTTCGATCTTGAGGTTTCCCGACCCATCGTTGACGCGTACGGTCCCTGCAGCGCCGTCCACGGAAAAGTCCCCGGAGCCGTCGGTAGCCTCCAGCGAGCCGACGCCGATCACAGCTGCATCGCCGCTTCCGTCGGAGATATCCGCGTTCATCCCCTGCGGAACCTCGACAACGAGATCGAGCGCTGCTGAATTGTTGTAATCGTCATTTGAGCGAAAGTTTTCCTCAGGAATGTCTGCCTTGATGAACACGACGTCACCTCTGCGTTCTGCGATAAGCCGGATCTGATTCAGGAATTGCTGCGACGAGGAGCGAGCTGTTCCGCTCACCTCGACCTGGCGCAGCCCCTGCTTGCCTTCAACTCGTAGGCTACCAGCTCCGGCCTCAACTTCAACCGTTCGCGCGCCGGAAGCGTCTACGACGGCGTGGCGCGGTGCCGTGTAGGAACCCTGGGCACGAGCGGCACTACCAAGTAAGAATGGCGCCGCCGCGATGGCCGCACCTCGGATCTGTCTCTTCATTGCTGCTCCGTTCGGGTATGACGTTGTTGGACAACGTGAAGTTCCCTACGGTTTCAATGAAAGCTTGTTTCAGTCGGGCGGGAATGGCACAGCTGCGAGCTTCCAGATTCCGTTGAGCATGTCTGAAGCGTAGACGTACCCGTTGGCGAGTTGGACTCCCCAGACGTACACCGAGCCGCGATCCTGCAAACCATTCGCGCGCTCACGTCCCATCTTCGCCAGGTCGCACCGGCCGTCGCTGCTCCGGTTAACAGCTGAACACGCGGAAAGGTCCCCAGATATGTCGATGGCTCTGACGCCACCGTTGTAATAGGCCGCGTAGAGAATCGCCCGCGTTTCGTCGACGGAGAAGTTGTGGGTTCCTGCACCATCCAGATGGAAAAACGCGACTTCCCTGGGAGCCGCGAGATTACTCGCGTCGATTACGTGAATGTCGCCGGACGAAGAAGCGCCGACTGCACCGGGGCCCTCCTGGCCAACGAAGATGTACCGCTTCTCGCCACTAACCGCGTTGCGATACCACCAGACGTTGTGGGCTTCGCCGCCGACGGTCGAGACACTGCCGATCGCCACTGGATTTGATGGAGAACCGTTGCCGTTGCCGCCGATGTCCCAGATCGTGATCCCATCGTTCCAGAGCGCTGTGATGAGAATTCCGTCGCGGACGAAGACATCGTGTACGAAGGGACTTCCCATCGCCGCGGTGAATACCTGCGTCGGTGACGCAGGGTCGCTGAGATCGACTATCACCAGTCGCGCCGGAGAGCCGCCACCCGGGTCTACGCACAGGAAAGCGTAGAGAATTCCATTCACGCTCTCAACTTCCGCAGTGTGAACGCCGGGGTTGGTGAGCGCGCTCGTGTACCGCGTAATGAGCTGCGGCTTCACCGGATTCGTCAGATCGTAAATCATGATCGAGCCCGGTGCGAACTCGGTGGCGACTATGAGAAGCTTGCCGTCATCGCTGGCCTGTATATCGCCGAGAGTCACTGCCTGAGGAACTATCAGCGAGTCGATTAGTTCAGGAGCATCTGAGCTCACATCCCAGATTTTTACCGCGTCACCGAGCGCGCCGCGATTTCCCCACGTGGTTGTGTACGCGACGTTTCCAAGGACCCAGACTTCACCGGAGAACCGCTCCGAGACTGTTCCGCCACCTAAGACGGCCAGAGGCTCGGATATACTCTGAAAGGGAGCCGCGGGATTGTCGCGATGACACGCCACAACGAAGCAGCCGAGCGCAAACTGCACCATGCATTTCGGCCTGCGCCTCGGCCTCCGTGAGCGCTGCGCCTTGTCGTCCGAAAAATCCAGGACAGAATCCCGGACATTCATCTCGAAGGGTTGCCACGATAGTCGGACGAACCCATATCCATCCCGGGCATCCCGCCCCGAGCGCCCGTCATCCGCATTCCGTCCTTGATCGCAGCGCCATACCGGCCCATTCGCATGTGACGCATCCCGACCGACAGTTTCGCGCCCACCGAGATGCTCCACAGGCGGCCCGATCCATAGAATGCGCGCGGGTCGAATCCCGAGGGCTTAAGCGTCTCAGATACACGCATTGCCGCTGCTTCTGTGAATGGCTCAAGAGCCAACCTCCCTGCCCTGAACTCTCCCGCCATTCTCGCCGTGATAATCGTCCAGTGTGACCGACCCGTGATTCCCAGGTCGGTCGCCGGCACTGGAGTTCTGAACGGATCCAGAAGACGCTCCTCGTCAGGGCGCTCGGTACTCTCCACTCTCAGCCCTCCGTTCAGTCTTCCGTATCGTGTCCAGGTCTCCGCAAGCACGGACGTGTACGCGAAGGTTCGGCTGGACCCGACGTATTCGCCCGTGCGTGCCCACTCGAGCAGTCCGTAACCTGAGTGCTGCGCGTCCTCGAGTCGGATCGACGCGCTTTCCTTGCGTTGATCTGCCCCGCCGCCCGTCGCGTTCTCCGGAGACTTCACGCGCGCAAAGCTTGCCTGGATTTCTGCCTGCGAAACCGGCAGGAACGTCGCGCGCGCCGACCACGAGTCAAAATATCTGTCTTTGTTCGGAGTGTCGCCCGGACTCTGGGGCTCGTCGCCATTGAATAGGCCGCCTTCAAAGACGAGAGCGCCGGATCTCATGGCGGCGATCGTTATCGCGCGCTCGGGTATCTGCGCCAGGTGGTGATTGATCGGATACTTCTCGAACGGTCTCGACATCGGGTCGTCGGTGCCGAATGGTGCAAACCCTTTTCCTGCCGTCACCGATACAGCAGTCCCCGCGAATTCGTGTTGGGCCGTAGCGGTAAGCTCGTGCAGGTACGTATGCGGGTGCCGCCGATCGATGTAACCCTCGCCGACGATGCCCGCGTTGAGCTCGCCGCGGCGGATCGTTGCGCCCTCGAAATCCAGAGTGCTTTTGAACGACAACGCGTCGTGCCATAGATCCAATGTTGTCATGATCACGGGCTGCGTGAGATATCCCTCCGTGAGGTCACGACCATGGATGGCTGGCGATTCCCTCGTCACCAGCCAGATGCCCTGCGCACCGACGTCAATCCGCGCCGCTCCGCTGCCCTGCGCGCTGGCCCCGAGGGGCACGAGCAGCGTTGTCAGGTACACGATCGTCAGTGAGCGCGTGATGCTATTCGACGTGCGTAGTTGCCTTGGGGACCGCGAGCTGTCGGCGATTCTGGTCGAAGGTGCAGAGATAGGAGTAGTGGCTAGCCGCCGAGCGGTACGGAGTGTAGACTTTCCGCAATATCGCACTGGGGATTGGCGCATGCAGGGTGTAGCTCGAACGTTGACGTTGGCGGCCGCCGCATCCGTCGGAGCCTTCGGAATTGCGGGCGCTCAACAGGCCGCTGCCTCGGCCCCGACAGGCCCCGCGATCAACGACGTCGCGCCGGATTTCGCGCTGACTGGAGCGACGCGCTACGGCCTTCTCCAGAAGCCGGTTCGCCTCTCGGATTACCGCGGCAGCACCGTAGTTCTCGCGTTCTTTTTTCAGGCGCGAACAAAGGGCTGAACCATCCAAATGGAGGCGTACCGTGATCAGTACGCCACGCTCTTCAACAACGGCCGCAACGTCGCGGTGATCGGAATCAGCGTCGATCCGGACACGGCTCTCGCGTCGTGGGCCCGGGACGAAGCGTTTCCGATTGTCTTCGCGAGCGATCCGGGTGGAAAGGTCGGCCAGATATACGGCGCCTACGACGCGAAGAACAAACTGGACAACCGTTCGCTTTTCGTGGTTCGCCCTGACGGCAGAATCGCTTACGTGACCAAACCTTTCAAGGTTCTCACTCCGTCTGCGTACTCGGATCTCGCCTCTGTCGTCGACAGTCTCGCGCCGCCGCCAAAACCGGAGTCTGGACAGTAAATCGCGAGCTGGTTACAGCGGGCTTCTGACGCCCGGCTAGAGCGCTTTTCTTACCGCTGCGTCCAGGTCCTGTTTCCCGCCGAGGCCCGTGTACACCACTCGACCGCTCTTGTCGATGACGACCACGTAAGAGGTCGCCGGTGCATCGAACGCTCCGGCCGCCTTTCCGTCAGTATCGTAGAAAGTTTCGTGCGGAAGAGGGTGAGCGGCCAAAAATCTCCTGACACGTTCGGGAGATTGGTTGATCGCCACAGCGAGCGCTAGGAACTTGACCTTCTGGTCGTATTTCTTCTCGACGTCGAGAAGCGTCGGCATAAGCTCGCGACAGTTTGGACACCAGGTCGCCCAGAATTCGATGAGCATAGGCGTCTTGCCGATGTACTGAGCAAGATTCACCTCCTTGCCGTCGAGTGTCTGGACCGTGACAGCCGGAGCGGGAGAACCGACTTCGATTCCGAGGTCCTGGGCGCTGGCAGAAGCAGCGAGCAATGATCCTGCCGTCGCGAGACCGACAATCGACAATTGAACGCGAAGAGTTTTTTTCATGGCGATGGATGGCGGGGATGAGCGGGATGCTAGATGAGGAGCTGACCCATCTGCACAAGGTAATACTCCGCTACGGCCAACATGATCAGCGCGAAGAACCGCTTCACCCACACCATCCACTCCCCAGCTCTCGGAAGACGGGCGAGCGTCCCGCTGAAAAGTCCGACGATCACCAGCAGTGTGCACATGCCGAGCGAAAACACGAAGAGATAAATGAAACCGAGCACGCCACTCTTCGTCGTTGTAACCCACGTGAGGACTGCAGCCATGACCGGAGCGCCGCAAGGCGCGGCTACGAGCCCGGATGCCGCCCCCATCACAAGTGCGCCGGAGAGACTTCCCCCTTCGCCGACCATAGACGCCCGCGTCATGAGAGCGCTAGGCAAGCGCACCGGAATCACATCGAGCATCGCAAGCGCGGCGATTATGAGCAGGTTCGCCATCCCGAAGTAGACCCAGGGATTCGTGCTAATGGCGCCGAACAGTGTGCCGCTCAGGCCCGCAACGACCCCCAGCGATGCGTACGCGAGCGCCAGACCGACGACATACGACAAAGTCAGAAAAAGCGTGCGCGAACGGGCCCGCGGCGCTCCTCCCACCGAGTTCCCGCCCACGATCGCTGCCGTTATCGGAATCATCGGATAGATGCATGGTGTGAGACTCGTGAGCACGCCGGCGATGAACAGAATCGGAAGCGCCGTCAACGGGCTCGCCGAGAGTTGGGTCGAGAGGTGCGAAAAATCCAAGATGGGCCCGGATGCGAAAAGAGGGATGCTATTTCCACGCATCCCTCTTTGCAATGACGTCAGTTCCAATCGTGGCGCTTGCTGGTAGCTATTTGCTGCTGAGAAGCTGCTCGAATAAATCGATCGCGCGCGGATCGTTGGACTGACCGAGCCAGAAGATCGCTTTCTTGCGAATCTCCGGATCCTTGTTCGTCTTCGCAATCGCGATGAGCGCCGGGACTCCTTCGTCCCTCGGGCGTTGCGAGAGCGCGAACACCGCCTGCTCTCGCACCTCACGGTCAACGCTGTTATCGAGGACGAGGGAGCTCAGATCTGCGGTTGCTGCGTCGCCCGCTGCCTGTCCGAGCCAGAAAACAGATTGGCTTCTGGTTGGACGAGGTAAATCAGAGTTGCGCGCCATTCGGATCAGAGTGGGCCATACATCCGCACTATCCGCGATCGTCGCCGGCAAGATTGCTTTTTCTCCCATGCTTCCGCGCTCTGACTGCGCGATCGAAAGCAGATAGTCCGCGGCCTCCCGCGCCGGGACGTTGCCGAGGTCGATGACGTCCGGTCCCGCCGGGCGCCAACGGCCACCGACGTAGAATCGGAGGTCGGCGAGCTCGCCGTTGCGACGATCGAGGACAACCCGCGCGGGACTTGTGTCGCAGTCGATATCCCATTCAACGTCGCGGGACGTGTTGTCTCCCCAATTCATCGAGAATCGACTGTTTCCAGTTCTCATCGATGTGCCCCTTCCACAAATCCCGGGTCTCGGCGCGAATGACATGCGAACCGTTCCGTTCGTCACCCTGGCAACTTTGCTTGCGATGCTCTGCCCGTTCGCGCCAGCGGCGGCGCAGGCCAGGGCGGCGAGGACGAGTTTCGTCCCCGCGAACGAGGTCAGTCTGAGTGTTTTCATTTGTTGATCAGGTCCAGGAGGAACTGTTGCACACGGGGATCGCGCGACTGACCTAGCCAGAATATCGCCTTCTTTCTCAACTCGGGGTCTTTGTCGTTCTTCGCGATGTCGAAGAGCTTGTCCATTGCCGCGGCGTCGTTTTCACGTTGCGAGAAGACGAAGATCATCTGCTCTTTCATCTCGCTCTCCGGCATCCGATTGTAGAAACCGACGAGCTCGGACATCGCAACACCGCTTTGACCGGCCCAGAAAAGGGCCTTCTTGCGAAGGTCGATGTTTTCCTTCGGGTTCGCCGCGATGTTCATCAACCATTGTTCGTTCCCCGCTCCTTCCTGCTGCGACAATGAGAATAGAACCTTTTCTTTCAGATCCTCGTTCGTGAGTCGCGAGTACAAGTTGCGCAGGAACTCGGTGTTGTCTGTCGAGCGTCGCTGACCGAGCTGGAAAATCGCTTTCTCGCGGAGATCCGGATTTTCGTTTTCCCGCAGCGCGAAGTCCCTAAGCACTTGCTGCGCTCTTGGCTCGTCTTGCTGAGAGAGAGCGAACAGAGCCTTGTCCTTGATGTTCTCGTCGCCGCTTCCCTTGAGAATCTCCTCGAGGAGTGGCGTGGAACCTGGCACCTGCGAGAGCCAGAACACCGCCTGCTCGCGCACTTCCTGGTCCGGATCGGTGCGAGCGATGTTCATGAGAATGTTCGCCGTCTGATCGGTTTGCTTTTGCGAGACGAGAAACACGGCCTTTCGACGCAGCACTGCCGAGCACGCGTCGCGTCTGGCGAGGACTTTCTGGAGAATCGGCATCGCGCGGTCGGCATCCATTTGGATGAGAGCGTTGAGCGCCATGATTCTGTCGTCGCTATTCTCGTCCGTGGGACAAGACCCTCCCTGCGCATTGCCGCGCGTTTCAGCGCCCGACAGATCGGCCGCACCCTGTGCTGTCTTCTCGATCGACACCGCGCAGGACTGGTCTCCGCGCTTGGCCAGCTCGCCGCAGACACGCGTTAAAAGCGTGGCCCGATCATTCGTCGCGGCGGATGGGTACCGCTTTTCGAGCTGGTTGAGTCTGTCGCGTGCCGCGCTCAGATCGTCGTCGCCGCCGCTCCGGTAGAGCGAAAACGCTTCGTAGTACAGCGACTGACCGGCGTAAGCGGATTGAGGATAATTCTCGGCGATCTGATGAAAGAGTCCCGAGGCGCGTTTGTAGTCGGCCCGGGCCAGTGCTTCGCGCGCCAACTTGTAGAGCGAGTCGGCCGGATCTCCCTTTGCCCAGGCGTCGGGCGGAAGTTGGTCAAGCTGGCTATCGAGCGAACTGAAACTCGCACCCTGCGGACCGTCGACGCTCGCAGGAGCGACCGGGGCAATGGAGGCGCGAGTGGGTGAGGAAGATGCGACGGGCGATTTCGCGAATCCGAATCCCGCCGAGGAAAATATTGCTGCTGCCGTGAGTAGTGTTCTCATAGTCATTGAAGTGTCCTCAACTGCCACGCTGCGCGCCCGCGGGAATCGCGGTGCGTAGCCTCGTCATTACCTGGTCGTGCTGTAGCGTCTTTTCCACAAGGTCGCGGTCCTCCGCCGTGCTGCCGGGCGATAGCTGGACGATCTGCACGAGCACGAGCTCGAGGTCCTCCAGCAACGGTCGACGCGTTGGATCGTTTGCGATTGGTGAATCGAGCAGGAGCCGTGTGTTGTTCAGAAGCCGGCGGGCCCAGGCTCCCAGTTGCGCATCCATCTGTTGATCCGCCGCTGAACGCGCTCTGAATGAAGTCAGGAGTGCTTCTGCCTCGCTGAGATGCTGCGTCGCCGTGAGCTGATACGCTGCGTTCTCAGCGTGCGGTGTTGCCGCAACATTTTCTGGGTTCCTGCTCGCGCCGTTTTCTTGGGGCGTGGGGTGCGATGTACCGAGTGCTAGCGTGCGCTCTCCGCGCCCGCGCGACGAAGCGGATGCACCGGAGCCCGACGACGCAACGTTTTGCTGCCCACCAGTATTCACTCCTTCTGAGGGAGTCGGTTCGACAACAACGGGAGCCGTCGACCCTTTAGGTGTCGTTGCACTGCTCGGCGAGAGCGTCGGTGCGGCCGTCCATCGGCCAATCCCGACGCCCGATGCAACTAGCAGCACCGCTGCAGCCGCCGCCCCCATCCAGACTCTTCCGCCGAACCCCGTACGCCGCGGGGCTTGCACGCTCGGCGATCCGCCGTAGACAACGCGCGGACCCGAAGAGCGCTCCGCCTGGATTGCGGCCCACATTTCGTCTCTGGGCGTCCGGACCGGCGGCGCGTTGTAGCTCTGCGCCGCCTTTCTGATAAAGTCTTCGAATTTCTCTTCAGTCATGACACCCACTCCGGTGCAAAATCGGCAAGTGCAGCACGAAGCTTGGCACGCGCATGGAACAGGTGCGACTTTGACGTTCCGATCGGAATGTGCATGGTCTCGCTGATCTCCTCGTGCGTGTAACCTTCGACGTCGTGCATCACGAACACGGTCCTGTACTTGTCCGAAAGCGAGTCGATTGCCCTCGCCATCCTCTCTTTGAGATCGGGCTCGGCCTCGATCGAACTGGCCCCGATCGTCATCCCCTCTTCCATTGGAGCTTCCCGATTCCTTTGGCGCTTCGTCTTTCGAAGCCCGTTCAAAGCCACCGAGAGCCCTATCGAGTGCAGCCACGTCGAAAGCGATGAATCGCCGCGAAAGCTTCCGATCTTTTCAAAAGCACGAATAAAAGTTGCCTGCGTGAAGTCACGTGCGAGCTCGTCGTCACCGGCGAGACGAAAAGTCAGCCGGTAAATGCGATCGACGTATGTCTCGTATAGCTCACGTTCGGCGGAAGCATCGCCAGCCACCACCCGCGTGATGAGTTGGATATCGTTCACCGAGCTCCGAGACTCGTTGGCAACCAGCTGCATTGTCGACCTTCTGACACCCTGTGGCGGGAAAGGGTTGAGCCAATGGCTGTGGTGCGGATTTGAGGGAATCAACGACAGCGGAAAGCTACCGGCTTCCAGCGGTTTTCGGCCGGCGGGCGGCGATCGGCCGGCCGCGGGCGGTATTCCAGTTGTAGTTGGTTTTACTTCCGGCCGAGGAGCCTGTCCCACGCACCGCCTGCAAGGCCGAGCGCGTATTCCGTCCACCATTTGCCGGCGGCGGGACCGCCGCCGCAGGTTCCGTCGGACTCACCAGGAGTCTTGATCCACAGAAATGCATCCACCAGCGGATTGCCTGTGTGGGTGGTGGGAGCGCTGCCCAGTTTCTGTCCGGTGGGATTGCACCAGTTCCCGGCCGACGATGCGTTCTGTCCGTTGCGGCTCGTGTCGATGATGAAATGCTTCCCACCCACTAATCGGGAGACCTGAGTACCGTAGGTGATGTTCACCGCGTTGGAGAGAAAGTTGGAGATGTTGAGACTGAAGCCGTCAGCGTCAGCGATCCCCGCGCGCTTGAGACGAGTGGCGATCTCCTGGGGAGCGACCCAGCGGGCGTGGCCCGCGTCGATGTATACCGCGGCTCCCTTGGCTTTGAGAACGCGCACCGCATCGTGAATGAGATCGACTCTCTCCTGCTGCAAAGCGGGGCTCAGGCAGCTCATCCCGGCTAGCGCATCGGGCTCGAGGATGACTACCGCGCGTCGATTCGCGAGCCCGTTGGCGAAAGAGCGAATCCACTTCTTGTAGGCATTGCTTCCATTCGCGCCACCGGCTGAATACTCGCCGCAGTCACGGCCCGGGATGTTGTACGCGACGAAGACGGGCAGCGCTCGCGCGCCAGTGATGCGCGAGACGGCGTCCGAAACTTCACGGCCGATGTCGAGATTCCAGTCGCCCATCCATTGCGCGACCGGCTGTCTCGCGATCTTGTCCAGCAAAGCCGCATCGGAAGGGCGAGACTTTCTCCACGCGTCTGCCTGGCGCTTGGCCTCCGAAGCCGGATCGACGTAAAGCCGCGCGCCGGAGAACATGTTGAAGAACGCCTGACTCACTGTCTGGGCGTGCGCGCGCGACACCGGGAGCACCGCGAGCCCGATCACGAGCGGGAGTTGCACGGAGGCCGCGCGACTAGCCCGCTGAACGCACACAAATGCCGGATGCGCGCACTTACTAGTGCGCTTTCTGAGTATGAGCATCTAGCCCCACAGATCGAGGAGGAGGATGGCCAGTAAGCCGCCTCTTCCGCTGCGTAAATATCAGCGGCAGGACGCAATGTGAACAGCGTCAGGCCGATCATAGTGATACCCTCACCACTTGCTCTGTTCCAGAACTCACGTCGGCTTGGAGATCTTCGCCCTTAATGAGGGAGATTGCCTAAGGGTGGTACTCAAACCGAAGGGGCCCGGTCTATGCGCGTCATCGTCATACTCGATGACCGGACCGCGCATGACGAGTCGTTCACAGCCCGATATCTCTCGCCAATCGCCGTGGCGACTCCTCGGGCGAGCCCTACTCCTCCGCTGTCCCAATTGTGGGAGGGGAGGGCTTTTTCATGGTTTCTTCGAGATGCACGAGCGGTGTCCGTACTGCGGGATTCTTCTCGCGCGCGGTGAACCCGATTATTTCCTTGGCGCGTATACGCTGAACCTCATCGCGGTTGAGGCTCTTCTTGCGGTCGGGTTTGTGATAGTCGTCGTCGCTACGTGGCCGCATCCGCCGTGGGGAGCGGTTCAGGTTGGCGGGGTCGTGCTTTCAATCCTGGGAGCAGTGTTCTGCTATCCTTTCGCCAAGACCACGTGGCTGGCGATTGATCTCATCTTCCGGCCACCGGTTCGCGAGGATTTCATCGTTCGCGTGAAATAGTGCATTGCACCAACTTCATCGTACAGGATAAAGTGGTGCGTCACTCTCCCTGATAATCCTCTGACGGTGATGGGAGCTGCGCAACGTTGACATCGATTGGAATCTTCACGCCGTTGTGGGTCTCGACGACATCAAGCAACCCCTGCCATACCTGGGCAAACGCGTGGCCGACTTCGGAAGGATCCTTGTCCTCGGCGAAGCCGCGACCACTGGCGACCCAAAACGCGGGGTCGCTGGACACGCCCGCATCAGCGAACACCGATTTCACATCGTCGTAAATCAGATTTGCGTTGAAGCTGTGCGCGTAAAAGGCCGGCCTGAAGCGACCATCTTCGATGACCCGCTTGGTCCACGCCTCGTAGTAATCACGCATCGCTGTCGGCACCGCTTCCATGCGCTCGACGTCAAGGAAAATGGATGTGCCGGGCGCGAAACCCTCGGCGGCTGTCTTGGCGACGGCGTCGTTCGCGTCCGCGAAACCTCGCGCGGCGCTCACGAATTGTGTCGAGCAGCTCGAGTTGCGTGAAGCTCGCGGCGTGACCAGCACGCGCACCGGCACCCGCCGCTTGGTGTAGCTCACGATCTTTTTTCCGTGACGGGTGCGTACGTGGCGAACGCGCTTGGTGATATACCGCGTGACCCGGATTCGTGCGCCGGGGGTGCGTCCCCACGTCTGCTGACCGACATATATGACGGCCATGCCCCAACCCATCGCCGAGAGAGTCGGGCGTTTTCCCTCCCAGGAGGAATCAGTGTGGCAAGGTGCGCTGAGATAGTAGCCAACCCACTTGTATGGCTTGTCAGCATTGAGCCAGGCGCGCATTGCTTCGTCGCCCGGATACGAAAAAGTATCGAAGCCAAGGTGCGGACCGCTGGAGACGTTGCCCCCGATGGTTGCCGAGGCGGATTCAACGGCGTCTCTGATCGAGGGAGTCTGCAGGTCGGACCCATTCGACACGACAACCGCAGCGGAGAGCAACGCTAGTATCGATCGCAGTTCGATTTTCGGCATTCGCCCTCCACATTCGTGTTCGCGCGACCGCCGACGCCAGGCGGGATCTGTTCGTCATACCCGGTGCAGGGGGATCGTTCCTCTGACCTCGCGATCTGTCCGGGAAAAGTGACAATAGGATGTTTACTCAATTCCCGCGCCGAGCGAAAGTGTTGTAGCACATGAGCTTGCGCAGATGGCCCTTCGTGGTACCCCAAATGCTTTTTCAAGGCCAACCTCTTCACAGGAGTCGCTTATGAACCTGCGACGCTTGGTATGTCTCTCTGGAGTCCTATCGTATTTGGCAGTGCCCGTTGGCCTCGCCGCACAAGTGGCGGGAGGAGTCGAGCTTTACGGTTCCCTCGACAACTCTGCCCCAATAACCCGCACTTTGGGCGGTCTCTCGTTAAGCGTAGGAACACCGTATGTCGGAATACGCGGCAGCGGCGCGCTGGGCATGTCGTCACCGACCGCGGAGCCGGGCTCAATCCAGGGCCCTTCGAGCTTGGTGTGGGCAACCAACGCGGACCTTCTGCTCGGACCGGTCAACGCCGGTCTCGGTGAGGGATTCATGCCCTATACCTTCGGCGGACTCGGCCTGGAAAGCAGCGCCGAGCCACTGGGATTCACCGATGCGATCCGCACGTGGAGCTACGGTGGAGGGCTACAGCTCTCATTAGGGCGGCTCCTCTCTGTGAACGGGGAGCTACGATCGCGTCACCTGGCCGCACCAGCAAGCGCCGCTGACTCTCAGTTCGTGCGCGGGTTAGAGTACCGCGTGGGGATCGGATTTCACTTTGGCGGCGCGCGCCGGCGTTCGGTCACATATCAGAGACGAACTTCGAGCATTCCTCCGAGCGCGCCACGACAGTCCCGCCCTGTAACGACGCACTGGCCGGTGAGCACCACTTCTGCGAGCGGAGCGGCTCGCAGGGTGGTACCCGATGCTGAGCGCTATATCGGCGTACCGTATCGATATGGTGGCACATCGCCACGCTCGGGTTTCGATTGCTCCGGATTCGTGCAATACGTCTACGCGGAAGAGGGTGTAAATCTGCCGCGGACTTCTCGCCAAATGGCGGGTGTCGGCGTCGGCGTCGAGCCGTCCACACGCTCCATGGCCGTCGGTGATCTGATGCTATTTGAGCAAGGAGGGCGCATCAGCCATGTTGCGATCTACGCGGGAAATCATCGTTTCATTCATTCATCGTCGAGCGGAAAGGGCGTACGCTATGACAACCTCGATACGCAGCGCGGAAAATGGTTTGCGGATCATTTGGTTGCCGCTAGACGAGTGACCGGCGATGGTCGCATATTAGTGAACGCGTTCGCCGGCGGTTCCGCGATCGCATTTGACCGCTTCGACCCGCCTGACAGCGCACCGCCTCCATCAAGATGACTCCTACTAGAAAGATTCCGCGAGACCGGCTCGAAGACGTCGAAAAGCCGCGCCCCCTGGTGGCGGATGCGGTGGGCGATCGCCTGCCCACCGAGCCGCTGACTGTGCGGGTAAGCGATATATGGTCAGATTTCCTTCGGGCCGCGGATGAAAGCGAGGAGGCGGCGCGCAAGCGGTCAGCGTCCGCCGTGCCCCTTCTCGACGACATGAAGGGGATCTTGCAATGGGATTAGCTCGGTTCTGCTCGCCAGTGGCGACGGTGCCGGCCTGATCGCGTAAGCGAAGGATTCCCGTCGTCGGGAAGCGCTGAGTCATCGCCGCCCGCACGAATCCACTCGAGAACTCGAGCGACAGCTTCGTCGTCGGTGAGTCTGTTACGCACTCGAGCTGGAGTATCGCCAAAGACCGCCACCCAATGGCGTGAAAAGATCCGAGTGGTTTTGTAGCCAAGCTTGACGGACACGTCGAGGACTGAGTAGCCCGGATCGCTCAGATATCCAAATCCGCGCAGGACTTTCGCCGCGACCACGAGCCGCTTTGGTGAGCCAAGTCCTGCGGCATCGAGATTTCGATATACGCCTACGATGGCCATGCCAGTCATGGCGAGGTCGAGCGCGTTTGTGTATCGGTGCGGCTGCTCGAAGAGGTTTTCGATGGCGACGAGCAGCGGCCTGGGCAGTTGTCGCAGCGACCCCCTCAGCTCTTCGATGGCGCGGTGCGTCAGGGAATTCCCCTGAACCTGCTCTACCCGCTCGCGGAACCGTTCGGGGGCGTCGTCGAAGCGGTGGAGGACCACGTCCTCGAGACCAAGCTTTCCGAGCTGGGCGATTGCCTTGAATGTGGGCGCGTGGAGGGTGACGTACGCGATGAGGGGCAGCGAGGGGTAGCGCTTGAGCAGACCCGCGACCGCGTCGACGTCCAGGGTACCGGAGGCGGAGGGATCGAGGATTACGACGCTGACCGGCTCTCGCCGGATGATGGATTCCAAGTCGTCCCACGACGAAGCGACCAACAGTTCGGGCTCATCCGCGAAAACGTGCTTGACGTGGGTGAGGAGGCGAGGAGGGAGGAACGCCGCAACGCTCAACGCGGACGGGCTCATGGACTATGAAACTGGGGGGCAAGTCGAGCGAACGCGAGAGGAAATTGATAGAAAAGTGCCGTTTTTGATAGAGAACAGACACTTTCTGATAAGAAAATGCCATTTCGGCCTCGGCCGGAACCTGTACGTTGAGCCCTATCAGGTCCGACGCGCTTCTAACCCCTTGTCAGGAGATACTCCAATGATCCGCCGCAACCTTCTCATCATCTCGACCGTTATCGCTTCGATCGCCCTCGCCGCCTGCTCGGATATGACGGCTCCGAAGAACGATGCGACCTGCCCGATCGTAAACGGCTCACAGACCTGCGTTACTCAATAGCGCCCGCTAAAGAGCGGCTCGCTACTAGGCCGCGACCGTTGCTCTACGCAATTCTGAGACTGCCCGAACGACAGCTTTGACGTCGTCGGGCACCCAGGACAAGGGTGCAGTGAGGGTCGTCGAACCGCGGCGAGTCGAGGACAGATTCGCAAGCGCCGCCTGAGCCTTGAAAGCGATCTGGTGGATCTGATTTGACTCCGCGAATTCTACGGCTTCTTCAAGCGCTTCAACGGATGCCTCTTCGCGACCCAATCTTTGAAATCCTTCGCCAAGAAAGAGAAGGTAGTGCGACCGGATCCAAGGTCCCAGTGGGGCTTTGGAGAGCTCGCGGGCATAGGCATCAAATTCCTCCTCCGATCCACTCAATCCCGCAAGTTCCATCAAGTTGAGCGTTGCCGACCAACGGACCACTTTCCCCTGCGCAGTAGCGGCTAGGACTAAGTGCGCGTCGCGCGCAGCATCGTGAAGTCCGAGTTCCGTGAACATTGCAGCTATGTCGCCAAGCAAAACATCCCTGGAGCTCGGCTTATTCATCAGACCCAGAGCCTCGTGCGCGAGCTTCAGGCCGTCGGCCGCACTTCCCTGGCGGAAAACGAGAGCGGCCCGCCCGTGCAGTGCGTCGGCCTGGATTTCTCGAAGCTCGTGGTCGCGCGCTTGAACAATCACGTCGTCCAGGATTAACCGCGCCTGAGGAAGATTGCCCTTCGCTAGGTACGTGTTGGCGATACCGATCTGCACAGTCAAAACACCTGGGCGATCGCCGAGGGTGTCCGCGATGAAGGCGGCCTGAGAGTACGCGCGGGCAGAAATCTCCCACTCACCGTTGCGGCGCGCAGCACCGCCCGCAGCAACGTTCGCCTCCACTGCCAGGCGCGCGTTGCGCTCTGGCTTGACCATTTTCGCGACGGTTGTGAACACGTCGGTTGCGAGTCCCCAGCTCGCCTCGTAGTCCAGCGCACGCCCGTAGGCGACGAGTGACGTGCAGACAGCATCGGCGACATATCCTTGGGC
>JBOHTC010000185.1:0-15636 GCA_050733495.1 Gemmatimonadaceae bacterium | reverse complement strand
CTGCACGCCCTTGTTCTTGAACGCGGCGCCGCACAGCACTGGGACGATGTAGCCACCGACGGTCGCGCTGCGGATCGCGTGGCGAATCTCCTCGATCGTCAGGTCGGTGCCGCTGAAGTATTTCTCGATCAGCGCTTCGTCGTGTGAGACGGCGGCCTCGATGACATCGTGGCGGGCCTTCTCCATCGCTTCCCGGAACTCTTCGGGGACTTCGGTAATCTCGAACTTCTTGCCCAGCGATTCGTCGTCGAAGATGTACTGCTTGCGCTCGATGACGTCGATGTGGCCGGTAAACGTCTCGCCGGTGCCGACCGGTAGCTGGATCGGATAGGCGTTCTTAGTAAGTCGATCGCGGATCATCCGCATGCAACGATCGAAGTCCGCGCCGACGCGATCCATCTTGTTCGCGAAGATGAGACGCGGCACGCGATAGCGATCGGCCTGGCGCCAGACGGTCTCGGTCTGCGGCTCCACACCGGCGACCGAATCCAGAAGCGTCACCGCGCCGTCGAGCACGCGAAGCGACCGCTCCACCTCGACCGTGAAGTCGACGTGGCCAGGCGTATCGATGATGTTGATGCGGTACTCGATTCCGTGACGGGTCCAGAACGCAGTAGTCGCTGCGGAAGTGATGGTGATTCCGCGCTCCTGCTCCTGCTCCATCCAATCCATCGTCGCTGTTCCTTCGTGAACCTCGCCGATCTTGTGCGTCTTACCTGTATAGTAGAGGATGCGCTCGGTCATAGTCGTCTTCCCGGCATCGATGTGGGCCATGATGCCGATATTGCGATAATGGTCGAGCGGTGTTGCGCGTGGCATAATCTCGTCGAGCTCTCTATGTGAGCCGCTCCATCGCTGGAGAGGCAGTCTCAATTCAACAAAAACGCGGGTGGACCTGGCATCCCTGAACGGGACCGGTATCCATCCGCTGCCGCCGGGTGCACTCGCAACTGCTTCGCGGGTGGGGACTCGAGGCGCGCCGGCTCTGCCGATGGGCATGTAGCCGGCGATCAATTTTTACTGGTGACAGGCGCGGTAAACCGCGTTCCGCCATAGCCTTGTAAAGGTATTCGCCAAGCGGGCTAAGTCAAGGCAACCGCCGTGAAAACTCTGCTTGGGCAGGAAGCTTGTGACTCTCGGTCAAAACGAGAGTCTTGCATATGACTACTTTGTGTGATAAAGTACATTGCAACAATTAACCCGACCTATGACAACACCTGCTGAGCACCAGCGCTCCACCAAACCCGCGTGGATCCTCGCGATCGTCGTCGCACTACTCGGCGCCAGCATCCTCTTCTCCGCAGAGCCCGGCATCAACTGGCCAATCTGGGTCGCCGCGGCAGCCGGTTCTTTAATAGTGTCACGATTTGTCTCGCTGGGCCGCGTCGAAACACCGCTGGTCGTTCTTTCCGCCTGGGCGACCTTGCTCGGTATTGGTTTCGCCCTGACAGCCAACGATTCTCTCCATTTCCTGTCTGTCCTGAGCGTAGCGATGCTGCTCGGCCTCGCCACGATCACCGTCGGCGCCGAGAACTGGAGTGAGCTCTCCGCCAAGCTCCTCGCCGCTGTTCCCATCCTCGCGCCGTTTCGAGTAATCGGGGCCGCCGCGCGAGAGGTATCGGAAGCGCCCGGAGCCGTCTCGTCACCACGCTCGCGGGCAATCATCAAGGGCGCGATCCTTTCGGTGCCGCTCGTCATTGTGCTCATCAGCCTGCTAGGCAGTGCCGATGCCGTTATCAACGCGGGCATTGATCGAGTTTTCGCATGGCTGCCCGACGACTGGTCGTTCCCGGGGCGCGTAGTGTTTTTCCTCTTCCTGCTCATTCTGACGCTTGGAGCCAACGCGATCGCTATGCGCCAGATAGCCGCGAAATCTCCCAGCTACCCGACTGTGACAGGTCGAGTCACCATCGGCCTCACTGAGCAACGCATGGTGTTGTGGAGCGCTGGGGTTGTTCTATGGGTGTTCGTGCTGCTTCAGATCTCGTACTTCATCCACCCGCCGCCGGCCGTCCTGGGTAACGGCGTGTCGTTCGCCGAATTCGCGCGCAAGGGCTTCGCCCAGCTTTCGTTCGCGGTCACAATTGTCGGCGCGATCATACTTTTCCTCGAGTACGCGCGTCCCACAACGACCGATGCACGGGCTCGCGCAAATTTGCGCCGACTAGAGATCGCGCTTGTCATCGCCCTCGAGCTCGTTCTAATCTCCGCGTTCCGCCGGGTGATTCTCTACGAGCAGGGTTATGGATTCACCGAAGCGCGCGTCTTTGCCCAAGCGTACATGGTCGCGATTGGCCTCGCACTCGTCGCGCTTGCCTGGGAGATAAGAAACGGCGCCATCTCGGTCGCCCTCGGTCGACGGATTGCCGAGATCGCTCTAGGCGTATTCACAGTTCTTCTGTTCTGGAACTACGAAGCGTGGATCGTCGACAAGAACGTCGACCGCGCCGTTGCCGGCGGTCGCTTCGACGCGCGATACTTGAGGGAACTGTCGCACGACGCGACTCCGGCGCTGGTGAAACGTGTGGCGGAAATTCCGCAGCCTCAGCGCGACACGGTCTTGGAGATCGTTGCCTGCCGGCCGATTCCTGCGCCGCGACCCTGGTTTGAATGGAATCGCAGCATCTCGGCGGCGAGCACAGCACTCAGAGACTGGAAACATGAGCCGTGCAAGGTTGCAGCGTCACCCACTCAGCCCGTGTCACCGGCGCCCATCGACTAACTCCGAGGCTTTACCGCCAGATAAAGCGGCCAGCTAAGCGCGAGCAGGGCGACAGAGTAGACGCTGTTTCTGGTGTCGGCGAGAAACGCGCCGATCAAAAATCCGATCGAAAGTAGGAGCACAAGTCCGGTAGTCCAGGGATGACCTATCGCACGAAAAGGCCGCGGAGCGTCACGGTCTCGGCGTCGCAGCAGGAACACAGTGCTGAAAATCAGAGTGTATTGCGCCACGAACAGGAACGCGGTGACGGCGAGGACTATTTCTAGCGTTCCGGTGAGGACCATCGCGAGACACGCCGCTGCGCTCAGCAACAGAGCGACGACTGGCGTACCGCCCCGATTGACGTAATCAGCGGCCGGCACAAATCCGAATACGCTCAACCTATGTAGCACGCGCGACGTCATGAGCTGGAACGCATTGACGGCGCTGAGTAGCGAAACGATGGTAAGAATGCGAATCACTGTGTCCCCGTTCGCGCCAAAGATTTTGTTAGCCGCCGTCGCTGCGACCAGGGGCTGTCCTGACATCTCGCCAATCGTCAGCACATACATGAACCCGATGTTGACGAGCAGATAGATCGCGGCGACCGCGGCGACGCCGCCGAACATCGAGCGTGGAATGTCACGCGCCGGATTCTTCAGCTCCCCCGAGAAGTAGACGATGCCATTCCATCCATCGTAGGTGAAAATCACGGCCTGCATTGCCAGGACGAACGCGCCGAGTAGAGCGAGGCCTGCCGGGAAGGGCGCACCGGTCGCCCCGCGATTGAACCCCCCGCCGAGAGCGAAGCAGGCGCCGATCAGAACCGCGAATGCTAAGGCCTTCAGAAACGCCGTGACATTCTGGGCCATGCTCCCGGTCTTCACACCGCGCCATTGAATCAGCGCGAATATCAGGATGACGGCGCTCGCGATCGTTGATGTGAGTCCCTTGGAGAGACCGAGGAGAATCGTCAGATACTCGCCGATAACAAGAGCAGCCAACGCGAGGCTGCTGCACGTCGATAGCCAGTCACTCCATCCGATCACGAAACCGGCGTACGGGCCCATCGCGCGCGTGAGGTAAACCGTATAGCCGCCCGACTCCGGCATCATTGTCGCCAGCTCGGCGAGAGCATTTGCACCGAGCGCTGCGTACAGGGCGCCCAGGATCCAGACACCAAGGAACGCGATCGGCGACGGAAGAAGCTGTGCAACCACACCGGGCGTCCGGAGAATTCCAGAGCCGATGGTGTTGCCGACAGTGACAGAGAGCCCGAATACGACTCCGAGCACTGCCAGCAGGCCTACGGGTGGGTGACTCCGTCGAGTGCGGGATCCTTCGCGCGCGAGCGCGGGTTCGCTCACGCGCGAGGTGTCAGGCGCGATGTTCCGTTATTGCTGATCGGACGCTGCATGAAGTCGGCAAGCAGCTCGTGAAAATGATGCGTCCCAACTTCGCGGCGCTCCGAATAGCGGCCGCGGTCGTAGAGGCGCGATCGCACGCCGCGCTGAACCGACTCGACGACTTCTTCGTCTTCCATTTCCACGCGATGGAGTCCCGCGCCAACACCGCTCTCTCTCAGTGCAGGATTCCACACGTAGGAGATGAACGAAACTCTGCTGCGTCCTACAGCGAGAGGCGTGACGACGTTCAACGACAGACCCCACGGGTAGAAGTTGAACATCGTGTTGGGGAAGAGCCAAAAATAGAACGCGCCCACACGCTCACTCGCGTTGGGATGATCGGCCGGCAGGTCGAACGCCGGCTCGCCGGCTTTCGCAATCCCGAGCTGTAGATTCCCCCAACGAAATCGCTCTGTTCTATAGCCGGAGTAATCGAGCTGCTCGGCGAGGCCCGCGTGCACATACGGAATGTGAAACTCTTCGAGATAGTTGTCGCAGTAGAGCGCCCAGTTCGCCTCTATGAGATAGTCGCGCGAAGTCGCCGCATCGCGCACGAAGTCGTCGAGTGGCATCCACGACACTCGTTCGCGCACGGGCGCGATCCATTCGTCGAATGGCATCTCCGGGGCGAGGCCAGTGAAGAGTAGAGGTCCGAAGCGCTTCAGCTCCAGCTGCGGAAGGTTGTCTTTCTCCGATGGGAATCCGACGGTCGTGTCGAACTCCGGCATCGAGACGAACTTCCCGTCGAGGGAATACCTGCGTCCGTGGTACCTGCACCGGAGCGATTTCGCGTGCGCTTCCCCCTCGACGACGATCGCGCCGCGGTGGGTGCAGACGTTCGAGAGACATCTCACCTCTCCTTCCTCGTCGGCGGCCAGGACCAGCGGCTCGTTGAGACACCCGTCGAGCAGCGTGAATGGCGAGACCCTCCCCGGTGCTTTGACCCGCGCGGAATCTCCAACCCATTGCCACGTCCGGGCGAAAACTCTGTCCTTCTGGAGCTCGAAGTACTCGGGCTCCGAATAGACGCGCGCGGGAAGGGTCGATGCCCGGCGAATGTCACTGTCGATTTGGAAATCGCGCGGCGTCATACCGCGAATCTAAGTTCGGCCTACCTCGCCGCTAGGTCCCAGGACTCCACGCGATTGCCGCCAGTGGGGATCGCGAGTCGCGCGCGGCGTGTGTCGAGACCGATGTCCGCTGGCGTTGGAACGTTTCGCACCAGCTGGATATCCCTGCCATTTTTGAACTGGTGAACGCTCGAGTCGGCCCAGCTACTTACGAGGAAGCTACCGTCAGACAGCGTCTCGATCCCATCGAACTTTCCTTTGCCCTTGGCGAGGATGATTCTGGTCGAATCGCTCGGATGCAGCGCGTAAACGTCGCTGTGGACCGACGGCGACATCATTCAATAGCACCGCACCTTTCGGTTTGAGGTCTATCTCGCCGAGCGGCTGCCCGCTGTACCTGTTGAAGGCACGGAGGACATTGATGTCCGCGGTCCAGAGCGTATCGCCGTGGATCGCGAGTCCTTTGGGTGCGTCGAGCGTCACGCTATTCTTGCCACCGACCACCAGAAGCTTCGCTTTGCCCAGCGTGTCCGCGGCAATCTGAACGATGTAGCCGTTGTCATCCTTGTCGGAACCGGGCCCGTTCATCACCGAGACGAAATACACATCCTGATCGGGCGAGTAGCGGACAGACTCCGGACCATACAGTCCTTGCACCACGCCCACGCGATGCGCGGTGGTGGCTACGGAGTCCGACGGGTAATGGCGCGGCTTGGCCGCGATGAAAGTGCTGCTCTGCGTCGTACAGGCGGCGAGATGCCCGCACAGCAGGAACGCTGTGGAGAACATCAGGCGGGTATGCGGCAGTCGGAGAGCGGACACGTCATTCGATATTACGAGGGACGTGCCGCTGAAAGGCGGTCGGAGCGATTTTAGACCCTCAACAACAACGGATGACGTTCAGCCCTAAAGTTTGCACAACGTGCCGTACGTCTCCGGCCGTCTGTCCCGAAAGAATTGCCAGACATTCCGCACCTCACGGATCTTGTCGAGATCCAGATCCGCCATTACCAGCTCGTCCTTGTCACGCGACGCCTCGGCGAGAATCTGACCGCGCGGATCGCAGAAATAACTCTGGCCATAGAACTCGCCGATGTTCCACGGCTTCTCCACGCCAACGCGATTGATGGCGCCGACAAAAAATGCGTTCGCTACGGCGTGCGCGGGCTGCTCGAGCTTCCACAGATACTCCGAGAGTCCCGCCACCGTCGCCGATGGATTGAACACTATCTCAGCGCCATTCAAGCCAAGCTCGCGGGCTCCTTCCGGGAAGTGACGGTCGTAGCAGATATAGACGCCGACGTCCGCGTACTGCGTCTTGAACACTGGATATCCGAGATTCCCGGGCTTGAAGTAGAACTTCTCCCAGAAACCTGGCGGGCAATGCGGGATGTGGTTCTTCCTGTATTTGCCGAGGTACGTACCGTCCGCATCGATCACGGCGGCAGTATTGTAGTAGACGCCCGTGCCTTCTTCCTCATATATGGGGCAGATGATCACCATCGAATGGCGCCGTGCGACCTCCTGCATTAATCGAACTGTAGGTCCATCAGGAATCTTTTCAACGGCGTCGTACCACCGGGTGTTCTGCTCCGCGCAGAAGTATGGGCCCGTGAAGATCTCCTGCATGCAGATGATCTGCACGCCCTCTCGACCGGCCTTGTCGAGCAGCTTCAGATGCTTTTCGATGTTCGCGTCCCGAATTTTCTCCAGGGGTTCATCAGTCGGACACGCATTCGTAGCCTGAATCAGGCCACACTTCACTACACGAGACATCCAGAGATCTCCCTATGATTTTGCGTTGATGGACGCTACTTCGTGGCGTCGCATCAGCAGCCAGTAGATGACGAAGCTGAGAATGAAAGTCACGAACCACGCGTATTCGTAAATTCGGTCGAACAGATTTGGCTGAGCGATGTGGCCGCCCGGTGTGGCGACGGCGCGGATGAATCCGGGAACGACCGGAGCAATCGAAAGCACGAGCGCCACGATCGCCTTCGGGTTCACCCCTCTGCCATAAGTGTAGCGTCCGTGCAGCCGGAATAAATCATGGACATCTAGCTGCTGGCGCCTGATCACCCAGTAGTCGGCGATGAGAATACCGCCGAGCGCGCCCATCAGACTCGAGTAGCCAAGTAGCCACGTGAAAATGTAGGCCGCCGCATCGGAGTAAAGCTTCCACGGCATCATGAGTACGCCGAGTACCGCAGTGATCAGTCCCCCGATGACGTAACTGATTCGGCGCGGACTCAGATTCGAGAAGTCGTTCGACGGTGACACCACGTTCGCCGCCATGTTGGTCGTGAGCTGCGCCACGAGGACGATCAGCGCCGCGAAAATAATCACCGGCGCTCGGCCGATTCTACTAATGAGAACCACGGGATCCCAGACGGCTTCGCCGAAGATGACGATTGTCGCGGACGTCACCGCGACGCCGATGAACGCGAATGCCGTCATCGTCGTAGGAAGTCCGAGAGCCTGGCCAAGCGCCTGCGACCTCTGGCTCTTCGCGTAACGCGTGAAATCGGGAATGTTCAGGCTCAGCGTCGCCCAATAACCGACGTTCGCGGTGAGCGCCGCAGGAAAAAGAGGCCAGAATGCTGCGTGACCTTGTTGAAGTCGCTGCGATTCCGAGAGAATGTGAGTCAGGCCGCCGCCGTTGCGGATCGCCCAGACGAGAAGCAGCGCGCCGCCTGCCAGAAGCAGAGGCGCGGACCAGCTCTCGAGAATCTTGATTCCTTCCGTGCCCTTCAGGATTATGGCGACCTGGATCCCCCAGAATATGGCGAACGCGATCGCGGTACTTCCGGCAATCTGCGCCCAGCCTGGCCACGCCGCTCGGAGCAACGCCTCAAGTGCCAGGGCACCTATCCACGTCTGAATTCCGAACCATCCGCAAGCGACGATCGCCCTGAGCATCGCGGCAACGTTGGCGCCCCGCACGCCAAAGCTCGCGCGGCAAAGTACGGGGAACGAAATCCCGTACTTTGTGCCCGCGTGGGCGTTGAGGATCATCGGAATCAGCACGATGATGTTGCCGAGGAGGATGGTGATCATGGCTTGCCACCATGTCATGCCCTCCTGCATCAGTCCCGACGCGAGCGTATAGGTCGTGATGACCACGCTCATTCCGATCCAGAGCGCCGCGATATTGTAGGTGGTCCACGTGCGCCGCTCTGGCTCCGTGGCCGATAGATCGCGGTTCCAGAGCGGACTGTCGCGGATGTCGTCAGGCACGCCGACCGATCCCGGCGCGTAGGTCGCGCCGGTGGCGACAGTTGTCACTATGCGAGGCCGGCCGTCATGCGAGGCCGGCCGTCATGCGAGGCCCGCGGTCGTGCGGGGCAACCACTGGCCGCGACCTTCCGCTCCCACAACTCGGTAGTCGTCCACGATCACTTCGCCCCGCGATAGTGTCGTTCGCGAAAAACCGGCGAGGTCCCAGCCCTCGTACGGCGACCAATCCGCATTGGTCTCCATCGCAGACGGCTCGACCTTGTGCGTTTTCTTTGGATGGATTATCGCAATGTCCGCGTCGGCGCCAACCTGAATGGCGCCTTTGCGCGGATACAATCCCATGATCTTCGCTGGATTCGTGGAAAGTTTGGCGCACATCTCGTCGAGGCTCATGCGACCGCCCAGCACGCCCTTGGTGTACGTCAACGGCAAGAGCGTCTCGAGCCCAGGCATCCCCATGGGGATCTTGGTCCAGTCGCCATTCCACATCGACTTCTGCTCGCGGTTGAAGGTGCACGTGTCGGTCGAGACGACGGAGACTTCACCGCTCTTGAGTCCCTTCCACAGTCGCTCGACGTCCTTCGGCTTTTTGAGCTGCGGGCAGCACGCGAAGAGATGTCCGTCTTCGCGATCGAAAACCGAATCGTCCAGGACCAGATACTGGACGCAGGTCTCAGCGAGCACGGGAACGCCGCGCGCCTGCGCCGCACGAATAATGTCGGCGCCTTCTCCCGTAGACATGTGGACGATATAGAGCTGCCCGCACGTCGCCTCGCACCACTGGACCGCGCGCTGGATCGCTTCGGCCTCGATAAAGTTGGGTCGAGTCATCGGGTGCAACTTCGCGCCGTACTTCTTCATCAGCTCGGGCGTGTGCGATCTGGCAATGAGCTCGTCGAGCACACGCGCCGATTCCGCGTGAACGAGAAGCATTGTCCCGTACTCCTTCATCTTTTCGAGCGTCCCGAACATCGCGCGGTCGTCCGATTGCCAACCTTCGGATTCATAGATCATGAATTCCTTGAAGGTCGTGAACCCGCGGTCGACCATTCCCTTGATCTGATCCTTGTGGTCGTTCCAGCGCGTGATGCAGATGTGGAACGTGTAGTCGATGAGCGATTTGCCTTGCGCCTTCCTCATCCAGTTGTCCGCCGCGTCGTTGAGGGATTCGCCGGCGTACGGAATTGCGAAATCGATCAGCGTCGTCACACCGCCGCGCGCGGCCGCGCGGGTGCCGGTTCTGTAGTCGTCCGCGGAGACTGTCCCGCAAAAGGGCAGCTCCAGGTGCACGTGTACGTCCAGCACGCCGGGTATCACGTGATGACCTTTGGCATCGACCATCGTCGTGGATTTCCCCGCCTCCAGATTCACGCCCAGTGCCGTGATCTTTTCACCCGTGATGCCGACGTCACCGATGAACATCCCGGCGGGCGTAACGACGTTACCGCCTTTGATGATGCGATCGAATTGCACCGGTCCGCGCTCCTCTCGGTTCGTCAGTGCGTTGCGGCGGCGAAAGCGCGATCGAGCACGTCAACCGTGAATTCCGCGTCCTCCGCCGTGATGCACATCGGCGGTTTGATACGCAGGACATTTCCATCCAGTCCGCCCTTGCCGACCAGGACGCCCATCTCACGAGCAGCCTCGAGCACCGCCAGTGCTTCCTGCTTCGCCGGCTGCTTCGTGGTCCGGTCGCGCACGAGCTCGACGCCCAGCATCAGTCCCATGCCCCGAACGTCGCCGACCAGGCGGTGATGTTTCATGAGATCGCGCAACCCATCCTTGAGTTTCTTCCCAACGACGCGCGAATTTTCCTGCAGCCCTTCCTCGTCGATCACGTCCAGAACGGCGATTCCCGCCGCCATGCACACGGGATTGCCGCCGTAGGTGTTGAAGTGCGTCCGCTGAGTCAGGGTCTGGGCGATGTCCATCCGCGTCGTGACTGCGCCAAGCGGCACTCCGTTGCCGATTCCTTTCGCCATTGTGACGAAATCGGGGACGACATCGAAGTTCTCGAATCCCCAATAGTGATCACCCGTTCTTCCGAACCCCGTTTGGACTTCGTCGGCGATGCAAAGGCCGCCGTGATCGCGCGTGATGTTGTACGCCTCGCTCAGATAATTGTGCGCGCCGTGGGTTGCACCACCTACGCCCTGGATCGGCTCCGCGATGAAGGCGGCGATTTTTCCCGGCGTCGAATAGCGGATGATTCCGAGGATGTCTTCGGCACTCTTCGACGCGATCTCCTCGGGTGTTCCGGTGAACTGACTCCGATAAGGATCGGGACTCACGGCGTGATGAATTCCAGGTGAGCTCGGTACCGGATACTTCCACGTGCTGTGTGACGTAAGCCCCATCGCGCTCGGCGATCCGCCATGATAGCCGTTCCTTAGAGCGATCACATCGTTGTGGCCGGTGTAGAGACGCGCCATCGTCACGGCCAGATCGTTGGCCTCGCTGCCATCGTTCACGAAATAAGTGACGTCGAGACCCTTCGGCATCTTCGAAGCAAGCTTCTTCGCAAAGAGCGCGAAGTCGGGATGGAGATAGATCGTCGTCGTGTGCTGAAGCGTCTCCACCTGCTTCTCGATTGCCGCCACAATTTTGGGGTGACAATGTCCGCACGACACTGTGACGATCCCCGCGAACATGTCGAGATAGCGCTTGCCAGTCTCGTCGAACAGCCACTGCATGTAGCCTTCGACAATGAGCAGCGGCTCCGCGTAGAACGTGAAGATCGCGGGGTTGGTGTACTTCTTCCTCATCGCGATGATTTCGTCGCGCGATGGTCCGGTGTAAGGCCGCGGCTTGTGATCGCACGGCGGCATCACCGGCATCTCCGCGTTCTGATTTGCGCTGCTGCGTGACCGTGAGCGAGCGACTGCCGCCGAGGTATTCGTTGCTGTCATGTTAGCTCCGCACTCCCACTTCGTCGGGTTGCGGCGACGCGTAACCCTCGACGTTTTCGTAGCCGGAGTGGTAGTCCGCGGAAACCGGCCGCCTGATCTCGGACTGGAGCAGAATCCGATCGCGCCGTATTCCGCGGAAATCCTCGATGCGCTTCCAGCCGTCCTTCGCGTGCTCCTCGAAAAATTTGTCGAGACCGCTCAGCAGACGCTTGATGACGTTCGGTCCAACGGCCTGATCGAGCATTGCAGCGGTGCAGACCTGCACCGTCCCGCATCCGAGCAGGAAATACGACAGCGCCTGATTGAAATCCGATATTCCGCCGATCCCGGAAAAACTCTTATCCGGAAAGGCTTTTGTGAGCTGCGCCATTTTCGCCAGCGAGAGCGGCAGGATGGCAGGTCCGCCGAGGCCTCCACTCGAGACGTAGCCGTCGACGTTGATCTCGAACTCAAGTGTATCAGGGTCGATGAGCGGAATCGAAGGAAATGTGTTCGAGGACACGATCGCGTCGGCGCCGCCCCGGAAACAGGCGCCCGCTTCGACGACGATGTCAGCCGTCGCCGGTGTGAGCTTGCACCAGACTGGAACCTTAGCGACCTCCTTTACCGCTTCGGTCACGACCGAACACAACCCCTGGTCCTTGCCGATGTTGCTCCCCATGTCGCGGCGATCCATGTGCGGGCACGAGAAATTCAGCTCGAGACCATCCGCTCCTTCACCCTGACACGTCTCCGCCAGCTCCTGCCAATGCCGGAGCTCTTTGTCGTTCCCCGAGCCCGCCATGATTGAGGCAATGAGCACTTTGTTCGGAAACGATTCCTTGATACGCCGGATCCGTGGTCCCCACCATTCGAGAGTCTTGTCTGAGATCAGCTCCCAGTTCCACGAAGAATGCAGCGCCGCACCGGGCCGCTTTTTCATCGAGACGTTGGCGTCGTCTGGCGTTGTCCTCATGAACTTGGCTTTTGCACCGTAGACGTTGACGACCGGATGAAGTCCGATTGTCTTCGTCACCACTCCGCCCCAGCCCGACTCGAACGCCCGGGTAATGTTCGATTCGGACTCGGTCGGAGGCGCCGACGAGAGCAGAAACGGGTTCTCGAAACGAATCCCGGTGAACGTTACGGATCGATCCACGCTCATAGTTCCTCCAATGCGTTCACGACATCCAGTTGGTGCCGGCTTCCCTGTTCCATTTCGTGGTCATCTTCTTCGCCTGGGTCCAGAACTCTATCGAGCCGCGACCCGTGATGTCGCCAACGCCAAACTTGGATTCGTTCCATCCGCCGAATGAGAAAGGCTCTCGGGGCACCGGAACACCGACGTTGACGCCTACCATGCCCGCGCTCGCACGCTCCATCACGTAGCGCGCGGTGGCACCGCTCTCGGTGAATACCGACGCCGCGTTTCCGTAGGGCGACGCGTTCTCGATCTTCAACGCGTCGTCAACGTTCTTTGCCCGGATTATCACGAGCACCGGCCCGAATACTTCTTCCTGCGCTATTCGCATGTCTGGCGTCACGTGGTCGATGATCGTCGGCCCGATGAAGTATCCACGCTCCTTTCCCTTCACAACCGTCTTTCTACCGTCAACCAGCACCTTCGCTCCGGCCGCCTCGGCTTCAGCGACGTATTTCTCGATTCGCTCCTTTGCCGACGCTGAGATCACCGGGCCAATGTCTTTTCCCGGGACGATTTTGCGCGCGTGCTCCACCATTCGATCGATGATGCGATCGGTGTTCGAAACGGCGACCATCACCGACGCCGCCATGCAGCGCTGGCCGGCGCAGCCCGACATCGAAGCGACGACGTTGCTCGAGGTCATTTCCTGATCGGCGTCCGGCATGACTATGAGATGGTTCTTCGCGCCTCCAAGGGCGAGGCAGCGCTTCAGCGTCGCCGTCGATCGTCTGTAAACGACCTTCGCGATCTTCGTCGATCCGACGAAGCTTATGGCGGCAATTCCGGGATGATCGCACAGCGCTTCCACTGCCTCTTTGCCGCCGTTCACGACCTGCAGCACGCCTTCGGGCAATCCGGCTTCCTTCAGGAGCTCCGCGATCCTTCCCGCGCTCAAGGGCACGAGCTCCGACGGCTTGAGAATGAGGCAGTTGCCGAGCGCGACTGCGTTAGGAATGGACCAGTTCGGCACCATGTTGGGAAAATTGAACGGCGTGATCGCCGCGACGACCCCAAGCGGGTAGTGCTCGATGCGGCACTCGACTCCGCGACTTACTTCGAGGACTTCGCCCGGTGCTATTTGCGGGAGCGAGCACGCAAACTCGCAGAGCTCAGCCGATTTGAGCACCTCCGCCCGCGCCTCGCTCGCGACCTTCCCGTTCTCTTCAGTGATCAGCTCCGACAGCTCATCGGTGTTTTTCTCGAGAAGCGACTTGTAGCGGTAGAAAACCTGGACACGCTCCTTGATCGGGGTCGCGGACCACGCTGGAAACGCCTTCGCGGCGCTGGCTACAGCGGCGTCGACGTCGTCCTGCGTCGAGAGAGGCACCCTGGAAATGACGCTGCCGTCGCTCGGGTTGTGCACCTCGAGCTGAGCACGGCCGCCATCGACGAAAGAGCCGCCAACGTAGTTCTTAACTTCGGGATATTTCATGCTTCCTCCAATTCGGAGGCGCGTAGCAGCGCGACGGAAATCCCTCGGCGACGACCGAGGGATGGGGACTTCAGCAGTAATGGTTCGAAGATGCCTGTGGTGCGCGGGCCTCGCAAGCTTTGTGAGGCCGCGCAACCGCACGTAGCCCGCCTAGTGCCCGGTCGATTACCTCAGCCGGCGTGAGCCGCGCTTGCTTCTCGAATCGGCACGAAGCATGATGATCTAAGCTGTATGCGACACATGGAACTGCAAACCGGAAAGTGGATGCCCGATCCTACGACGACGACTGCTGAGCAGCCACAAGAAGTACTTCCGCATGTAGACCTCGGCATGTCGATCGGGATCGCTTCCGTCATCACTATAGTATCTGCTGTCCTCGTGGCTGGCTCGACCTACGAGGTGGTCAAAGGGTCCCTCTCAGCCGCCATGACACGGCTGCTCGCTATCGTGGCGCTTTTGGCGCTTGTGGCTTTGGTGTATGGGCTGATGGAGCTTTCGCTAGCGGTGATAGCAACAACTGCTGAACGCAGAAGGAAGGCGCGCGAAGTCACCGAACGCCGGAAGGGCGCACGCGCTAGAAACCCGACTCCGCACTAGAACAAAGGCCGCCCCGAGCATGATTGATACAAAAAGCCCTCGCTCAAGTAAGAGCGGGGGCTTCCTGACTAGTGTGCGAAAACGCTACCAGCGATAGTGCGCGAACGCTTTGTTCGCTTCCGCCATGCGGTGGGTGTCTTCCTTCTTCTTGACCGCGTTTCCTTCGCCTTTGCTCGCGGCGATCACTTCGGCCGCCAGCTTTTCCGACATCGACTTCTCGTTGCGTCCGCGCGAGAAAGTGATCAACCAGCGCATCGCGAGCGCCGTGCGACGATCCGGACGGACTTCGACGGGCACCTGATACGTCGCGCCACCGACGCGGCGACTTTTCACCTCGACGGCGGGCTTGAGATTGGTCAGCGCCTGCTTGAAGATCGTGACACCGGGCTGGCTGGTCTTGTTCTCGACGATGTCCATCGCGCCGTAAAAGATTCTCTCGGCAGTCGATTTCTTGCCCTGATACATGATGGCGTTGATGAACTTCGAGACTGTTTGGCTATCGTAGCGAGCGTCGGGAAGAATCGGACGCTTGATGGACTTTTTGCGGCGGCTCATTTCTTCTTACCTCCGGCAGCAGCACCGCCGGCCTTTGGTTTCTTGGTTCCGTACTTGGATCGGCTCTTATTGCGACCATTGACGCCCGAGGCGTCGAGCGAGCCGCGCACGATGTGGTAGCGAACACCCGGGAGATCCTTCACTCGGCCACCGCGAATGAGCACGATCGAGTGCTCCTGCAGGTTGTGGCCTTCGCCAGGAATGTACGCGGTCACCTCGAACCCGTTGGTCAGTCTCACGCGCGCCACTTTGCGAAGCGCTGAGTTCGGCTTCTTTGGAGTGGTGGTGTAGACACGGGTGCAGACGCCGCGCTTCTGGGGATTTGACTTCAAGGCCGGCGCCTTTTCCTTCTTCTGGACGTCGCGGCGGCTCTGACGGACTAGCTGATTGATTGTCGGCATTAAGCTCTGAACGTGATTCTAACGTCGCCCAATTTTTTGGGAAGACTAGCCTATAAAGTTAGGCGCGACAGTGGTTTGTGTCAACTCGCGCCATTCGTCCGTGTCAAGCACGGATAGAAATGTCACCCTAATTACGCGGATAGAA
>JBOHTC010000184.1:0-7421 GCA_050733495.1 Gemmatimonadaceae bacterium | reverse complement strand
TCAGTGCGGTCAATGCTGCTCCGATTGGATGGATATAGTACGGCGCCTGAAGGATGCGGTTTCAAAATGCCGGTCAAGTTACAACCGCGTATCTTTACGGTCTCACACAATGCGATTCATCAGTCCGAATCGCGTTCTATAGACTAGTGAAAGATCTCGCGGCTCGCTTCGATACCCTGGACACGCACATCACCGGATGGATGGCGCGCTACGGACTGCTCATCCTTCGCATCAGCCTCGGTGTCGTCTTCTTCTGGTTTGGAGTGCTGAAGTTCTTTCCCGGCATGAGCCCCGCCCACGATCTGGCGGCGCGCACGATCGAGACACTCAGCTTCGGAACCGTTCATCCCAACATCTCCGTTCCTGTGCTCGCGACATGGGAATGCCTGATCGGTCTGGGCCTCTTGTTCGGCGTCTTCATGCGAGCGACACTGTTCCTGCTCGCAGTTCAGATGGCGGGCACACTCTCGCCCCTCGTGCTTTTTCCGAGCGAAGTCTTCACGCGAATACCGTACGCTCCAACCCTCGAAGGACAATACATCATCAAGAACGCGGTTCTGATCAGCGCTGCGATCGTGCTCGGCGCGACCGTGCGAGGCGGGCACCTAGTCGCGGACGGATCGCGTGAAGCGCCGGATCGGCGGGTCGGCCAAAAAGCCGATTGACAAGAAGTACTGAGTGTTGAATTTTCAGCAGGGTTGATTTTTCGACACTGACTCTTCGACAGATGGACCAACGAATAATTTTTCTGACGCTCCTCGGTGCGTCTATTCCCGGCTCCGTCGGAGCTCAGTCGTTGGCGCGCGACTCGGCTGCAATCGAGGCCTACGTACGTCCGTATATCGCGAGCAACAATTTCACGGGACAGATCCTGGTCGCTCGCGGCGGCAAACTGCTCTTCAACAATGCCTACGGAGAGGCAGATCGAGAGCGAAAGGCACCCAACACACTCGATACCGAGTTCCACATCGCTTCGATGTCGATGCAGTTTACGGCCGCCGCAATCATGCGACTCATCGACATGGGCAAACTCACTCTCGATACTCGCGTCTCGGAGATCGTTCCCACGGTTCGGGGCGGAGATCGTATCACGATTCGGAATCTCCTCGAGGAACGCTCCGGACTTAGCGACATCAATCAGCGCGCCGACTACGCCGAGATTCTTCAGCACCACCAGACGCCCGCGAGTCTCGTATCGATAATTAGCAACGATTCACTCCTGTTCGTGCCGGGATCGACGTTCGCGCACGAGGAACACTCGGCCTACAATCTCCTGGCGCTCATTGTCGAGAAGAAGACAAACCTTCCATTCGGCGTCGCTGTTCGACAGCTGGTCTTGGCTCCACTCCACATGACGCACTCGGGCGTCGACAACGATGATGTTTCCTCGACGAGTGTCGCGCGGGGTTACAGTCCCGACGGTGTCTTCGGGCTGACGTCAACGCCTCCGATTCACTGGTCGGCGAAGACCGGTAATGCGTCCGTCTATCTCAGCGCCTCGGACGAAGCGCGCTGGGTCCATGCACTGTTTAAGGGGAATTTTCTCAGCCCCACTTCCCGAAGCATCCTCGTCGATTCGACAGGTCCGACGGTTGGTTACGGTTGGTTCCGTCGAGCGAATAGCCAGCTGGGAGAGTTCGCGTACTATATGAATGGGCGATCGCCGGGCTTCGCATCGTTCGTGATCTATCTCCCCCGCGAGGACCTGACGGTAGTCGTCCTTAGCAACGTCTATTCTTCGGTCCCGACGGGCATCGGCAATGACATCGCCGCAATCGTCCTTGGCAAGCCATACACACCGTTCGTAATCGGGCCGCCACTGGCTCCGGCCGCGCTCGCCGACCTCAATTCACGAGCGTTCACGTTCGGACCCGATTTCTACCAGCCGGACGCGACTCTTACTTTCAGCGCGAAGGCGAATGAATTGTTCCTGCTCTGGCCGACCGGGACTCTCTCACCGATGATCCCAATCAGCACCGATCATTTCCTCGATCGCGCTTACGGCGAAGCTGTCGCCATCGAGCGCGATCCCGCCGGCAAGCCAGTCGCGATTGACTACGGTCGATTCCGCGGGACCGCGAAGTGACAACTACCTCGCGCGCGCATCCCAGGCTTGCAGTAACTGCTTCTCGGTGGCCGGGGCGAGAAGATCGGTCCACTCCAATCCGTTCTGTGTGAGAAGTGCGAAATAGTAAAGACAATCCATCGCCGTCTCGACGAACGGCCGAGTGACCCAACCCGCATCGAGCGCCTTCTGGCTGCTGATCTGGAAAAAACCGATCTGGTCCGGCTGTGGATGCCACAAGGGGAACCGGCCAATGTAGCTCGGGTCGGGATCGAGTCCGTGCTGATGCAGGAATTCAGTCGGCACCCATTCGAAAGCGCCCTGCCCTGGTTCGACGGCGCGCACCTGATCGATGAACTGCCTGAACGTGAGTGCGCGGCCCGTCAGGTTGTAAGTCCCGTAGATCGAACGATCGATGGCCGAGATGAGAAATCGCGCGACGTCTTTGACGTCGACCATCTGGACGTGATCGTCGCCGCTTCCAGGCGCGATGTGTTTTCCTGACTGCGCGCGTACGAGCCAGGTATAAAGATCGGGCGTCGTGTCGCGGTCACCCTTGATGGGACCGGGTCGCACGATTGTGAGTCTTGGGCCGACGATCGAATTGAGACGCCGCTCGCTCTCTGCCTTGCTCCGCCGGTACGATGCACTCGATCCCTTCCATTCCGCGAGCAGTCCTGACTCAGTCAGACCGGGGCGTGCGTAGTCGTTGAAATCGTAGGCGGCGATCGACGATACGAACAGATAGTGTTCGGTGCGCGGCGCGAGCAGTCTGGCGGCGGACTCGACCAGCGACGGATCCGATGGCCAGACGTCGATGATTGCGTCCCAGTGTCTTTGCGCGAGCGACGCAAAAATCTGCTGCGTCGGATCGGGATCGCGGTAACCGCGGAGCTTCTCGAGATGCGGATAGAGCTCGGGGTTGGTGACGCCACGATTGAACAGCGTTACTGTGTGTCCCGCGATGATGGCTGCATCGACACACGCGGGACCGAGAAAATTGGTACCGCCGAGGATCAGGATCTTCTTTGGCGGAGCGGCACGCAGGATGTTTGAGGGAAAACCTCGAGCGACCCGCGGTAATGTGGCCGCGGCAAGGAGCAGTTCTCGTGTGAAACGACGCCTATCCATCCAACCTCCAGCTCTATGAAAAATATTCAGGCGGTAGCGAGATCAGCCAGTGAGTAGCGGTCCGTTGTCAGGCCAGTGTGATCGTGTGTCAGGGCGGGTCCATAAGGGTGGTGTCAATGCATTGACATGGTCGCCCGCTTGACCGTATATTGCCGCCAGCGTGCAGAAACCACTTCGCGGAAATACAAGCTTTGTAGCGCTCGGTTTCGCTCTTGTCCTGGCGACCGTTTCGCCAATCAACGCACAATCTGTAGCCGCGAGCAACACGGGATCTGGTCCGCCTCCAGCTATGGTCGCCTGGGCTCGCGCGCATCTCTCACCACTCAACAGCGTCCAGCCTGGTGGGTCTACCAACGATCTTCTCCCGCTCAAGCGCATCATAGGCTCCGCTCGCGTAATCGGCCTGGGCGAGCCCGAGCACGGCATCGACGAGTTCCTCACATTCCGAAACAGACTCATCGAATTTCTCATACAATCGGCGGGAGTCACAGCGATCGCCGCAGAGACCGGGTACTCGGAATCCGTTGCGGTTGACGACTACATAAATGGTCGAAGAGAATTGAATCCCACCGTCGTGGGTTCAGTTTTCTCTTGGTCCTTCAAGACGCCATACTCCGAGAACCAGACGCTGCTCGAGTGGCTGCGCGCCTACAACGACCGCAGCTCGACGCGGCGGAAGATTCACTTCTACGGCCTCGATCTCAGCGGCGGGCGCGTCGGACGTTTTACGGAGACTCATCTCGCTCTCGACGCTACTCTCGCCTATGTCGCCAAAGTCGACACCACCGAGGCTCGACTGCTGCATCAACGTCTCGATCCGCTAACTCCACGGTTTACGAGCACAGCGTACGATTCGCTCAGCGTCGCAGATCAGAATGCTCTGACCGCGGCAATCGACGACCTCGTGAACCTGTTCGATCGGCGCCAGGTCAAGTGGTCGGCGCTGACGTCTTCCGATGCGTACGATGCCGCTCGTCACCAGGCCGTCATCGCCCGGCAGCTCAATGCGAATTTTCGAGCCGCAGCCGCCGAGAGCAATCCTCAAGCGCAGCGGGAGACTGCGATGGCTCAGAATCTCCGATGGGTCCTGGACCGCGAAGGCGCCGGCGGGCGAATATTTCTCTTCGCCGCGGATTGGCACCTCAGCAAAGGCCCGATGGTCACCGACCGCTGGGGCAGCTCGCTTGGCGAACATCTTCAAGCGATGCTCGGCAAGGACTACGTATCGATCGGAACCACTTTCAATCGGATGGAGAATGGCTCTTCCGACGGGCCCACATATCCGGACGACGGAAGCGCAGCGTCAATGCTCTCGCAGGTTTGCCCATCTCAATGTGCGCTCGACCTCCGCGATGCGCCGAGCGATGGACCGGTTGCAGATTGGTTTGGCTCGGCGCGGGCACTTCGCGGCGGAAGAAACGATAGCCTGGTGTTGTCCAAAGCCTTTGATGGGCTAGCATTCATCGGAACCGTGCGTCCCGCACGGTAAAAAGCGGTACCGCCTTTCCCTTCCCAATGGCATCGTTTGATTTTCAGCCCACACTCGCAGGTCAGCTTCTCAGCCTCCGCCCTCTTCGCGCCGACGACTTCGACGCGCTTTTTGCCGTGGGATCGGATCCGCTCATCTGGGAGCAGCATCCTGCCAGCGATCGATACAAGCCCGAAGTCTTCCGGACATTCTTTGGCGAAGGACTCACGTCCGGCGGAGCGTTGATCGCTACGGACACAAAGGATGGTCGGGTGATAGGATCATCCCGCTTCTTCGGCTACAACGCCGACGAAAGCGAAATCGAGATCGGCTGGACTTTCCTCGCTCGCCAATACTGGGGCGGACGCTACAATGGCGAGATGAAGGACCTCATGATGCGACACGCGTTCAGGTTCGTCGACCACGTGGTGTTTCTGATCGGCGAAGAGAACCGGCGGTCACGACGCGCCGTGGAAAAGATCGGCGGCGTTTTCATCGGCACCAGGATAGACAAGTACGGCAGAGAGCGGGTTGCCTATCGGATCACTGCTCATCGGGAGAAGTGATCGACCGCGCCTGAGTCTTGCAAACCGTAGGCATCGATGAAAGTCAGTCCGCTCGCGGGTAAACCCGCCCCTGAATCGATCCTCGCCAACATACCGCGACTCGTAACCGACTACTACGCGCTCGAGCCGGATCCAGCCGCGCCCGCGCAACGAGTTGCATTCGGAACTTCCGGCCACCGGGGGAGCTCGTTCAACTGCTCGTTCAACGAAGAGCACATCCTCGCGATCACCCAGGCGATCTGCATCCATCGCAAACAGCAGCACATCGACGGCCCGCTCTTCATCGGCATCGATACCCACGCCCTCTCGGAGCCGGCATTCGTCTCGGCGCTCGAAGTCCTCGCGGCGAACGACGTCAACGTCATGATCGACGATCGCGATGGGTTTACACCGACGCCCGTCATATCGCACTCGATCCTCAACTACAATCGCGGACGCAAGACGGGCCTCGCAGACGGCATCGTCGTCACGCCATCGCACAATCCGCCGGAAGACGGCGGGTTCAAGTATGATCCGCCGAGTGGCGGGCCGGCGGATTCGGCGACGACGAAGTGGATACAGGACAAGGCGAACGAGATGATCGCCGCCAAACTCAAGGACGTCCGTCGCGTCTCGTACGAGAAAGCAAAATCCGCTGCGACGACGCACCGCTACAACTACATGGACACGTACATCGGCGAGCTCGGCTCCGTGATCGACTTCGATGCCATTCGCTCCGCCGATCTCAAGCTCGGCGTCGATCCGCTCGGCGGCGCCGGAGTTTACTACTGGGACATGATCGCGGATCGCTACAAGATTCCGCTCAAAGTCGTCAGCGAAGTAGTCGACGCGACCTTTCGGTTCATGACGGTCGACTGGGACGGCAAGATCAGAATGGATTGCTCGTCGCCCTACGCGATGCGTCGCTTGATTGCGCTGAAGGATCAGTTCGATGTCGCATGGGCGTGCGATCCGGATCACGACCGTCACGGGATCGTCGCGAAGAGCAACGGGCTGCAGAATCCGAATCACTACCTCGCCGTCGCGATCTCATATCTCTTTACGCATCGGCCGAAGTGGTCGAAGAACGCGGCAGTCGGAAAAACTATCGTCAGCAGCAGCATGATCGATCGAGTTACCGCCGGAATCGGTCGCACTCTCAGGGAAGTTCCAGTTGGCTTCAAGTGGTTTGTCGATGGACTCCTCGACGGCTCACTTGGCTTTGGCGGTGAAGAGAGCGCGGGCGCTTCGTTTCTCAGGCGCGATGGCAGCGTCTGGACGACCGACAAAGACGGACTCATCATGGGATTGCTCGCGGCGGAGATGACGGCTGTCATGAAGAAAGATCCCGGAGAGCTCTATGGAGATCTCGCCAGCAAATACGGGAATTTCTTTTATGAGCGCATCGACGCGCCCGCGACGACGGAACAGAAGAAAATCCTGTCAGCCCTGTCAGCGCAGGATATCAAGGAGTCAAAGCTCGCTGGCGAGAAGATCACGAACATTCTGACGACGGCGCCCGGCACCAAAGATCCGATCGGCGGAGTGAAAGTCGTGAGCGAGAGCGGCTGGATCGCCGCGCGTCCGTCGGGAACCGAAGACGTCTACAAGTTGTACGCGGAGAGCTCAAAGAGCGCCGAGCATCTGAAAGCGATGCAGGCGGAAGGTCAGGAAATCATCGAGCGAGCGTTCGAGAAAGCCGGCGCAAAAGCCTGATCGCCTGCTACCACGGGACGGGATTTCGTTTCCCACCACCGTTGCGCCTGATCATCGCTCCATGAATCTGTCGGGATGAACTCGAGCGCCTCAGCGAGCCGTGCCGCGCTTTGCGGGCGCTCGCGCCGATCTTTTGCGAGACATTTCAAAACCAGTCGCTCTAGCTCCGGCGGTATCGGCCTGTCGGTCCGCTGCGACGGGGGCATCGGAGCAAACTGCAGGTGCTTCGCGATCATCTGGACCGCGGTCTCCGCTTCGAACACCACGCTTCCCGTGAGAAGAAAGTAAGCGACGCACCCGAGAGCATAAGTATCTGTGCGCCCATCGACGCGCTCGCCGAGCGCCATCTCGGGTGCCATGTACCCGGGAGTGCCAAGCGCCATTTGGCCCGGGATCGTCGCCATCGAGTCGCCACCACTGAGACCGGAGACTTCTTTCACGAGACCGAAATCCAGAACTTTGACGAAGTCGTGGCGCAGTCCGACGCGTCCTATGT
>JBOHTC010000183.1:0-5817 GCA_050733495.1 Gemmatimonadaceae bacterium | reverse complement strand
GCTCACTCGCGGGTCTTCTCCTCGCGCTCGCTTTGCAAGCGCCTGCGAGGACACCTGCACCGCCCTCCCCCACGACCTATTTTTTGCGGCGTCGCGGTCCGCGCGGCAAATTCCCCGATCCCGCGCGAGTGTCTTGCGCGCGCGCTCTTCCCGATTCAAGTCCCGGGACATGCCGACTTACATGTCGAGTCGCCGGGGTCGCACGGACCAAGTGCTTTGGAGATGCTGGGAGGGTAGTCGGACGGCGTCCTGCGCAGGTGCTTTCCAAAACGAGCGACCAAGGAGACCTGCGAGTGAGCAGAGCGAACGAGCGTACTTAGGGGCTCCGCCCGAGCGAGTGTAGCGCCGAAGCAGGACTCCCTCCGACTACCCGGCGCGAGAAATACAAGCACTTGACCCAGACCACGCGACACCGCCACTGTAAGAGCATGGAGAAGGTCTTTACAATCGAGGAAGCAAATCGCACGCTGCCCCTCGTGGGCAGGATCGTGGACGACCTCGTGCGCGAACATAAAATGTGGGAAGACAAGGTTCGCGAATTCGAGCTCGCGACCGTTGGCGCCACCCCCGAGCACCCCGATGCGATCGCCGAGCTGCTGCAGATGGAAGCGCAGCGCCTCGCGAAGGACATCGAGGGCTTCATCGCCGAGCTCAATGATCTTGGCGTCATCTGCAAAGGCATGGGAACGGGACTCGTCGATTTTCGCGGCCAGCTCGATGGGCGCGAAGTTTTCTACTGCTGGAAGCTCGGCGAGCCAAGCGTCCAGTTCTGGCACGAGGTCGACGCGGGTTTCATCGGCCGGCAACGCCTGCATCCCTTGGCGCTCACGTCTCACTAAAAGAAATCATGGGAAGGCAGATAAGACCGTTCCGCGGCCCCGACGGCGTCAACTGGGGCATCGAAGTCCAGGTGCCCGGCGCAAGCAACGCGATGATCGTGTTTCACCATCCGGGCGGAAAGACGGCGCGCCTCGATCGCTACGCGTGGGACATCTGGACCGGACCTGAATCGCGGAGCGTCACTTCCCGCGTCGCTCCGGAGCGAGTGATGCAATCACTCACGGACGAGAAGCTGCGATTGCTTTTCAGACGATCGATGCCAGTCTCGACCACTTCGCCAGGACTCACCCGAGCGTCTTAGGGCCGAGCGAATCGGCTATTTCTCGAAGCGCGCCTCTTCGGAGATCCGCTCTTTCAACCTGCTGGCGCGTCTCTCACGCGCAGCTTCGTATCTCCGAGTCTCATGGGGAGTCTCGGGTTTGAGCGGCGGAACGGGCACCGGTCTGCCGTTCCTGTCGACAGCGACAAATGTCAGATAGCACGAATTCGTGTGACGCCTCACGCCAGTCAGCAGGTTCTCCGTCTCCACGCGTACGCCGATTTCCATCGATGTGCGTCCCACGTAATTCACGCTCGACTTCATGATCACGAGATCGCCAACGTGAATCGGCTCGCGAAAATCGACGCGATCCACTGACACAGTCACACAGGCGAGCCGCGCGTGACGGATCGCCGAGACGGCGGCCGTCGTATCCATCATCGAGAGCACCACTCCGCCGAAGACGTGGCCGAGTACGTTGGCGTGCTGCGGCATCATGAGCTGCGCGGTCTCGTGCTGGGTCTCGCGTACCGGACGCGCTTCGCTCCGAGACTGCTCATTCCCGCGATTAGAGGCGTCGCCGGGTGGCCTCGACCTGGGCCGCGTCACGTCCGCCGACCGGATATCGCCCGCTTGTGGAATTTGCCGCGATGATGCCGGTTCGAGACCTGCTGGATGCGCTCGCCGTACGTCGTCGCATCATTGAACGCGCGGGCCAGTGCGTGCCTCGTCCGCGGATCGACCTGGGGCTTGTCGAGCCAGAATATCTGGACGAAGCTAGACCCGATGAACCCCAGACGCCACTCGCGGCCGCGACGGTCCCGCAACGCCAGAGTATTGGCTTTGTTCACCGAATCGTAGTGCGAGATGACGTCGTATCCATCATGACGCCATCTCCTGTTCACCAGGCCTCCTTCACCCGCGGCTTCCTGCACTGTCGTGTCGCGCAGCATGCGATCGAACGCCACGGGATTGCCGTTCCGCAAATCGATCACGGTTCGGGTAGTGTCGTCCTGGTCATGCTCGTCCGACTTCTCGATCGACAGCCGGTGCTCGAGCGCGATGTAAGGACCGAGCACGTTCAGTACGTCGGTCTCGCCGACCGCGCTGATGTCGACGTCGTCGTCCGGATCGTCGTCGGGCGCCAGCAGCGGCGCCGATGGATGCCTTGAATGGTAGCCCCTCGACAGTCTCACGATCGCCGTGTCGTCGTAGATGATCGCGGAATCACCGCTGGTGAGATCGCGGCGAAAGACGCGTTCGCCACTGAATAGCGCCTTTGGAAAGGAGCGGTCGATCTCGCCGACGAAGATCTCGTAGTAGCGCCCGCCGGTGCGCGCCAGAATGAGCGGCGACCCGCGGATCCGAAGCCCCATGTTATCGCTGCGCACCCAATAAGTCTGGTCACCGGCAGACACCAGGAACTCGGCCGTAGGCGGCGTTGGGGGCGGCACCTTACACGCGCCGACGAGGACCAGCACGGACATTAGGGGGTATCGCATCGGAGCGAAATATATCGGATTCGGTGCGGTAGCTCCGAGAGTGTTTTCAGGGGTAGGCATCTTGCTGCTTTCGATCCGTGCAGTGTCCCGGCAGGCTTGATTAGATTCCTGCGTCCGACTTTCCTCCATACAGCAGAATGTCCCGGAAAACGATCACTGTCCTCGCGCTCGCGATGGTGGCCGTAGCATGCTACGGCGAGTACGACGCATCCGCTAAGACCCGAACTCCAGCGGCGGAGGCCGACATCGGCCGCCCGACATCGCCACGGTCCCCGATTCGATCGGCCGCTACCCCAAATGGCGCAGTCGCGCCTTTAGTCGCGGATACAGATACCGCGGTTCGCCAGACGGCAGTGGTGAGCCATCACCCCACTCCGCCAGTGCTCGACTCGCTCATAAAGGGCGAGTTACCCGTGCGCGGCCTCTACGTGTACCGCTTCGCCGCCAATGCTCGGCGCATGAAGCACCTGCTCGCAATCGCCGATTCGACTGAGATCAATGCTTTCGTAATCGATGTGAAGGACGAGTTCGGTCTCAACTTCAATCCTACCGATCCATCACTGAAGAAGAACGCCGGAACACAGGTCAAGGCGACACATCTCGCCGAAGTCGTGGATACTATTCGCGCGCACGGAATCCTTCCAATCGCGCGAATAGTCGTCTTCAAGGATTCGGTGACCGCGCGCAACAATCCGGATCACACGATCCGCAAGGCCGATGGGACTGCGTGGCACGACAAGAAGGGACAGACGTGGGTGAATCCATACGCGAACGCGATCTGGGAATACAACTACCGCGTCGCTGACGAAGCGATCAAGATGGGTTTCGCGGAGATCCAGTTCGATTACATCCGATTTCCGGAGCCCTACAAGAGTCTCCCGCCTCAGGTCTTCCCAGAGCAGGCCGGTCGCACGAAGACCCAGGTGCTGGCGGAATTTCTCAGCGCCGCCAGAGAGAGATTCGCGAAGCAGGGCGTGAGGACAACCGCCGATGTCTTTGGTCTTGTGACGACCGTCGGCGGCGCTCTCGAGGTTGGGCAGCGGTGGGAGCCTCTCGCACAATCGGTGGATGTCCTGCTCCCAATGGTTTATCCGTCGCACTATCCCGCGGGCTCATTCCAGCTGCCGCATCCAAACGCCGATCCCTACGATGTGATCCACATCGCAATCTCCCGTGCGCGCGAGCGCGACGAAAAGCTCGGCATCACGGGTGAGCACGTCCGACCGTGGCTCCAGGCGTTCAGCATCGGGCTCCCCAAGTACGGGGCGCACGAGATCGAAGAACAGAAGCGCGCAGTTTACGACTCGGGCTACGACGGATGGGTTCTCTGGGAGCCGGGGTCGCGCTACGACAAGTTCATTCCCGCACTGGAGAAAACTCTCGTGTCGAGGAAGAAGGTGCCGCCCGTTCCCAGGCCGGCCAACAGGCTCGACTGAGCCGCGCCGTCGGGCCGCAGCACGTAGTCTCTACGCCGAGCGTCGCCCTATATTATCCGCGATGCTGACCACGGCCGCCATCTCAGGGATGTCCTGCGCTCACTGCGTGCGCGCGGTGTTCACCGCTCTCTCGGGCGTCGAGGGAATCAAGCGCGCCGACGTCAGCATTGGGCAGGCGATCATCGAGCACGACGGCACAGTCACGCCCGAAGAGATCCGTGATGCGATAGCAGTCGCCGGATACACAGTCGGGGACCTCAAGATTGACCGGCGCACACTTCCGATCGTGCCGTGAAAACGCCGACGCACAATCAACAGATTCTTGAAGAGGACGATGAGCGGCCGTTGGCCGCTCTTCTCGTCCCGGATATCCTCGCGATGCTCGAGGAAAGTCCCGAAGCGATTCCGGCGGAGACCGAAGAGCTCCACGCAAAGGACCTTGCCACGGTCGCCGAAGCGCTTCCCCGTGATCACGTAGGTCCGTTCCTCGCGTCGCTTCCCCTCGAGCGCGCGGCCGATGTCCTCGAGTATCTGAACGAGGATCTGCGCACCGAAGTTCTCGAGACCATGAGCGCGCGTCAGGCAGCCGAGCTCGTGACGGAGATGACGCCGGACGATCGCGCCGACGCCCTCGAAGACCTCGAGCAGGAGAGCGCCGAGGAGATTCTCTCCGAGATTCCAGCGGCGGAGCGCGCGGAGACCGAGAAGCTGCTCGCTTACGAGCCGGACACGGCGGGCGGCCTGATGACGACTGAGTTCGTCTCGGTCTCCGAGGAGACGCCGGTCGACGAAGCACTCGCCGCCGTGCGCCGCATAGCGCGGTCCGAGCGACGCGAGGCCATGAACGCGATCTACACCACCGACTCTGCCGGACGTCTGCAGGGTGTGATGTCGCTCCGCGAACTGCTCGCCGCGCCAGAGGGCGCCAAAGTATCGGACATCGCCTGGGAGGAGGTTCAGACCGTTCCGGTAACCGCCGATCGCGAGGAGGTCGCGCGGTTGACGCGTGAGTACGACCTCGTCGCCGTCCCCGTCGTCGATGAGAGTGGCGTGATCCAGGGCGTGGTCACGGTGGACGACGTCATCGATGCACTTGTCGAAGAGCACACCGAAGACGTGCAGCGCTTCGGAGGTATGGAAGCACTCGACCAACCCTACAGCCAGATCGGATTCTTTTCGATGATCGGGAAGCGCGCACCATGGCTCGCCGCGCTTTTCCTGAGCGAGATGCTAACGACGTCGGCGATGGGGCACTTCCAGGACGAGCTAGCGAAAGCAGTCGTGCTGGCGCTCTTCATTCCGCTTATCATCAGCTCCGGTGGCAATTCAGGATCGCAAGCGACGTCGCTCATCATCCGTGCTCTAGCATTGGGCGAGATCCGCTTGCGCGACTGGTGGAAGGTCGCGCTGCGAGAGCTGCCGAGCGGGTTGCTGCTGGGTTTGATTCTCGGAATTCTGGGCATCGCCCGAATTATCATCTGGCAGCGACTCGGGATCATGCACTACCCGCATCCGAACCTCCTCGCGCTGACGATCGGTGTCGCGCTCATCGGCGTGGTCGCGTTTGGATCTCTCGCCGGGGCTATGCTCCCGTTCGTCCTTCAGCGCCTCGGCTTCGATCCAGCGAGCGCGTCGGCGCCTTTCGTCGCGACGCTCGTCGACGTTACCGGGCTTTCGATTTATTTCTACGTCGCGCTTCTTATTCTTCGCGGGACGCTGTTGTAGGTCTTGAGATTGTCCCGCTGGTTCGTCGGAGGGGTGGGGCGGAGGCGACGACGGG
>JBOHTC010000182.1:0-3133 GCA_050733495.1 Gemmatimonadaceae bacterium | reverse complement strand
GGAAAGCACTGATGCAACTTCACATACGAGGGAAGATTCGGAACGATTTCACCTGCTTTGGCCCAGAACGCTTCTGGATCCTGGATGGTGTGCTCCACTGCGACGAACATGGCTGCCTCCCGGCGCTAGCCGATGCGTAGGATTGCCCAACAGCGCCCTACGATGCGCCCTTTTTGTCGTGCGTCAATAGCGCATACTCGACATTTGCCTTGACCGTCCACATAGCGGGTCTCAACTTGGAGCGTTCTCAGCGAATACCGGTCTATCGCGGGAGCTCCACTTGGTCCTCCCCATCCAGCGCATTCGAGAGCTCCTCGCTCCCACGTACACCATTGACCGTGAGCTCGGCCGCGGTGGAATGGCAACGGTCTGTCTCGCGCAGGACACCAAGCACGAGCGCGTCGTTGCGCTGAAGGTCCTTCACCCCGGACTCGCCGAGTCGGTGGGGCCGGAGCGATTTCTTCGCGAGATCAAGGTGGTCGCCCGTCTCAATCACCCGCACATTCTTCCCCTCTTCGATTCCGGTGAGATCGAAGGATTTCTTTATTACGTGATGCCGTATGTCGAGGGCGAGTCGCTTCGTGAAAAGCTCGAGCGGGAGAATCAGCTCCCAATCGATGAAGCGATCCGACACACTTTGTCCATCGCCTCTGCGCTCGACTATGCCCACCGTCAAAACGTCATCCATCGCGATATCAAGCCGGAGAACGTGATGATGTTCGAAGGCGAAGCCATGGTCATGGACTTTGGCATCGCCAAGACCGTGCTCGACACCGGCGAACAAAGCATCACCGTGAGCGGCGCCTTGTTTGGAACTCCGGCCTACGTGAGTCCGGAGCAGGCAGCGGGCGCGGGGCACGTCGACGGCCGCGCCGATCAGTACAGTCTGGCCGTCACACTTTACGAGATGCTCGCCGGCCAGCGGCCATTCGGAAGAGTCACCGACGTCGAGGCGTTCGCCAAGCGATTTCAGGAGACTCCGACTCCGATCAGACAGTTGCGCGAAGACGTACCCGAATCAGTCGAAAACGCGCTGACCAAAGCAATCGCACCGGATCCGAACACACGTTACGCCAGCATCGCGCTATTCGCGCAGGCAATCGCGTCGGGCACCTCCATAGCTCCGATCGTGATCCACACGACACCGCGGCCAGTCGTCTCGGCGGCCAAATCGGTGGCGGTGCTGCCGTTCGAGAACATGAGCGCGGACCCGGAGAACGAGTACTTCGCCGACGGCATCGCCGAGGAGATCATCAACGCCCTGACGAAAGTTCGATCTCTCCGCGTCGCGTCCCGCACATCGTCGTTCGTCTTCAAGTCCAAGAAGGAGGACATCTGTGAGATCGGCCGCAAGCTCAAGGTGTCGACGGTTCTGGAAGGCAGCGTCCGCAAGATGGGCAACAAAGTTCGCATCACCGCGCAGCTGATCAACGTCGCCGATGGATATCATCTCTGGGCCGAGACGTACGACAGGGAGATGGCGGACATCTTCGTCATTCAGGACGACATCTCGCAGTCGATCGTCAAAGCGCTTCGCGTGATACTCAGCGAAGGCGAGAAGCTCGCGCTGGAGAGACTTCACTCCGTCGATGTGAACGCGTACGACTACTACCTCCGCGGCCGCCGGTACATCCACCAGCACCGCCGGAAGAGCCTCGAGTACGCGGTGCAGATGTTCGAGAAGGCGATCGAGATCGATCAGCGATACGCGCTGGCTTACGCCGGAACCGCCGTTGCCTGTTCACTTCTTTACACCTACTTCGACAGGCGCGACGTCAACTCGCTCCAGGCCGACATCACCAGCCAGAAAGCCCTCGAGCTCGCGCCGGACCTCGCCGAGGCGCATCTCGCCCGCGCAATTGCGCTGCGCCTTGGGGAGCACGCCACCGACGCCAAGGTCGAGTTCGAGACGGCGATCGAGCTCGATCCGAAGCTCTTTGACGCGTTCTATTTCTACGGCCGAGCGAGAAAATTTCAGGGGGAGTTCGCCGAAGCGGCCAAACTGCTCGAGCGCGCATCGCAGCTGCGCCCGGAAGATTTTCAGGCGCCCGCGTTCCTCGGCGGCGCTTATGCCGCGATGGGAATGCCCGCAGAGGCAAATGCAGCTCGGCGTCGCGCGCTGAAATTGATCGAGGAGCGTCTCGATCTGAATCCGGATGATGTGCGCGCGTACAATCTCGGCGCGACAACGCTCGTCAAGCTCGGCAACATCCCGCGGGCGATCGAATTCGCCGCTAAATCGCTCTCGATCGAGCCCGAGGATCCGCTGGTGCTGTTCAACGTCGCCTGCGTTTATGCGCTGATCGACAAGCGGCAGGAGGCGCTCGCCCATCTCGAGCGGTCGGTGATGAACGGCTTTGGCCATAAGGAGTCGATGGTCAGCGATTCTGACCTGGACTCGATTCGGCGCACGCCCTGGTTCGCTGCAATAATGAACTCGATGGCCGAATGAACGGCTCGGGCATTAGCTCGATCGATACTTTTGGCTAAGGGACACTACGACGCTATCGTCGTCGGCTTGGGCGCGATGGGTAGTGCGACGCTCTGTCACCTCGCGCTGCGCGGGGCACGGGTGCTCGGGCTCGAGCAGTTCGCGCCAGGCCACTCCCTCGGATCGTCCCACGGCGACAGTCGCATCATTCGGGAGATGTACTTCGAGCATCCGCTCTACGTGCCGCTCGTGCAGCGCGCGCACCAGCTCTGGCGCGATCTCGAGGAGCGTAGCGGTGCGTCCCTGATGACGATCACCGGCGGACTCATGATCGGTCCGCCCGACGGAATGGTCGTCACCGGCACTTTGCGGAGCGTGGCCGAGCACAGTCTGCCGCACGAGATCCTCACGGCGGCGGAGACGCGAGCACGGTTCCCCGCTTTTCGCATGGTAGATGATTTGACGGCCGTATTCGATCCGCGGGCTGGAATCCTCGATCCCGAGGCTTGCAACAGGGCGCACATCGAGGTCGCCCGGAACGCCGGCGCCGAAACGCATTTCAACGAGGGCGTTACTGGTTGGGCTGCGGATGGAGACGGAGTTCGGGTCACGACAATCAATGGCACATACTCCACGGATCTACTCGCGCTTACTGCGGGCCCGTGGACAGCCGAAGTACTGAAAGCTCTGGATCTACCGTTG
>JBOHTC010000181.1:0-3933 GCA_050733495.1 Gemmatimonadaceae bacterium | reverse complement strand
CTGCGATCGATCATCCCATTCCAAAGCCGCCGGGCACTGTCGTAGCCCGACGACGCAGGCGTGAGGATTTCGCCGCGCAGCTCTGACCGCAACCCATCGACGTTCAAGAGCACCTCCCTAAGTCAGGCCACCCCTTCGTCTAATACGAGCTGGACAGTCTGTGGGCTTACGCGGTGACGCGCGTCACTTCCGCTTCAGTTCCTCGAACCGATCGAGATCGCTCACGTTGGGAACACTGTCTATGTCGTCACGATCGCTGGTGAGGTCTGGAAGTTCGAGCACGTCGAAAGGCATTACGACCTTGGCAATCCCTCGTTTACCGCCAGTCAGGCTGGTAATAGTCGATAAACTGGCCGCCCGAAATGAAGCGGAAGAACACGGCCACGCCATCGCTGACTCGCACGATTCGAAATGCGAGCCCCTCGCCGGCGCGGCCGATAACGTATTTCCCGTCCGGGGACCAACCCAGACCAGGACTGAAGCACGAATCTGTAAGCGATTTGCCGCCACTGCCGTCCGCGTTGATGACGAATGGAAGACCATCTAGCTCGCCCGGACAGGTCGCGGGCACCAGGTAGGCCAGGCGATCGCCCTGTACCGACCAACGAGGGGAGCGCGCGGCGCTGACCACATTCGTCAGTGCTCCAGTCGAAACGTCCAGAATTGCCAGCCCGTTGCCGTCGATGTAGGCGACGCGGTTGCCGTCGTACGTGATATCTACGCTGCCATAGATATCGGAGAATCCGGGCAACGTTTGAAGCAGTGTTATTGTGTTATCTGCAGTCACACGGAACACGCCGTACCACCCCGGGTCGCCGGAGCGGCGGCCGACCACCATTACGTTGCCATCGTCGGTTTGTCGGACAGCGATGATGCTGCTGAATCCGCTGATATCGCGTCGCGGCGTGCCCGTCGTATCGACAACGATCGCATCGCCGGAAGGCCCCACCGAAGTTGTCTGCGTTGCCGAATGCAGAGTGATACCCTGCCTGGTTCGGCTGAAGCGAGGAAACACTCCGAAGTCGCTTCCGACGCTGGTGATGAGAGTCTGTTCATCCTTTCCATTGATGTCGACGAGCCGCACTGCCGCTGCCGCTGGCGACCAAACCAGCAGGCGTCCAGGCGGCAGGACGCGCACGGCAGCGGAATCCGTGATCCCGCCGAGATGTGCGTACACGGCGTGAGTACCCATGTCGTGAGCTGTGACCACATTGCTCGCGGCATCTACAGTAACGGCGCCGCCGGTGCCGACCGAAAAGGTGGGCACTTCAGATCGCGCATTACCGTAGCGGTCGGCGGCGCGGGCCTGAATTGTAAAAGTGCCGCCGATATCGAGAAGCGTATCTCGCGGCGATAAATTCATTCGCGCGGGTGCACCTGGGTTGACGGTGAAGGTTGCCGAGTCCTCGAGGCCGAGCTCGGGAACCGTCACGCGAACGACTGCCCTACCAGCAACAGTTCCCAGACGAATGAGTGCCTTCGCACGTGCGGCGGAATCGGTTGTGTCTGCTACGAACTGAGATCCAGAGCACGTCGCCACCGTTAGCGCACATACGAAGACGGCGGACTCGGATTGTCTTGTCGGGTCGGAGGGCGGCCGGGACTGGAAGCGCACGAGCGCACCCGGGACAACTTTTCCATCTACGTCTCTTACTTCGACGACGAGCGCTTGTGCCGGCTGTGCATCGACCGTGTCCGTTAGACCGGACCCGGCGACAATCTTTAGCCCCGGTGTACCGATCGACGGTGGCGGCGGTGGCGGTGGTGGTGCTGGCGCCGTCGCCGCGTCGCCGCAACTGGTCACCACGGTGACGAGAGCAGCTAGAGCAAAATATCGACGGGCTGATTCAATGGACACTTGTCGGTCTCCAGGAACTATAAGTGGCGCAAGGGCAGCCCAATCTTCAACTCAACTACCCATGCCGCAAGCTACCGCAACGGTTTGACAGCGCTCCCGAACCGGAGGGAGCCGTTTAAGACGCCCTTATGACCCGTGCGCAGGCGCATTAGAAGTGCGATGTTGCAAAATCTTTCGTCAGCTGCAATCCTCCTTTCTTTGACGACAGAATGAAACCAGTACTCGGGTTTTTCCTTCTTTCTCTTGGCGTGGCCGCGGCATCGGCTGCAAAGTGAACGTTCGTGAACAGAGTCGGTTGCCGATGAGACCATTGGTTTGGCTTCGGCGGGCCCCTGTGCTCCTGGCGCTGGCGACGTTCGCGTGTTCCAAGGCGGTCGCGCCTACCGGTGCCGGCCCGCGTACTTTCCGAATGGGATTTTCCGCGACCCCGCCCGAGCTCACCACCCAATCGGTCCTCGCGACGATCGACGCATGGCGAACGCACGCCGACATCGCGCAAATCACGCAGGCGGTTCCCTGGAAGGCGCTGCTCGCCGACACCGCCGCGCCCGACCTGGTGCGACGGGATCAGAAGGATCTCGTCGCGCTCTATCGCAGCCGTGGTCTACCGTTGGTGATCCAGCTCGACGTCACGGACGGTCTCAATCGAGCGGCGGAAGCGCCCGATCTCATCGCACTCGGCAGAAGCATCGCCGAGCCGGCGGTGCAGCAGGTGTATCGCGAGTACGTCGCCGCGGTCGACAGCATACTCCATCCCGAGTACCTCGGACTGGCGATGGAGACGAATCTCGTCCGCGCGATCGCGCCTGCGAACGTGTACGCCGCGGTAAGAGCGATTGCGGCCGAAGGCGAGAACAGTCTGGTCGCGCAGCATTCCACCGCGACGAGGTTCATCTCGGTGCAGGTGGAGACGGCGTGGGGTCGTTTGCCCAACGTCGGTCAATTCGTCGGTATCGCGGCCGACCGCGCCGATTTTCCGTACATCAAGGCGATCGGGTTGTCGTCCTATCCGTACTTGGGAGGATTTGCCGATCCGAGCGACGTTCCGATCGACTATTACGCGCGCATCGCTGGGTCGGGCGGGACGCCGCTACCGATGCTCGTCGTCGAGGGTGGGTGGACGTCAGGGTCGGTGACGGGAGTCTCGTCGTCACCGGACAAGCAGGCGCGCTGGATCAAACACCAGATGGAGCTCGCCGACCGCGCATCGTTGGCAGCGGTAACCCAGATCAGTTTTACCGATCTCGATTTGAGCGCTTATCCGGTGACACCCGGATCTGTTCTGCCGCTCTTTGGGCAGCTCGGACTTGTCGATGTCAATTTCAATCCCAAGCCGGCGTTGGCAGAGTGGGACAGCGCGTTCGCGCGGCCGCTTCGATGACGGACAAGCAACGGCCGGCTACGTGCTCCACGTCTCCCACTTCGCCAGATCGATGCCCTTTACGAGGAACCAGCCCGTCAACGATACGATCCCGGAGGACCGTGGAATGGCAGGGCCAGGCTCAGCGGCGACCAGATGAGTGAACTACAACGTCATCGTGATGATGGCCGATTTCGTCGACGGGGTTTACAAGAAGAGACCCTAGCCCGGCGGCGGATGGATTTCCTCGGCAAGAAATGACGAAGCGCATCGCTCTATTGATCGGCCTGTCAGCGGCGGCCGCCAATCCACTGATCGCGCAGACAACCCGGGATCCACACACCGCGGGATTCGTCGCCGCGAAGGAGCTGCCCGATGGCACCGTTCCCCCGACGGACGCGGATGGAGACTTCATCATCGGTCCGACGCACACGCCCGCGTTTGAAATGGTCGTGCACGAAGGTGTGGCACGGGGAACGGTGCACACCTTCACCATGCAATCGGCGGACAGCAGGATCTTTCCGGGCATCGCCCGCGATTCCGGAACATTCGGCACGCCGAGTCCAACCGATCCCGCGACACTGGTGGTGACGACGAGCCATCCGGCTCCGTACACCCGAGCGGTCAGCGTCTATATCCCCGCAGGATACGTCCCCGGTACGATCGCGCCGTTCATCGTCGGGGCGGATGGGCCGGATCAGTCGTTGTTCACCGC
>JBOHTC010000180.1:0-19194 GCA_050733495.1 Gemmatimonadaceae bacterium | reverse complement strand
CGGTGGACACACTCTATTAGGGCTCGGGCTTCAAGTTGTCAAGTTTTTTTTAAATCGCCGTTCGCCTGGCGCCGTCTGAAAAAAAGAGCCGACGATTGGCAGACGGTGAATTACAAATTTGACAAGGCGAACGGCGAGCGGCTGTAATCACGTGGTCAGCTTGCGCCGCTCAGGGGTTTGCGTGCGAGGTCAGCGCAAGCGGTTCGCAAGCTCGGTGAGATGGTCGGCCGCTTCGGTTATCGGCTGTGCCCCAGTCAGCGCGGCCTGGTCGAGCGCGGGTATTTTCGGCTCTCGGCGCGTGTTCCTGATGCCGAGCCTCTTCCTAAGCTCGTCGCGAAAGGCTCGCGCCGGGCGGTAGAATTTCTCGCGGTAGGTGCGCCAAGTCGCAAGGTGATTGTCGATCAACTCCGTGCTGTTCCGATCCAGCTCCTTGTCGCGCTCCTCCTCTGACAAGTTCGAGAGCGTGCGCGGCCGCAACAGAGTGCTCACGTAAGCGCCGTCGGTGCCGGCCTCGAAAGTTCGCATCTCTTCCGCGAGGTGGAGCGTTTCCTCCTTGAGCGCCGAGCGCGGAAGCTCGCTGAGCTGCTCCACTAGCGGGTCGGCCTCTGGCGCAGTCGGTATGGGCGTCGTTTCATGAAATCCCAGATCCACCGGCTGCGGAACGGTCAGCAACAGCCACAAAAACTCGGCGACCGTGACCAGAAGATACGAAGCGATGAAAAGTGCAAAGAATCGGGCGGACGCGGGCAACGCCCGGAGAGCTCCGTGACCGCTCCACAGGATATTGAGAACCGCGATCGCCACGCACCCCGCGATCTTCGCCGGTTGAAGAAGTGCAAGCTCCTTCCACGCGCGCGGAGCGACGCGACGCCAGTTTCTGTTATGGAGTGATATCCTCACCCGTAGAAGACTGTTTCTCCGATAGCGGAGTCACGGATTTCACGAGACGCGTGGATCGCCCGCGCGCGATCTTGCCTTCGCTCTGTGTTTCGAGGATTCCAATCGACAGCTCCCGGACGCAGGCGTCTGCGGACCAGGCGGCCATCCGGAGCCGCTCGATATCTCTCGCGGGCAATCGTCCGGAATTCACTCGAAGCTCGTAGTTCACCGCCGCGACGATGGAAGCCACAGAGCTCGAGCCGCTTTCATCGGAGTCGCCCCAGCCCCAGTTCCGGATCGCACGCGCGGCAACAGAGCATCTCTTTGCTGAACCGATTTCGGCGAGCGGCTGGTGCTGGGTCGCTGGGATTACTGATTGCGACTGTGCGGTCGCCTGGATGGGTGCGGCTGCAAGGAGCGCCAGCGAAAGAAAGAAATTGGAGAGCCACATAATCGATCTCACGGAAATGGACGTGGGCGCGGCCAGGGCCATGGCCACGGATCGAAGGCGTTCCTGCCAGCGAGTCCGCGTACCGCTGCTTCACGAATGCGTGGATCGCTCGACGTGAGGAGCTGCGTCATCGTCGCCTCGGAGCGCTCGCCCGATTTCATCAGGCCTCGAATGAGCGCCCGGCGAACGTGATCGTTTTTCTCGTCATTCAGGGCGTTGCGAAGCGATGGCAGCGCGCTCGCGTCGCCGATCTGGCCGAGCGCCCACGCCGCTTTGAGTCGGGTATCGGGATCAGGATCGCTCAGGAGCCGCAGCAAACCAGGAGGAGCCTTTGCGCCTTGGTCCTCGAGCTGTCCGATCGCCCACGCAGCCGTTCCGCGAACGCGCGGACTCCGGTCCGACGTCGCGGTGCCGAGGATGTCGATCGAAGACTGGTCTTCGAGCTGGCCTATTGCCCAGACGGCTGTTTCGCGAACGCGATCGTCGCTGTCCTGTCGTAGAGCCGACGCGAGCGCTGGAACACCACGTTTGTCGTCTATGCTGCCGAGCGCCCACGCCGACATTTCGCGTACCGCCGGATCGGCATCGTGCGCGAGTGCGTTACCGAGCGCGTCCACGCCGTCGCGCGCCTCGAGCGAGCCGAGTGCCCATGCGGCGACGCGTCGAACGCGCGGCGCATCGTCCTGACGAAGCACCCGAATCAGAGCCTGTACAGCGCTAGTCGAATCCAGATGACCAACCGCGCTCACCGCGGCCATGCGGACGTTCTCAGTATTATCCCCGAAGAGTGCGACGAGCAGGGCGAGCGAGCGTCCGTTCTCCAATCGCCCGAGAGCCCAGGCCGAGTTGGCCCGCACATCTGCGGCGGCATCGTGGAGAGCGTGAATGAGCGGATCCACCGCGACCTGTGCGTCGACGAGTCCAAGACCGAGAGCAGCGAGGGTTCTCATCGGCGCGTCGGGTGAACCGAGCCGGCTCACCAATTCACCGGCGACGCGATCGGCTTTCTGGGTTCCGATCAGGCGAACGGCCATTTCGCGGACGCACGCGTCGTCCGAGCCGAGTCCGGCGAGCAGACGCTCGACGTCGGCGTCGGGAAGTGGCTGCTGCCTGTCGAAGTCGTTGCTCGTCGACGACGCAAAGGAGCCCAGTGGCGTCGACGGCGCGTCGGTGCGATTCCAGCCGTAGCCTTGTATGGCACGCGACGCGAGTGAGCAAATGATGGGCGGCGCACCGCGAGCGGCTACGAGTAGGGCCGCGACGTCGATCGGCGCACCGCGCTGATCAAGTTGATCGCCGGTGATTCTCTCGCTCGCGGTCCCGCTCCGAGCGACCGCCGGAGTTCCACTCAGCGATGAGATCGCAAAAGTTGCTATAAGGATTCCAAGAGCTCGTTGCATTCTTACTCCATTCATGTTGCCCGCCTGGTTGCGGGGTAAGTTGAAAAATCAGCACTAGCCTGCAAAAGAGAGGGCGCCATTCCGTGGCGCCCTCCCGCTTTTTTACGGGTAAGGGCGCGGCTCGGGCCACGGCCAGGGCCATGGGCCCGTCGCGTTTCCTCCTGCCAGAGCGCGGACCGCGACGGATTTAAGCTCGGGGTCGTTTGACTCGAGCAGACTCTTGAGCGCGTCGACGGACTGTTCTCCCATCGCCGCCAGCGCCTTGATGTACGCCATTTGATTGCCCTTGTTCGTCTCGCCGTGGAGCGCGGACTCGAGTGCCGGAATCGCGGCCGGATCCTCGATCTGATAAAGCGACCACGCGGCGAGCTCGCGCACGTTCGCGTCCTTGTCTCTCAGCAGTGCGATCAAGGCCGGCGGCGCCTGCTTCAGATCGGCGTTGCCCAGAGCCCACTCCGCGCGCTTGCGTACTTCGGGGCTCGCATCGGTCAGAGCGGCCGCGAGGGCATCACTCGCCGATCGGTCGCCAACGCTGCCCAGTGCCCACGCTGAAGTCGCTCGCACTTCGGCGCTCGCATCTCCGTGCAAAGCAGCGGACAGTGCCTGGATTGCCACAGAAGAACTATGGCCATCGGCAAGTGCCCACGCCGCCATCTCGCGGACGCCCGCGTTCGAGTCGTGGCGAAGTGCGTTGGCAAGGGCGTCGGCAGCGACCTGGGTGTCGGCGTACTCCGCCAATCCCCACGCAGCGACGCGCCGCAGATCGACGCTCGTATCAGTTGCGAGTACTTTCGCCAGCAGTGCTGGACGTTCGTCGCTGCCTTTGGTCGCGCCCTGCATCAAATGATGAGTGATCTGGTTGATGAGCGCTTGCGGAGACACGATTGCCCGCGCAGACCCTGCGGCTTCGGCCGCGCCCTGGCTGATTCCCGTCGTAGTTTGCTGCGATGTTTGCACCGCCGTTTTGGTCGACTGTGTCGTGATACTGTTTATCATAGTGTGAATCGGCGACCCGCCAATGATCTCATTGGAATCGGGATAGCTCTTGACCTGCGTCCTCGGCAGAAGCTGGACGTCATTGGATCGCGCGGATGCATTCGAGTACGGATTTGCTTGCGAAGACGCATTTGCGTACGGAGCCGGCGTCGCATCGCGTGGAGCTGGCGCGGCTGCGCCAACTACTATGGAAATGAGAGCCAGTGAGCCGATGAGCGTCGCCGATTGCCTGCGGCTCGGACTCGAGTGGTGGAGCTCCGGGTCGAGGATCGCCAGCATTCGTCCCTCGAATTCCTTGCGACGCGCCATTGCGAGCGCGACCGAAGGCGTCGAATCGCCGCGCACACTCGTCACGATGTCGAGCAAATGCTCGGCGTAGTCCGTGGCGCGAGCGCCGCACGAGAGCGCGAGGTCGTCACAAGCACGCTCGCTCTCGGAGCGAAGCTGCTTGGCGGCGGTCCACACGAGCGGATGAAACCAGTACACAGCGCACGCGAGACGACCGAGGGTGTGGCCGACGAGGTCGTGACGCCGAACGTGCGCGAGCTCGTGCAACAATACGGCACGTCTGCGATCGAGCGACCAGTTGTCGCATTCGGCCGGTAGCACGATCGTCGGAGTGAAGAGTCCGCACGCGAAGGGCATCTTTGCATCTTCGCTGCGGAGGAGGCGCGGCGGCTCCTCGAGCGCCAGCCGATCAGATACTTCCCAGAGCGGATCGAGCCAATCGGGTGTGTCGAGCGGGCGCGCGCGATTCACTATGCGCCGAACGAGCATCGTCGCCCATCCGAGCGAAGCCGCGATCGCTAGAACGACCGCCGCCCAGATCAGGAAGATTGCTGATATGCCGGTCACGAGCGCCGACTCGGAGAACGCGGGTACGGCCGACTTCCCCTCTGATGGGAAAATCTGTCGAGCGAGAGCTGCACGATCACCCTGAGCTTTGTTCGCGCCGGACGTATTGAGCTTCGACGGAGATTGCGAATTGGCCGTTTGAAGCGGCGAGTACTGCTCGGCGATTGAGCGCACAGCGGGCAGAACTCTTACCTGGAGCGGCCCCCACGCAGTGAGCGCGGGCACGCACAGAAGCGCTGCGACGGCGACGAGCCACACCAGGTGGCGCGAACCCGCCGAAGCGCGCTGCATTACGATCGTCATCGCGAGCGCAAGCAGGAGAATCACAGTGGCCTTGGCGAGGAGCAGGATCATCGAAAGGCTCGAACTTGTGACGCCGCCCAGCATGCTGAAAATCGTCGATGTCATGTTATCTCCCACTCTGCCGGGCGCGGCGGATGCTGTTTCGGAGCCGTTTGATTTCCGCGTCGTTGAGATCGACGTCGGACATGCGAAGGAGCGCGGTCACCGCTTGCTCCGGGGAATCGCCAAAGTAGGTGCGGACGACGTGCGCGAGCACGTCTTCCCGAGCGGTCTCGGTGGGCTTGGCCGGATAGTATATGTAGCGCGGGCCGTCCTCTCGATGCTTGATCAGCTCCTTCTCGCCCAGTATCCGCAGGACGGAGCGCACCGCGGAATACGTCGGAGGATCCGGGAGATCAGCCATGATCTCGGCAACCGTCGCTCCGGTGCGGCGGTGGAGGATGTCCATCACCTGCCTCTCGCGACGCGAGAGGGCAGCGGTGCCGGCGGCAGCGCCTTTTTCTGATTTGTTGGCCATTAGCGTGACACTCATAAGGAAGCGCCTGAAAGAAGCGAGAGGTCCTGGATGAATCCCTGCTGAAAAATCAACTGTGTTGAAAATTCAACAGTAGCGGCTGGTTGTCAAGGGGCAAATTTTAGGGCCTTGGCAAACCCCCTATCGCCAGGCTCAGAGTCAGCCGCTCTCGAAGGCGCGCCAGCTTCCGCGATAGAGCGGATCGCCCAGGTCGAGGCAAGGAGCGCCGAGCTCCTTCGGGAGCTCGGGCTCTCGGACCTCGTGTTGATGCAGATCATGTACGTCGTGGGATCTGCATGGGTCGGAACGGCGGCCAAGCTCGGGACGTCACACACAATTTTCTGGCTGATGGCGATCGCGTCGTTCTACCTGCCGCAGGCTGCGGTCGTGATCTACCTGACCCGACTTATGCCGTTGGAGGGCGGACTCTACCAATGGACATCCATTGCGCTGGGCAGGTTTGCGGGTTTCATGGTGGCGTGGAATCTCTGGGCCTATGCGGTGCTGGTCATCGCCGGGTTCGGTGTCGTCATCGCCACGAATGCCGCCTACCTTTTTGGCGGGAGCGCCGCGTCGCTCTCTGAGGTGTGGTGGTACACACCGACCGTAAGCACTCTGGCACTCCTTCTCGCGACGGCAGTTTCGGTACTGGGCCTCCGGATCGGAAGGTGGGTACAGGACGTTGGTGGCGCCGCGCACATATTGACGTTTGCGGCTCTTCTGATCGTTCCGCTGATTGCGATGCGTCACGTGCGGCCGGTCTCGTATCATCCGTTCAATGTTTCCGCGCCCGCGTTCACGCCATTCAGCCTGAACATCTTCGGCAAAATGGCGGTGGGAGCGCTCAGTGGATTCGAGTACGTGGCAATCATGGCCGGAGAAGCGCGGAGTCCGGCGAAAACGATCAGCCGGTCCGTTTTCCTCGCGGTGCCCGTAATCGCAGTGATGTTCGTGCTGGGCACGGACAGCGTGCTCAGCCTGGTTCCCACAAATCGGATCGACCTCGTCAGTCCGATCCCGCAAACGCTGAGCGTCGGATTCGCCGGGTCCGGCGTCGCGGCCCTGATTGTCCCGGTACTCATTCTCCTCCTCGTGCTTCGCCAGATGGGAGTCGTGACCATGCTGTTCAATGGCAACACGAGGCTGCCACTGGTCGCAGGTTGGGACAATCTTCTGCCAGCCTGGTTTACCAGACTGCATCCGCGCTTCCGCACGCCAGTGAACTCGATTCTTCTGCTGAGCGGGGTGACGATCGCGCTCTCACTGGCGGGGCAGGTAGGCGTCGGAGTGCAGGAGGCGTTTCAGATTCTCGAGAATTCCGCCGGAATCTTCTACGCGTTCACCTACCTGGCCTTGTTCGCCATCCCGATTTTCGGTGTCGCATCGCTGGCCAGAAAACCTCCACTATGGCTTCGCGTCGCTTCCATCTCCGGGCTCGTGGTGACCCTTCTCTACTCCGTTCTCTCGGTCTTTCCCATAATCGAAGTCGCGAGCTGGCAGATTTTCACGGCGAAAATTGTCGGAGTGCTTGTCGGTGCGAACCTGCTCGGCGTCGCTATCTACGCTCGCGGCCACCGAGCAAGTGTTCGGTAGCCTTAATTGCGCTTGAGGACGATGTTGCCGTTCACAGTCCGCACGCGAATGAGCGCTCCTCCACGACCGATGTTCTGTCTCACGCGAACGTATCGGCGAGGCGTGCCCTCAGTTGCATCCCAGTTGCTGGTTTCGGTGGGCGTGACCGGCCAATCGCTCGTGATGCGCGTCTTGTGGCCGAGGTTTTCGGTGTAGGCACTCTCGAGATCGAGCGTGGCGTTGAGGTCCGAAGGAGCAACGACGGTGATGTTCCCCGTCCCGGATGCGATGTTAACGGAATGCGCGTCAGGTCCCTCGAGCTCGATGTTGACATCGCCTGCTCCCGTTTGAACCTGGACAGAGCCTCTGGAAGGACCCACGTCAATCGCACCGCCGCCTGTCTCGGCGTACACAAACCCGTCTGACGCGCCGATCCTGATGCGGCCGCCGCCCGTAACGACGCGCGCACCGTTGGGCGCAGCGCGGAGCGAGATCGGGCCGCCCGCGGAGGCCATCATGATCTGGCTCGAGGACGAGCCCGCTCCATTGGTCGGCCCAACGAAGGTGAAGCTGCTGGAGGACGACGATGAGGATGTCCCAATCCCGGCGCCGCTTCCGCTGCCGTAATTGGCTTCAGCGCTGTCAGTATAAACGGTCGAGATGCCGGTGGTGCCCGAGTAGCCCTTCATGTTGCCGGTGACGTTCATCATCCTTACAACTCCGCCACCGGTTCTCACCGATCCCGAGAGTCTCGAATCTCTGACCACGACGTCGCCACCGCCGGTCTCGAGATTCACCTGACCGTTCATTCTTTCCAGATTGATTTCACCGCCGCCAGTGGTACCGCTAAAACTCCCGCTGACGCCTGCCATCGACAGCGACCCCCCGCTCGATTTGAGCGTGAGACTGAAGTTGCGCGGAACAGTGATCTCGAATACGTGCCGCGTGCTCTCGGAGTTTGACTCTGTCGTGAATCGGCTCTCGAGCCGCGCGTTGCCACCGATCGGATTCAACGTCACCCGCGTGTTACGCCAGTCGCGGCCACCGAGCGAAGCTCGGACCGATACTTCGGATCTGTCCCAGCTCGCGACTATCACCTTCCCGCCAGTTCTAAGATCTATGTCGAGACTGCCGCCGGCTTTCACAGGAGCGGAAAGGACGATCGTCGAATCCGCGATCTTCGATGGAGTGACAAAGGTCTTCGGGATGTCCGACGGAACAGTCACGCCGCTTTCGCCAGTGATCGCGGAGCTCGTTCTCGGCACCGCGTGGAACGCGGAGAGTGGCAGGATCATCGCGGCCGAAAGCGACACTGCCGCCAGCCGCGTCGCGCGAGAGATCGATGCGCGACGCTGCGACTCGTTGAGGACGGCGAGCAGCCTTCCCTCGAGCTGCGATGGCCGAGCCATAGCCACGGAGAGAAACCCGGCCGCGCCAAACGCGCGCGCTGATCGCGCAACCTCGAGGAGGTGCGACGCGTATTCCGGCCCAGGCGTTCCAAGAGATACGACCCGGTCGTCGCAGGCGCGCTCGCATTCCGCACGGAGTCTTCGCTCCGCGATCCAGACGAAGGGATTGAACCAGTATAGAGCGCAGACTACTCCGGCGAGGAGCTGTGTTAGCGAATCGGAGCGGGCGACGTGCGCAAGCTCGTGACGAAGTACTATCCGGCGGTGATCCTCTCTCCAATCGGGGGCGTCTTCCGGCAGCAGGATCACCGGCGCGCGCGAGCCCCACGTCAGCGGAGTGCTGACAGCCGGACTGGCGCAAAGCAGGACGCCTTTCTGAAGGCCCGCCTCAGTGCGCGCCTGATTCAGAATTTTGGTCCACTCCGGATCTATGAGCGGCCATGCCGTCCGCGCGATCCGGGCGAGTCTCAGCCGACCCGTGACGAGCCACGCGACGACTGCGAGAAGACCTATGAGCCAAGCAGAAACCAGGAGAGTCGCTGGCGATGTCTGAACGCCCGCGCCGATACCGGGAGTCGCATCACGCGGACTGGCGGTCGGCAGTCGTCGGGTTCCCGCCGTTCCGCCGAGCGAGACAGCATCTCGGGCGACCCTGGAACCTCGGTCAGTCGCACTGCCGAGCGCGGAGCCTGGATCGGTGTCGTTGCCAATCGTTCGTGCGGCGGCCGGCGTCGGAATCACAGCGACGTCCCATTTCGGCGCGAGTGACATCGCAGCGGGAAGAACCAGCGCGCCGCCAAGCGTCGCCAGCAGAATGAGATGCCTGAGCGAAGCTGTCGCTCCACGCAGAGTCACCGCGACGCAGAGACCGAGCGCAAGAATGAGTGAGCTCTTCGCGAGCAGCTCGATGCTGAACGGAATCATGAGGGGCCTCCCTTGTTGCGTGCCTTCTCGATCAGTTTTTCCAGCGCGTCGAGGTCTTCATCGCTCCAGCGGTCTTCGTACATGCCGACCATCGCGGCGACCGCGGAGCTCGCTGAGTTATCGAAAAAAGTGCGCACGAGATGTCTCACCGCTGACTTGCTCACGCGATCCGGATTGGCTGTAGGAAGGTAGACGTAGCGCGGACCATCCTGCTCGTGACGGAGGTGTCCTTTGCCTTCCAGAAGCCTCAGCATCCCGCGCACCGCTGTGTAGGTTGGCGGATCCGGCAAATCAGCGAGCACTTCCGCCGCGTTCGCACGTCCTCGTCGGTAGATGATGTCCATGATCTGCCGCTCTCTGCGACCAAGCTGGTCGAGTCCAGTGTTCTTCATGATCCGTCCCGATTCAAGTCGTTTGCAGCGGACGGCGCTGGCACTACATGCCGGACCCATCCGAGAAACCATCCGAAACTCTTGACATAATGTCAACCCATTGACACAATGTCAATAGACTGGCACTCGGGACCGTAATTCAACGCTTTGGACAGCCGGTTGGGCGTTGCAGGTCGACTCGGCCCGGCCAGGAAGCTTCGAAGTCGCAAGAGCGCGGGAGAATTGACCTCGTCGCGTTGCGACTTCTGTCGTCTTCGCGGAGCACGAGGCGCGTCCCTTGCGAAGGACAAGGGTCGACTTCGTCCCTCCTTACCAAACCGAGGATAAACGCATGAAACGCATCGCACTCGCTGCACTCACGGGCCTTGCCGCGCTCGCGCTGACGGCAGCGCCGAGCGAAGCAATCGGGCCGCACTCGATGGCGAAAGTACAGCCATCGTGTCCGTCGGCACCCGCAGTCGCACGGACGTATCTGGCAGCGCAGGCTGGAAAAAAACTCACGATGACACGCGCCGCGATCATCGCCGAGATCACGAGGCTGACGGGCGCAGACAGTTCGTTCGCCGGTCTCACTCCCTGCCAGGCGGGCTACCCCAACGCCGTCCGTTTCTGGATCGACGAAGTCCTCAAGGTGGGAACCAACAATTCGCCTTGACGCGCGGCGTTATCGCGCGCTTCGCGGATCGGGCCTCACCGTGAACGGCTGGGTGTAAGTTTTCCCGTTCACGGTGAGCTTGGCCGAGAAATTCCCAGTGTAGTGGCGATCGAGTGGACCGCCTTCATCCGGAGGCGGCGCACCACGCGGTCGCGGTCGCAACGGATTCCACGTCACGCGATGCATGCCGGCGCTCGTAGCAAGCGGCTCCGGACGCGTCCGCCATAGTGGCGAGACCCGCGCAATTCCCCCCGCCGGAGGATTCTGACCTCCTCTTCCTGTCGGCCGTTGTGCGTTGGGATCGCTCGAAAATGTCTGGACGACGGCGCCTGTCGAATCGACGATCTCGATTACGACTGGAGTTCTCGCTGCGGTCTTCAGGTAGTAATCGATGTTCGCTCCATTCGGCGGATTCTCGGCGTGGGGCTCGTCTTTCTGGAGCGGGGTCCCGTTGTCACTGCCCTCGATGAAGTTGATGGTGTCGGCTGGCTTGAAGAGGAACGCATCGTCCCGAGTGACACCGTCACCGAGTTGTCTCAGCGAGCTGATGTCGTCGATCACCCAGAAGCCGCGGCCGTGGGTCGCGACGATGAGGTCGTTGCCGTAAAACTCGAAGTCACGGATGGATGTCACCGGCAGATTGAGCCGGAGTGATTGCCAGGTGTCACCGTCGTCGAACGAGATGTGAGCGCCGCGCTCGGTTCCGGCCACGAGCAGGCCCCTTCGCTGCGGATCTTCCTTAACCGAGTGCGCGTAGGCGCCGGCAGGAAATCCATTCGTGATCTTCTGCCACGTCTTCCCCATGTCGCGTGTGCGATAGATGTACGGCTCGAAATCCTGGAGCTGGTGACGATCGACCGTCGCATACGCGGTGCTGGTGTCGAAGTGGGAACCTTCGATCATCGTGAGTCTGCTCCACGGAGTGATTGCCGATGGCGTCACGTTCTTCCAGGTCTTGCCTTCGTCCTGTGTCAGCTGGATGTATCCGTCGTCCGTACCGATCCACACGAGCGGCCCCCGAATCGATGACGGAGCGATCGTGTAGATGACGCCCCGCTTGCCGTTTCTATCAGTCCACGCTGCTGCGGCCGCGTCGAGAGTAGGTGGAATGAAAACTTCCGCGCGTGTCAGGTCGGGACTTACCTGATTCCACGTCTTCGCGCCGTCGTTCGTCTTGAACAGAAATTGGTTGCCGTAGTACAGATCCTTTTTGTCGGCCTTGGAGAACACGAGTGGCTGAGTCCAGTCGCCCCGTGCCGGCTCGGGCGACTTCGGGCTCGTTGTGCCTTCGATTGGGATGTTGGCGTCGAGATTCCAACGCTGGCCGTCGCCGCCATACACGACTCCCGGATTGAGCGGATCACCGGCGGTGTAGCCGCTTTCTCCTCCTGGAGAGATCGGCTCCCAGTCGTGCATCGATATCTCGGAGAACTTGCCGCGCGAGCGAACCGCAATTGCGCCCGAGTCCTGCTGCGCGCCCGTCACCCAGTACGGAAAGCGATAGTCTACCGAGACGTGATAGATCTGCGCCGTGGGCTGGTTGAGCCAGGAGCTCCACGTGACATCGCGGGGATCGCTCGCGCGCGCGTTCCGCGTGATGATCGTGCCTTGATCGCTTGCCACGATCATCGTGTTGGGATCGTCGGGCGAAACCCACGGCTGATGATAGTCGTCGCCGCCCGGCGACCCGCGAAGAACGACCCACGTCTTGCCGCCATCCATCGTTCTGTTGACAGCGACGTTCGGCACGTAAACGATATCCGGATTCTGCGGATCGACGGTCAGTTTTTCGAAGTACCAGCCGCGGGTCCACAGAGCAGGATCGCTCGAAAGACGAGTCCACGTCGCGCCCGCATCGTCGGACCGGAAAAATCCGCCTTGTCCCGGCGGCGGACTCGAAGGGGGCGCGCCGGGGGGTGCCGGCTGCGGCGCGGGCGTCCCGAGCGGCGGCTCGACTTGAGCGGGCGCCTCAGGTACCAGACAGTCGACAACCGCGTAGAGCCGGTTTGGATTGCTGGCCGCTACCGCGATCCCCGTTCGTCCAATTCCCTCCTTCGGCAATCCGTTGGTGAGCTGGGTCCACGTACTGCCACCGTCAGTGGATTTGAAAATTCCGCCACCTGGTCCGTTCGTCGGCGCATAAGTGAACCACGGCGGCCGGCGCGTGTTCCAGAGCCCGGCGTAGACGACGTTCGGGTTGGACGGATCAATAGCGACCTCTACCGCACCGACGTTCTCGTCTCCGAGCACTTTCTGCCAGCTTTGTCCGCCATTGCGGGAGCGGAAGATGCCGCGCTCCGGACTGGCCGCGTACAGTTTTCCGATTGCGGCGACAAACACGTTGTTCGGATTCCGCGGGTCGACCGCGATCTTGCCAATGTGGTGTGTCTCGTCGAGTCCAAGATGGGTCCACGTTCTGCCGGCGTCGGCGGACTTGTAGACTCCGTTCCCGAACCCGGTTGAATCGCGGAGCGTGGATTCCCCACTTCCGACCCAGACGGTGTCGGGGTGCGAGGGAGCAACGGTAATCGCGCCGATTGACGCAACTGGCTGCGAATCGAAAACCGGTGACCAGATTCGGCCGCCATCGATAGTCTTCCAGACGCCGCCGTTTACCGCGCCGAAATAAAACTCGTTTAGCCTGCCAGGCACTCCCGTCGCAGCCGCGACACGTCCTCCGCGGAAGGGACCGAGCATTCGCCAGCGCAGCCCTGAATAAAAATCCGCGGGCATTGGGGCCCGAAGAATTCCGCGCTCGAGATCTTCAGGTGTCGTAATTGGCGGACCGACCCGCTCGACAAGCTCGCGTAGTCCGGGAATCGTGGCTGAGAATGCGAGCCCGTATTGCCCGGCGCGCAGGAGGAAATCGCGCCGGGAGAAGTTTGAGTTATCCGTCATTGTTCTGTTTTTGCCGCTCCTTCCCAATCCTGCCTTGTAATGAGTGCGATTGGCTGCAGTTTCTTCGCGCCAAGCTCGGTATTTAGCGAAGCGAGATCCTTCGCGGACCAGGCATCGAATGCAGCGACGACGTCGGCCAGCTCGTGCCCGATGGCTGCTGTTCTGTCGAGCTGCATCTGCGACGGCCGGCCATCGTAGAATACCACCGCGCTGTACAAATCGGCGAGATTCTCCCGCAGCCGCTCTTCACCGGTGATCATCCCGCCTTCCTTCGTCGCGACGATCTTCTTGCGCATCACGTCCGCGCTCGCAGACGCATCGCGGAGACGTTGGGCCAGCGCGTCACCAGCGGGGAGCTTGGATGCACGGTCCTCGAGCGATGCTCGCAGTCCATTCATCCGCTCGACGGCGAATGACATGTCGCCGAGCATCGACACGAGCTTGTTGGCGAGAGCGAACTGTGCTTGCCTGTCGGCGAGCGTATGCGTAGCACGCGGGTCCGCCACGACCTCGAGCGGCATCGTGTAGACCTTGTCGTCCTTCGTCATCCTGACTGTGTAGTTGCCCGGCAGGACGCGAGGCCCATACGCCGCACCGAAGGCCGCGCTCGCAGCCGGCGGAACTTTCGGCGGCGGAAGACGCATCGACCACGCGATTCTGCTTAGACCGCGGCGTTTCGTAGTCGGCAGCGTCCCGACGATTTTGCCGGAGGGATCCAGGACATCGATCTTCATGTCTCCGAAGATGTGCCGCTTCTTCAGGTAGTACGTGATGGTGGCGGCGTCGGGCGAATTGTCGCCGGTGTACGACGCGTCGCCGTTCACCCATCCGCCGAAAGCAAGCACTTTTAGCACCGTCGGGCGGGCTCGCATAAAGACGACATCGCTCGCAAGCGTCGCGGGCGTGAGGGCGCGGAGAGGGGTGATGTCATCGATAATCCAGATTCCACGTCCATGGGTCGCGATGACGAGATCGTTGTCGCGTGGATGGATCGCCAAATCGCGGACCGCGACGGCCGGGAAATCTCCGCCCTTGTAGCGGGACCATTGCGCGCCGCCGTCGAGCGATATCCAGAGACCGAACTCGGTGCCGAGGAAAAGAAGATTCGGATTGACGAGATCTTCCCTGATCACGTGAGCGTAACCCCGCACCGGACTTCCTTGACCGATCAGCGACGTCCACGTCTTGCCGTAATCCGTCGACTTGTAGACGTACGGCCGCATGTCGCCGAAGGTGTGGAGATCGAACGTCGCGTAGATCGTTCCTTCGTTGAAGTGCCCGGCATCGACGTAAGAAACCCAGGCGGATTTCGGAAGATTCGGGACATTCGCCACTACGTTCGACCAGGTCTTTCCGCCATCGCGTGTTACCTGGAGATTACCGTCGTCGGTGCCGGCCCATACCACATTCGCGTTCTTCGGCGACTCGGAGATCGCGTAGATCGTCGTGTGCATCTCGGCGGCCGAGTTGTCGACGGTTACACCGCCGGACTGCTCCTGAAGCTGCTTGGCCGGATCGTTGGTCGTGAGATCGGGCGAGATGCGATCCCACGTCTGCCCGAAATCCTTGGTGCGAAAGAGGAACTGCGAGCCGATGTAAAGCGTTCCTTTCTGGGTCGGGCTCACCTGGATCGGCGCGTTCCAGTTGAAGCGCATCTTCCCCTCGTTGTATCGGGGAAGCGGCTTGAGCGGACGCGTCTCATGGGTGGTTCGATTTACGCGCACGATGTCGCCGCCCTGCGATTCGGCGTAGATGTATTGCGCGTCGGTGGGATCGACGAACATCCAGAAGCCGTCGCCGCCGTACATGTTCTCCCAGCGGCTATTGGTGATGCCGCCGGGGTACTCGGAGTCGCCGACCCAGGAGCTGTTGTCCTGAAGCCCACCGTAGACGTGGTACGGCCGGTCGTTGTCGAGGCTCACGTGGTAGAACTGCGAGATCGGAAGATTGTCGGCCTTCCACCATTTGTTGCCGGCGTCGTAGGAGTACCACACCCCGCCATCGTCGCCGGTGATGATGTGGTCGGTGCTCGTCGGATCGACCCAGACGTCGTGGAAATCGCCGTGCGCGCCATTTGAGATGCCGCTGAAGCTTTGGCCCCCGTCCGAGCTGGCGATGAGCGGACCGTCTGGCTTGTAGACACGGTTCTCGTCCTTCGGATCGACGATGAGATTCGCGAAATAGAACGGACGCCAGATCATGGCGAAGCTGCGATCGCGCATCTCCCACGTCTTTCCGCCATCGGCGGACCGGTACAGTGCGTTCGTGGGCGGCGCCGCTTCCACGAATGCGTAGACCACGCTCGGGTTGGACGGAGCTGTGGCAACGGCGATTCGGCCCCACGGCTTGGGGGGTAATCCGGCGGCTGTCGACGCGTTGAGATCGCTCCACGTCGCACCGCCGTCGGTGCTCTTGAACAATCCGCTCGCGCTGGGCGCCGTTTCACCGTCGCCCCCCGAGCGGAACGTCCATCCTTTCCGCCTGAAGTCCCACATTCCGGCGAAAAGCGTCTTCGGATTTTTCGAGTCCATCGACATCATCGAACAGCCGGTGGAAGCGTTGCCACCCTTCAGGACCTTGGTCCAGGTCTGTCCACCGTTGGTCGTCTTGTAGACTCCGCGATCGTCGCTGTCGCTCCAGAGCTTTCCGGGGACGCACGCGTAGACGGTGTTTGGATCGGATGGGTCGACGACGATCTTGGCGATCCGCTCCGACTCCTTGAGACCCATGTTCGTCCAATTGTCGCCGCCGTCGACCGACTTGTAGATGCCGTCACCGATGGAGACGCTGTTGCGCATCCACGATTCGCCTGTGCCCACCCAGACGACTTTCGGATTCGTGGGATCGATGGTGATCGCGCCGATGGATTGCACCGGTTCCTTGTCGAAGACCGGCTTGTACGTCGTTCCACCATTCTCGGATTTCCAGACGCCCCCGCTCGCGGAGCCGATATAGAGAGTGAGACGGCTTCCTTCGTGAACGCCAGCTATGGCAGCAACGCGTCCGCTCATCGCGGCGGAGCCGATGTTCCGGGCGCCGAGTCCGGAGATCGTTTCAGAATCGACCTTGGGAGCTGAGGTGGATTGCGGTGCCTGCGCGACGAGACTCGTGCTCAGCGCAACCGCCGATACGATCGACGAGAGCTCAAAAATGCGTTTCATCAGCGTTGCCCTCCGTGCTGTCTTGCGCCGCCACTCCCGCCCCCGCCCCCGCCACCACCGCTTGCCGGCGGTCTCGGCCTGGTGTAGCGACTGTCATCGATCGGCACGTTGACTTCGATTTTGTCGATCGTGATTTTCGACGATCCAGAGCTTCCCTTCTGTCGGGTCTCCATCGAGAACGGCAAGTACCACCCGCCCACCTGCTTGTAATCGCCGAGTATGGTCTCGGTTTCCTGCGGGGTGCCGCGAATGATGCGCCTGGTGTCGTACTTGATCGGCACGTACGAGTCAGTGTCCATATAGTAGTAGCGGGTGTCGCCGCTCCTGAGCGTCACCTTGAGCTTGTAGACGTCGGTACCTTCGACCTGGTCCATTCCGACGAATTCGACCTTGTTGCCCTTCGCCTTGTAGTTGATGAGGGGCTCGTCGAAATCCGCGTCCTCGACGATCGAGCGGAGCTCGCCTTCGCTCAGTGCTTCCGGATCCTTTTTCCCGCCGAACGGATCGATCTTCCAGCCGTTCGAACCGTCGTACGCGTTTATAGCGGTCATGCCCTGGATGGAAAACTCTTCCCGCACCTTGTTCGGGCGCGTGCTCTCCTCGACGACGATGGCCTGAAATCCGTCGTCGCCGGTTAACCTGCCCACCCGTCTCATGGTTTTGACTGCCTGGATTTTGTCGGCGCCGCCAACGGTCTTCACGTAGCGCGCGATAATGTCATCGGCGGTGAGCTTGTTCTGTGTTGCGAGCGGCGCGCTGAGCGCAACGCTGGCGAGTAGGAAAATGGTGACGCGCATGGGGTCCTCGAAGAAAGGCTTCGACACCAACTGAGATCCAGCACGGAAAGATTCTGCGAGACCCGAGATTTGTTTGTCAATGATCCGATTTAAGTACGGCGCGCAGCTCCTCAGTCAGCTTTTTCACCTCGTCGGGTTTTTCGTGCAGCGCGGCCGGCGTGTTCTGGAAGAGCGTGATCTTCCACACGTCGCCTTTTTTTACTGCGACCATCGTCTGCACCGCGTTGAGATCGGGATCGATATCGTCTTTGTCGGGCGGGACGAGACCGGTGACCGCGCTGAGTATGGCGACATCCGGCGTGACGGATCGCACCGCGCGAACGACCGCGACGTACTTCGGCGTCTGATGGCGGGTAAAGATCTCGCTCACGTGCGCGCCGATCTCGAGCTGTCCGAACTTCTGGGTGCCGTCAAAACCGACGAGGCCGGCGTCAGGAGCGAACAGTAGCGCGAAGTCCCGCGCGTTCCTCTTGTCCCAGGTCTCGAGAAGTCGGCGATATAGCTCGCGGACATCGGCACCGGCGGCCGAGACCGGAGCGCTTGCATTCGTCATCAGGGGATCTCCTCCTCGAAAAAGCGCTCGATGCGCTTGTCGGGGACCAGCCACATGAGCGCCACCGCAACGTAGATAGCGTCGGAAAAGAGCTGGTTCACGAAGGCGAGCGGAATGGCTAGCAGGTAAAGCACGACGGAAATCTTTCCCTTTGCGTCATTCCCGACGGCCGCTTCGAGACGCGATCCCTCTCCCTGACTGCGTATGATCACATACTCGAGGATGTAGTAAGCGACTCCTGCGAACATCAGCACGGCTCCGTAGAGCGCAGTCGGGAGCGCCGCGAAGTGATTCTCTCCCATCCAGCCCGTCACGAAAGGCATGAGCGACAGCCAGAAGAGAAGGTGAAGGTTCGCCCACAGAATTCCACCGGTCACGCGCCTCGTGAGATAGATCATGTGGTGATGATTGTTCCAGTAAATCCCGATTACAACGAAACTGAGGATGTAGGCGAGGAACACCGGCAAGAGCGCACTGAGCGCTGCCCAGTCGGCCGCATGCGGAACGCGCAGCTCGAGAACCATGATGGTGATGAGGATCGCGATCACCCCATCACTGAAAGCGCTCAGTCTTTCGTTTCCCACGATGTGTTTCCGCCGTTGGCGATCGAGGTGGCATCAATCTATCACCGCCTCAGCGGACGCATCAGGCGTGGGCCGCGAGGCGGCCTCTGGCGTCAGCCGACTTGACGATCAATCTTCAACGACCCCCGCGCGGCGAAACTCCGGCCGCGGAGGAAGCGTAGACCCCAGAAGGAGGATCTCTCAATGGCGGGTCAAGGTTCTGCAGGAAACGTCATTGCGGCTGTCTGCAGTTTCTTCGTTCCGGGCCTCGGTCAACTGGTTCAGGGCCGCCTCGGGATCGCGATCGTACAGTTTGTCCTCGCTATTTGCCTCTGGTTCTTTCTCCTTGGTTGGGTGATCCACCTCTGGTCGATACTCGACGCCGCGCTTTGGAAGCCCCCACAGCCGGCGGTGTGAGGGCGACTCTGCCCGGGCGCGCTGAGTTTCGAGCGCGCTGAGTTTCAGCTTTTGGCCCGAAGTCCGCGACGCTTCACCTGAACGATTTCGCGCGCATCGTCGTCCCGGACGATCTCGATTGCCTGAATGAAGCCGTCCGGCTCCTCCACGGTCCAGACTTCGCGCGGGTGATTGATGCGGTGCTCTCCCGAGTCAAGCTCGAACTCGATCGCTTTGTCCTTCGAGTCGTAGGTTATTCCGCGAAGGCGCGCGCCTTCGGTCTCGAACTGATCTCCCCAGTCCGGTGCGAGAATCTCGACGTCGGCAACATTGGTTGATTCGTCTCGCAGAAAGCGTTTGGTGAAATCGTCGAACTTTTTCTCGAGCTGATCGTTGGGAATTCTGTTGGTCTCCATGTCGTGTCCTTGTCGTTATTGGTGAGTAATAGTTGCGGGAGGCGGGAGGCGGGAGGCGGG
>JBOHTC010000179.1:0-2948 GCA_050733495.1 Gemmatimonadaceae bacterium | reverse complement strand
CCCGCCTCCCGCCTCCCGCCTCCCGCAATCCCGCTTCCCGCCCTCACTCCAACGGCTGGTACAACTCGATTCGATTCCCTTCGGGGTCCTTGATCCACGCGAAGCGCCCGTAGTCGAAATCTTCAGTTTTTTCGATCTCGATCCCGTCTGCCTTCAGCTGCTCGAGAAATGCCGGCAGGTCACGCACGCGGTAGTTGATCACGGCCTCACGCCGCTCCGGGCCGAGGGTGATCTTCGATTGCGTGATCGAGAACACCGTGGCGTCGATCTTGGATGAATCGCCCAGCCGCCTGTACTTGAATTCGGTGCCGTAGACCTTGCCATCTTCGTACGTCTCGAGGCGCAGCCCGAAATGGTGCGCGTACCAGTTGGAGAGACCTTTTGCGTCATTTGCGTAGATGAATACTCCCCCAATTCCATCTATCGCGATGCGCTTATCGGCTTTGCGGCCTGCGACGTTTCGGGGCATTGTGCGAATCTAGAGCGACTCGGTTCGCCCCGTAAGTTCGCGCCACGAATCGAGAGGGGAATCCCTTGCACCGACCGCCTTGGAGCCGTATCTTACGCCCTCACAATGCGATAAGCGGGCGGCCCGGGCGGGTCGCTCCACCCTCTGGCCCTCGATTTTCGAGGCGTGCTAAAGGAGTTCTGGCCACGACGCTGCCATTGACGGCTGCGTATCGTCGCGCGGACTCCAAAAAAGGGGTCCGCTTTTTTTGTTTCCTATCTTTCAAGGATAGCTCGTATTCAGGATACCACCAAGCGCGTACGCGTCAACAAACAGATCCGCATTAGTCCGATCAGAGTCATCGCTGCAGATGGAGCGCAGCTCGGCATCATGGACGTCGAGACGGCACTCGCGGCGGCAATAGAGCAAGGTCTGGATCTGGTTGAAGTCGCACCGATGGCGAGGCCTCCCGTGGCCCGCATCATGGATTACGGGAAGTTCAAGTTCGAGCAGGCAAAGATGGCTCGCCAGGCGAAGAAAAAGCAGCACGTGATTCATCTCAAGGAAGTGAAGTACCGCCCTGGGATCGAAGAGCACGACTTCATGACGAAGACCCGCCACGCGCGGGAATTCCTGAACGAAGGCAATAAGGTCAAGGTGACGCTGATGTTCCGCGGCAGGCAGATCGCCCACCCGGAGCTCGGACGTCAGGTCGTAAATCGGGTGGCGCAGGAGCTCGCCGACGTTGCGAAGATCGAGAGCGACCCGAAGTTCGAAGGGAAGTTCATGACGATGATTCTCGCGCCGAAGTAGCGGGAAGCGGGAAGCGGGAAGCGGGAAGCGGGAAGCGGGAGGCGGGAAGCGGAAAAAACAATTCACTCGCGCACGGCGCGGGATTGACATAAAGGGAATCGCAATGCCGAAAATGAAGTCGCACAAGGGCGCGAGAAAGCGCTTCAAGATCACTGGCTCGGGGAAAGTGAAGCGCATGCGAGCCTTCAAGAGCCACATCCTCACCAAGAAATCGCCGAAGAGAAAACGCAAACTGCGTCAGGCCACGACGATCCACACCAACGGCGAAGTCAAGAACATCAAGCGCCTGCTTCAGGCGTAAGGATACAGGAGCAGACATATGCCACGCGTAAGATCGAACGTCGCGCGCTTGAAGCGCAAAAAGCAGGTGATGAAGGCAGCCCGCGGAGCATTCGGGGCGCGGAGCAAGCTGTGGAAGGCCGCCAAAGAGAACGTCGAGCGCGGCTGGAAGTACGCGTACCGTGATCGCAAAAACAAAAAGCGCGATTTCCGCAAGCTATGGATCATCCGCATCAATGCCGGCGCACACCAGCACGGGATGTCCTACTCGGTCTTCATGCACGGCCTGAAAAAGGCCGGCATAGAGATCGACCGGAAAGTCCTTTCCGACATCGCCATCAACGACACCGCTGCGTTTACCGCGCTCGCCGAGAAGGCCAAGTCAGCTCTCGACGCCGCGTAGCGTTCTAACCGTGCTTCCAAAGGACTCTGCCGGCGCTATGATAAATGGGCGCGGTGGAGTCCTTTTGCTTTTCCGCGGTGCCCATCGGCTGCCCGCCTTTCCTTTGCTCGCCGTAGCTCCGGCTGAACCGTGACACTTTCCGAATTCCAGCAGCTCGTTACGACCATCGCCGATGACGGCGAGAAGCTGATCGATGCCGCGACCACCGCCTCATCGCTCGAGGAGGCGCGCACGGCTCTCCTCGGCAGAAAATCAGGCCGCCTGCCAGATCTTTTCAGGCAGCTGCCCTCGCTCGCGCCCGGAGAGCTGCGCGAAGCGGGGTCCCTGATCAACGCGGTGAAAGCGAAGCTCGAGACCCACCTCGAAGATCGGCGCCGGCAGCTCGACGCCGCGAGCACCTCCCGCCGTGAGATCGATCTCACGATGCCGGCGCGTCGCCAGTGGCTCGGCTCTCGTCATCCGGTGACGCTCGTCATCGAGGAGATCGAGGATATCTTCCGCGAGCTCGGCTTCACTATCGCCCTGGGCCCCGAGGCCGAGACCGAGTGGTACAATTTCACGGCGCTCAATTTTCCTGCCGACCATCCCGCCCTCGATCTGCACGACACGCTTTACCTCGGTGAGAGCGTGATGCTTCGAACTCATACGTCACCCGTCCAGATTCGGACGATGCAGAATTTCAAGCCACCGATACGCATACTGAGTCCGGGCAACGCTTACCGCCGCGATTTCTTCGACGCGTCGCACGCGCCAATGTTCGCGCAGGTCGAAGGGTTGGCAGTGGACGAGGGCGTGAGCTTCGTTGATCTCAAGGCGACGCTCACTCATTTCGCGAACCGCTTCTTCGGTCAGACAAAGACGCGTTTTCGTCCCAGCTACTTTCCGTTCACTGAACCGTCGGCGGAAATGGACGTCGAGTGCCAGCTCTGTCACGGCTCTGGCTGTGCGAGCTGCAAAGGCACGGGATGGATGGAGATACTCGGCTCCGGCATGGTTCATCCGTCC
>JBOHTC010000178.1:0-1109 GCA_050733495.1 Gemmatimonadaceae bacterium | reverse complement strand
CACCCATCCTCCCGGTCTAGCGCTCACCCATCCTCCCGGTCTGTACCCCGCCTCCCGCTTCCCGCTTCCCGCTTCCCGCTTCCCGCTCAAAGGACGCGAATCCCTCCCATAAGCCGGAACAGAGTCGCGTCAGCGGGCACCGAATATATCTGCGCCCCCACGTCAAAGATCTGGCGGACAACCGCCGTTATTCCCCCGAAGATGGTGGCTCGCACCACCGGCGAGCTCAGCTCCACTTGCGTATGATCGACGTTGCCATTCGCATCCGTGAACCCGACCTGAAAGTGCGGGTCGATCCTGTTCGCGCCAGCACCTACGTAGAACGAAATTCCCCGCACTCCCGGGGCGAAGCCGGCCGCGACGTCGCCGCCGAACATGTCCGGGTGAAACGTGTCCTTCGATGGCTTGGTCCCGAAACACGGGGCCGACGGTGATGTCTGCTGAAGTTGCGATCTGGGACACGTGATTGGGCCTTTCACATTTCCAAATGTCCCATGGATGCGAAGCATCAGCGTCGTGCCTGTTGAAATTGGACCGACGGCGAAGTGGTGCGCTTGTGAGACACCAAAGCTGAATAGGTTGGGCGTCGCATGCGCGATCGTGACGGGCGGCAGATACGCCGCTTCGAGTGCGAAGCCGAATGGCCCGCCGACTGTGATCCTCGGCCTTCCGAAGACCGGGGAGAGCGAAGTATTCTCGCTTTTTTGGGTAAAGCAGAGTCCCGTTTGCTCGATCGCAGGACTTGGCTTGGGGATGTACTCGCCCTCCGCGCCGATTCTGATAGACGCAGGCCTCATGACCTCGGGAGCGGTCGCCATCGAAAACACGATCGGCGCCGTGTAGAAAGCGAGCAGCTTTCCTTCGTTACTGCTCGCGCTGACCTTGCACTGAGCTCCTGCCTGATGGTGCAGGGCAACAAGACTTACTGCGATGACAAGAGCTCGACGCATTCTGATCCTCCAACAAGTGAGACCGTTTAAGGGGTGACAAGCTACGAGTGATCGGAGAGCGGTGCGATGATCGATCGGTAAGCGCAATCGTCGGGACTGTCAATGTATTAGAGGGAGGGGTGAGAGGCGGGAGGCGGGAGGCGGGAGGCGGGAGGCGGG
>JBOHTC010000177.1:0-4112 GCA_050733495.1 Gemmatimonadaceae bacterium | reverse complement strand
TTAACCGACGAAGTTCCGCGGGTCATCCGTGGCTTGGAGATTACACAATGTCGAACGCGCTGGAAGTAACCGATTCCGATTTCGAGCTGCAGATCGAGCAGCACAAGGGCCTCGCGGTGGTCGATTTCTGGGCGACCTGGTGCGCGCCGTGCCGCATGGTCGCGCCCGTTCTCGACCAGCTCGCCATTGAGTATCAGGGAAAGGCGAAGGTTGCCAAAGTCGACGTCGACACGAACATCAAGACCTCGACCAAGTTCAACGTGCGGTCGATCCCCGCGATCCTGTTCTTCAAGGATGGCAAGCTCGTCGACCAGGTGATCGGCTTCGTCGGAAAGCCCGCCCTCGCGGAGAAGTTCAAGCAGCACGCCGCGTAGCGAGAGTCCCGCTGCCGGGCGAGCAATGAGCTCCGCGCGCCTGGGAACTCTCTACCTCGTGAGCACTCCCATTGGGAATCTGGGAGACATGACGCATCGCGCGGTTGAAGTACTTTCGTCTGTCGCCCTCGTAATCGCGGAAGATACCAGGCACTCGCGTCGCCTTCTCGATCACTACAGCGTCGCGACGCCGGTCTCCTCGTACCACGAGCACAACGAGGCACGCGAGGCCCCCAAACTGGTGGCGAGACTTTGCGCCGGCGATTCGATCGCGCTTATCTCCGACGCCGGGACCCCGCTAATCTCCGACCCCGGCTCGAGACTGGTCAGGGCAGCGCTCGAAGCGGGCGTGATGATCGTTCCGATTCCCGGAGCATCGTCGGTAATGGCGGCGCTAGTGGGATCCGGTATGCCGCTCGACAGATTCACGTTCTTTGGATTTCTGCCGCGAAAGGGTCGCGAGCGAAACGAAACAATCGCTGAAATCGTGGCATCGCGCTGCACTGTAGCGATCTTCGAGGCAGCTAATCGAGTCGCGTCGACGCTCGATGATCTGATCGCCGCCGGCGCGGGAGAGAGAACGGCGGTTGTCGCGCGCGAGCTGACGAAGCGGTTCGAGGAGTTCAAGCGCGGAAGCGTCGCCGAGCTTGCGGGCGCCTATGGAGACTCGGATCCAAAAGGAGAGGTAGTGCTCCTGATAGCGGGAGGAAAAAAACGAGAGGTCACGGAGCAGGAGCTGAGCGAGGCAGCGAAAGATGCGCGCGCCTCGGGCGCCGACCCGCGCAAAGTGATGGACCATCTCGTTACGGCGCTGGGTGCACCGCGTAATCTCGCCTACAAAATCGCTCACAGAGACGAAGCGTGATCGCGCGGCCCGACTGGGACGTTGCCGCAGCCTACACTTCCGTCCCCGCCGTGGAAGAGCCGACCACGGACCGCGAGCTCATACCTCTCGATCGCGACGCTATCGAGCGCGATCTTGGCCCCTCTGGGGCGATCTCGAAAGTCCTTGCCCAGTACGAGAACCGCGAAAGCCAGCGAGAGATGGCGGGCGTCGTCGCCGATTTGTACAACGATGGCGGCGTGGGTTTGCTGGAGGCTGGCACCGGCGTTGGCAAGTCGCTCGCCTACCTGGTTCCGGCTCTAAGATGGGCTGCGGCCAACGGACAGCGCACCGTCGTGTCGACCAATACCATCAATCTGCAGGAACAGCTCGTACGAAAGGATCTGCCCTTTCTCGCCACCGCGTTCGACGGCGAACAGCAAGTTCGGTTCGCGCTGCTCAAGGGTTGGCGGAATTATTTGTGTCTCCTCCGCCTCGCACAAAGCAAGCTGCTCGCTTCCTCGCTGCTTGGCGAAGACGCGCGCGCCGAGCTAGAGGCGATCGGCCAGTGGGCAGACCGGACCAGCGATGGATCGCTCGCGGATCTTCCGTCGCCGCCTCGACCCGAAGTATGGGACGAGGTCGCGGCCGAGCCGGACCTGTGCCGCAAGTCTGCGTGTCCGCACTATGCAAAATGCTTTCTCTTTCAGGCGCGCCGCGCCGCGGCGCAAGCCGACGTCGTCGTCGTGAATCATCACCTCCTGATGTCTGATGTCGCTGTGCGACGGGTGCAACAGAATTGGGAGGATGCGGCCGTAATTCCGGCATACTCGCGACTCGTCGTCGACGAGGCTCACCACATTGAGGATGCCGCTGCAGCGCACCTCGGCACAGCTGCGAGCAAACGAGGGCTGCAGCAATTGTTCGCACGCTTGATAAAAACGGGCCCGGCGCGCGGCCGTGGACTGCTTCCGTCGCTCGAGGCTCGCCTGGTCGCGGCGCCCGATCTCTTGAACACCGCAAGCCTGGAGATCGTGCGCAAGAGTCTCGTCCCGACCGTTGAAGCGGCGCGCGAGAAATCCGCGCTCCTTTTCGATCTGCTGCACGGTTATCTGCAAATGCACGGCGAATCCGTGCGCCGTCTCACCGGGGAATTTGCGCGCGACGCAATATGGAAAGCCGGGCTGAACGTGGCACTCACCGATCTTCTCGGCGAGATCGCGATGCTCAAGTCAGGTCTGGAGATGGTACGCACCAGGATGGAGACCGCAAAAAAGCCGGATGATACGGTTTTGCCACTCATCTCCGAGATGGCCGCTGTGGGGCGACGCCTCGAGGCGACCGCGCTCGCGCTGGAAGGGACGCTCCGTCCGCCCAGCGGAGAGCCGATGGTGAGATGGATCGAGCTGCGGGGACGGGAAGACAACGTCGCGGTGATGTCGGTGCCGCTCGACCTCGCGCCCATTCTTCGTGAAGATCTATTCAACAGAGTGGATACGTCAATTCTGACGAGTGCCACGCTCACGAGCGACGCGCGTTTCGATTTCCTCTCTCGCCGCCTCGGCGTGGACTCGATGGAGACCGTGTTGACGGAGATCTTTCCGTCTCCGTTCGAGTACTCGACCCAGGCGCTGTTCATGGTTCCGACTGATGTGCCGCCGCCCAACGTTGATTCGGCCGGTCACCTACAAGCAGTCGTTCGCAGCATTGTCGACCTGACCGAAGCTGCCGATGGTGGGGTGTTCGCCCTGTTCACGAGTCACAAGGACGTACGTGCGGTCGCTTCGGAGCTGAGAGCCAAGGGAATAGGCAGATCCCGAGCGCTGTACGTTCATGGCGAAGATAGCCGTGACAGCCTTCTCAAGAACTTCCGCGAGTCAGGACGCGCGGTGCTGTTGGGCACGGCGTCTTTCTGGGAGGGCGTGGACGTCCCGGGAAGAGCTCTCCGGGGCCTTCTGATCGCGCGGCTTCCGTTTCGGGTTCCCACCGAGCCGGTGACCGCCGCGCACTGCGAGGCGATCGTCGAACGTGGGGGAGACCCGTTCGCTGACTACATGGTGCCGCACGCGGCGCTCAGGCTTAAACAGGGTTTCGGCAGGCTGATCCGCACAGCCACCGATCGCGGTGTTATCGTGCTTGTAGATCCGCGTGCCGTCAACAAAGGCTATGGCAGGTCCCTTCTCCGCGATCTGCCTCCGGCGCGGCGGGTGTTCGGTCCGTGGAAAACGATCGTCAAGCAACTTCAGGACTTCTATTCGTGACCAACTGAGATGCCCGCCAAAAAATATCGTCCCGGCAAAATCGTCTGCGTCGGTCGCAACTACCGCGAGCACGCCAGAGAGCTCGGCAACGAAGTTCCCAAGGAGCCGCTGCTCTTCCTCAAGCCGCCATCGAGCGTCGTGTGGAATGGCGATGCTGTCAGGCTTCCGGCCGCGTCCACCAAGGTCGAGCACGAGGGCGAGATCGGAGTCGTGATAGGGAAGACCCTGACCTCGGTCTCAGAAAAGGATGCGGCATCAGGAATCAGAGCGATCATAGCGGTGAATGACGTCACCGCGCGCGATCTCCAGAAGAGCGACGGACAATGGACGAGAGCGAAGGGATTTGATACCTTTTGTCCTCTGGGAGAGGAGTCGTCAAAGCTTCCGGACCTCGATAGTCTGAGCGTCGTCACGAGAGTGAACGGCGTCGAGCGGCAACGGGGAAACAGTAGCGAGATGGTCTTCTCGATTCCGTCCCTGCTCGCCTATATCTCGCGCATTATGACACTGGAGCCGGGCGACCTCGTCGCGACAGGCACACCCGCCGGAGTGGGACCACTCACTCCTGGCGACGTCGTCGAGATCGAGATTCCCGGAGTGAGCCGCGTGAGCAACCCCGTTCAAGAGAGCCGATAGTGCCCCCCTACACAGACC
>JBOHTC010000176.1:0-44835 GCA_050733495.1 Gemmatimonadaceae bacterium | reverse complement strand
CGCACGTACGTCGGCGGCTTTACCCGGATCTACCGACCGGTAAGCCTTACGTGTCGTTCTATCCGATGTCGAAACGCAGAAATCCCGACGACAACTGGTACACGCTCTCGCTCGACGAGCGCAGCAGGTTGATGCAGGCGCACGGCTGGACTGGTCGTCGCTACGCGGGGAAGGTCCAGCAGGTGATTACGGGCGCAATTGGACTCGACGCCTGGGAGTGGGGAGTTACTCTCTTCGCCGCGGATCCACTCGATTTCAAGAAGCTCGTGACCGACATGCGCTTCGACGAGGTCAGCGCGAAATACGCCGAGTTCGGGAGCTTCTACGTGGGGAAGATCGTTACGGCGTGACGACGTGCGGGGCGCTGGTGTACGAAGGCGCAGTGAGCAGGTCACGCACTGCGCGGCAGTGTGAGGGTGAAAGTCGAGCCGACGCCTTCCACGCTGGAAACGGTGAGATCTCCATTCATCGCATGGGCGAGATCACGGGATATCGAGAGACCGAGCCCCGTGCCTTCGTGCGCGCTGCTCAGCGAGCGTCCGAGCTGCACGAAAGGCTCGAAGATCGATGCGAGCTTGTTCTGCGCCATTCCGGTCCCGGTATCGGCGATTGACAGGCTTGCAGTCCCCGGAGTGGTCGACGTTGCGATCGTTACGCGTCCGCCGCTAGCTGTGAACTTGATCGCATTCGAGAGGAGATTCACCAGAATCTGGGAGACCTTCGCGCGGTCACCGAGCGCAATTGCGTCTTCCACGACAGTTCCGCGCGTGAGCCAGACCCCCTTCGAGATTGATTGCGGCTCAAGCATCGGCAGGACTGCATCCACTATCTCGCTCAGTATGATCGGGCCGATGTCGTAGCTGATCTGGCCGCCCCCGATCCGGGTGAAATTCAGTAGGTCGGTGATGATTCCCATCAGGTGGTGCTGGCTCTTACGAATGCGCTCGAGATAGTCGATTTGCTCGGAGGTAATCGGGCCGCCAAGTCCGAGCGTCAGGAGGTCGGTGTATCCGCCAATCGCGTTGAGCGGAGTTCGGAGCTCGTGCGACATCGCTGTAAGGAATTGACTCTTCGCCGTGTTCGCCGCCTGGGACTCGGCGAGCCGGCGCGCGTCGGCGATGGCGCGCTGCTGGGCTGCGCGGCGTTCGGTGAGATCGCGGGTGACCTTTGCGAATCCGATGAGACTGCCATCCGTGTCTCGCACGGCCGTGATCAGGACACTCGCCCAGAAAACCGTACCGTCCTTTCTGAGGCGCAGGCCTTCGTCTTCAAATCGTCCCTCGCGCTCGGCGACCTCGAGCTCGTGCGCGGGTTTGCCCGCATCGAGGTCCGATTGCTGATAGAAAACCGAAAAGTGTCTGCCGATGATCTCTGTCGCAGTGTAGCCCTTGATTCGCTCCGCGCCGACATTCCAGCTCGCGATATAACCAGCGGGGTCGAGCATGAAGATGGCGTAGTCACGAACGCTCTCCACCATGAGCTGGTAGACCCGTCCGCCGTGCTTGATGGTCTCCGAAAGCCGTGAGTTGCCGATGGGAGTGATGGCGGTCGGCTCTGGCTCGTGCAGTTTGGGAGGACGTCCCGCTAGCGGATGCTTTTCGGCCTTATCGTTCATCAGCTGACAACCGGTGCATCACGGCATGGCTGGAAGACGAGATTCGGCAAATGAGCGATGTCATTTGCGAGACCGGACCTAAGTGTCCGCCCTGAGAAGAAAAGCTTTGGGCATCCGAGCGCCCGTCACCTGCAAAAACCTATCCCGATTTGCCGCGAGCGGACTGAAGCGGCGAAACGGTTGTAGAGCACAGCGAGAGCGACTATACTCCGCAGTCTGTTTCGCCGAGACAGTCCGGGCGAAAAACGGGACGTAGCGCAGTCCGGTAGCGCACCTGAATGGGGTTCAGGGGGTCGCGGGTTCAAATCCCGCCGTCCCGATTGGAGTTACGAGATTCTGCAGTCCAGCATCAATAGTTTGGATCAATAGTTTTGGAGAAGCACCTGCCGTTTTCGAACAGGTGCTTTTCGTTTCTCGACCATTGGTTAAGGGTGGTACTCCATACTTAAAAGGCATGGAGAACACCATGCCGGACACCCTGCCCGCACGATGGAGAGAGCGCGCGAAGTACCTGCGCGAGTACGGCGATCCTGCGTGCGCCAGACTGTGGGAGCTTGCTGCTACAGAGTTGGAAGCATCCCTCGATACTCAGGGTGAGAAGACGCTGACCCTCACCGAGGCGTCGAAGGTGTCCGGCTATACTGCCGATCATCTTGGCCAACTCGTGAGGAGGGGGACAATCCGTAACGTTGGCCGCGACCGTGCTCCCCGCATCCGTCGAAGCGATCTGCCTCTCAAGGGTAACAGCGGTCCCGGACGGCCATCGCGCGCGCTCTCCGCGCAAGCTGACGCTGAGCGTGAGCAGGTTCAAGCGATCGCTCGATCCTTTACGACGAGGCGGCACGACCGACCGATCCGACACCGTACTTAGCGGACTCTCTTGGGCTGGCCCTTACACCCGCTAAACCGATTCATCCGGACCGAGTTCGCGCAGGCCCAAAGGAGTGGAGTGCGATAAGCACAGCCTATATACTTGTACCGAAGCTGTCCACGGACGGTCGCACCTCACCGTCCCGCATCGCGACCCACCTTCCCTCGTACACATCGATGCCAAAAATCTCCGTCGAGGCCAAGCGAGAGATCGTAGAAGACTTCGCCCGTGTGATTAACGAGAAAAAAACGGAAGGTCCGAAGCCCGCCACAGCAGTTATCAACTTCCGAAATGATAAGCGGGATCAGGTAGAACGACCCGTCTACCGTGTGCCGACCACGCTACTTCGTTACCGCAAGGACAATGGGCGCATCGCGTCCGACGTTAGCGACTATGAAAAGCGGAACGGCCTACTAGATGAAAAGGACGCGGCAGCTCAGGAAGTCCTCGCCAGATTCCTGGCCGAAAAAGACCCAGAGATGGTCAACACACTGAGCGATTCTCTAGCGCATATCGGTCAGAACGATCCTGCCATCATCACATCTGACGGCTTTCTGATAAACGGCAACCGTCGCAAGATGGTGCTTGAACGGCTGCCGAAGAAACCGGGTTTTTCGGAGACCATGAAAGTTGTGATCCTGCCCGGAGCAAAAGACCCCGGCGGACCCCCAACTCTGATTGAAATTGAGCAGCTCGAGAACCGATACCAGCTTCAGAGCGAGGGTAAGTCCGAGTACTACGGTTTCGATCGGGCGCTTTCGATCAAACGCAAGATCGATCTCGGCTTCAGCCTTCGAGATCAACTGCGCGACGATCCCAAGTACGCGAACGCCACAGAGAAGGAATTAGACCAAGCAGTGAAGCAACACGAGAAAGACTTCCTGTTGCCTCTCGAATGCGTGAACAGGTATCTCGAGCTTTTCGGACGCGAGAAGCTCTACACGTCCATCTCGAAGGGGCCGTACGATCCCGAGGGCAGGTGGCAGGCGTTCCTCGACTACAGCCTCGCGTACCATCGCTACTTCAAAGAACCGAAGTGGTTGTTGGAGAAAGGCATCGATGAGGAAGACATCGGTGCAATCGAAGATGCCGCCTTCAAAATGATCCGGTTACGCCTGCTGAAGGGTCTTCCCAAGATTCACGCGATCATGCGGCAACTGCCGAAGCTTGCTGGCGTGAAGGAGAGTCGCAAAGAAGTTCTTAAGATCTCGGATGAAGTTGATGCCAATCTCCCGGCCAAGGAGCTCGTCGATGCACAGGGCACGCCTTTGGCGCCCGAAGAAAACGATCGCAGGTGGGCTCAGCGATACCAGCCGCACATCATCAATCGGGTAAAGAAGGCGCTGGATTTTCAGGAGAAAAACGACGAAAAGGAGACTCCGCTTGCGCTCCTGGAAGCCGCGTTGCGCAAGCTGAACCACGACGAAATGCTCGTGAAGAACATTGCGGCCGCCGATTTCGGCAAGGCGCGACAACTCGCCGCTGAGATTCAGACGCGCGCAAAGGACATCGAGGGAGAAATCTACGACTACAAGAAGAAGTACGATGGTCTCGGCAAGAAGGATGGCACTAGGAAATGATGCCTGCGGTGCGGATCGAAGGCAGTCAGCTTGTCATCGAGGACGATGAAGGCCTCATCGCCGGCCGTCATCGAAGTCAATTGGCGTACTGGGGGTTCGCCTCCGCGACGGAGTCAGACAGCTTGGTAGCTTCACCTGCGGATGTGCACGCGACCCTCGATAAGGTTTTGTCCTACCTGAATCGCCATAACATCGCGCATAAGCTTACGGACGAAGTCGTGGCCAGCAGGGCCGCGCTTGTGGAGCTTCGCAGTGAACTGCGGGACGCTGTTGAAAAGGGATCTCGGCTGAAGGGTGGTGTGCTCAGCGAGACGGAAGCCGCCGATTTCTTGTCTTTTGTCGCTGAGAAAATTCCGCGAAAATTGAAGGAGCATCAACTCAAGGCCGCGCTCCACCTTCTCGCCGTGACCAATGGCGCGAATTTCTCGGTGCCTGGCAGTGGAAAAACTACGGTGGTTCTGGCCGTGTTCGCGTGGCTTAGGAGCCGTGGTCTTGTAGACTCGCTGTTCGTGGTCGGACCGCCCGCCTGCTTTGGTCCTTGGAAGAGTGAGTACAAGGCGGTTTTAGGTGAGGCCCCAAGGGTCGCCGTGCTTGCCGGTGGCGATATCGAGGACAGGCGCAGCAATTACGTCACCGCCCCGGAGGACGTATGCGATTTGTACCTCACGTCGTTTCAGACACTGCAACGCGATTGGGAGCGTGTGCGCATTCTTTTCGCCGAGGCCGGCGCACGGTTTTTTCTCATTGTCGATGAAGCTCACTACATCAAACAAGTCGGCGGGATATGGGCGTCCGCGGTTCTGGGGATCAGCCAACTAGCAGCACGGCGCTGTGTGCTCACGGGGACGCCTTTCCCTCGCACCTACTCGGACGCGTTCAATCTGTTCGATGTGCTGTGGCCGCGCAGTTCGCCGCTTTCCTCCGCAGAGCGAATTAGGATCGAGTACCTGGCCCAGAAGGAGCGCGACGACGAAGCAACCGAGGCATTGTCAACGGCCATTGGCCCCCTTTTTTATCGTGTTCGTAAGAAGGAGCTTCAGCTTGCTGAGCAGCGGTTTCACCCTCCCGTGATTGCCGAAATGGGTCCTCACGAGCGCCGAGTCCACGACGCAATTCTCGACAGGGTGCGTGCGCTCTCGATGGACGACTATCTGCGCGACATTGACCTGGTCGAGCGCCTTCGCCGCGGCCGAATGACAAGACTTCGGCAAACCGTCTCGTACGCAAAACTACTCGGAACGGCTGTCCTCGAATACAACGAAAACTTGACCGAAGGCGACCTATCGCTGGCAGACGTGATCCGGCACTACGACGATTTAGAGGTTCCCGGCAAAATTAAAACGCTGTTGGTGCTGCTGGCTGAACTGCGATCGCAGGGAGAGCGGAAGGTCGTGGTGTGGTCGAATTTCATAGGCACGCTCAAGCTGATTCAACAGCAACTCGAGGCGAAGGGGTATGGCGTCGGCCTCATTTATGGCGAGACCCCGACCGAATCAACGCCGCTGCACGACGAACAGACGCGCGAAGAGATCATCGCGGCATTTATCGACCCTGCCAGTGACGTAGACATTCTCGTTGCGAACCCTGCGGCGTGTGCTGAATCAATCTCGCTACACAAGACGTGCTCCCACGCCGTGTACTATGACCTTTCGTATAATTGCGCGCAGTACCTCCAATCGCTCGACCGTATCCATCGCGTCGGAGGGTCCGAGAACAAGATCGCTCACTATCACTTCTTGCAGTACGATTGGACCGTTGATCAGGACTTGCTGGCCAACGTGCAGGCTAAAGCGCAGCGAATGAGCGCGATCATCGACCAGGACTATCCGGTCTATTCGTTGGACATGTTCGGAGTAGATGAAGAACTGGAGGCGTATGCGCGACTATTCCGGTGATCGCGCTACTGCTCTCGAAAAAGTGCGGCCACGTTACGTCTACAACCTGCTTGCACTTGTGCACGGCTCAAGCCTTCGTGAGCGAAAGTTCATCGCGGCAAGATACGCGGACTCATCCATGCACTTCGAGGAGACCGTTAACTTCCTCGAAGAAGTAGGCTGGCTGCGCTCGGCTGACGGCCATGTCGAGCCTGCAAGTGATATAACCTCGGGTATTGTCGACGCCCGTGGTCTAAGCCGGAGCCTCGCATTCGCTGAAGCATTGTTCGACGCGGAACGTCCTTACGGGCTCCTGTTTGCGCGCTATCTAGCCCAGTTTGCCCCCAGCGAAGGTGAGCTTGTGAATCGACCAGGTGTTGAGGCGCGGCTTCGCGACGCTGGTGTAAGGGACTTTCTCATGGATCTTGGCGCTGTTAGCCACCGGCCCGAGGGCGATTTTTTCGTCCTTGAGGAGCCGTTCGTGCCGTGGGCGCTGTGGGCACGAAACGTTGTTGGTCCGAGCGCAAAGCAACTCGTCAAGCTTGCAGATGACCGCTTGGCCCTCGGGATGGAGGCGGAGCTTGCCGTGCTGGCATGGGAAAGGGAGCGCGTCGGCGAGAGCTATTGCAACCGCGTCCGGCACATCTCACGAGACAGCCCTGGGGCCTGTTTCGACATTCAGAGCGTCACGCTTGTAGCTCAAACGCCCCACCCTCGTTTTATCGAGGTGAAAGCCGTTGGAGTTGAGTCTTTCGAGTTTCATTGGAGCCGCGCTGAGATTGAAGCTGCGGAAATCCTTGGGCCGAGCTACTTCCTCTATCTGGTGCCAGTTCCCACGCGCGGCGTCTTCGATCTTGATCGCATGGAAATCGTGCAGGACGCATACAAGAACGTCTACAAAAACCCCGACAACTGGTTGACGACTGTGGCCGACACCGTATGCCGAAAAAAAGAAAGCTTCGCTTCGTAGTCGGCAAAACCAAGGCAGCTAGACCAGCTGTAAAAAGCGGCAAACGGAATGGCGTGCGCCTCACGGGCGGGAAAGTTGAGCATCAATCGCGCGCAAACGGCCTCAAGGCTAATGGCATCAAGCCGCCTTTTGGCTACTATGGTGCCAAACGGCGCTTAGCGCCCCAGATTATCGCGACACTGCCTCCCCACAACGCTTGGGTTGAGGCCTTCTGCGGATCAGCCGCTATCACGCTAGCAAAGCACCCCGCTCCTATCGAGATCATCAATGATCTGGATGGCAACATCGTCAATCTATTTCGGATTCTTCGGAGAACTCCCAACGCACTAGCAGCGGCGGTTGCCCTCACGCCCTACGCCCGTCAGGAGTTTCTAAATGCCGGGAGAGGAAGGAAAAGACTTACCCCGACCGAGCGTGCGCGACGCTTCCTCGCCCGCACAATGATGACAGTCAACGGCGATGCAAAAGACGCTGGTTTCTCTTATTCATCCTCGTTTACGCGCGGCGGTAAAGAGGCACGGGTCAGCCGATGGCATAACCTTCCCGAACGGCTTGCCCACGTCGCTGAACGTCTTCGCAATGTTCGAATCGAAAGCCTCGACGCACGACGCTTGCTTGAGTTGTTTCTGGACCGTCCAGCGACGCTAGTGTACCTCGATCCGCCGTACTTCGTGAAGCGGGATCATGAGTACGTGATTGATGCGAACGATGAGGAGTTTCATCGCGAATTATTGACACTGTGTTGCCGCGCACGATGCATGATCTTGCTGAGCGGCTACGACACTCCCCTCTACAACAAGATGCTCCGCAAGAGCGATGGCTGGAGAAGAATGTCCATCAAGACGCACACGCGAGACACGAACGGAAAGGATTACGTGCGCAACGAGGTACTTTGGCAGAACAAGCATTTCGTCAAAGCGGCTAAGACAGGACGAGTGCCGATACGCTTGAGCAAGGCCGAGAAAAGAGACGACAAAGTAAATCCTCCTAGGTAAATACCGGCGCAGCGCCTCCGACTTATTGCCCTTTCACTACGACGGCGTCAACCCGTTTTAGTTTTGTGCCAATTCGCTGCGCTATACGGATGCATCTAGGTTAAGATCCGATCAGCGATTAGACTCGGTTAGACAGCACGCGGTGCACGCGTCTCCCGTTGGTGTGGTCTGCGGGCCACAAACTGACCCCGGCGAGATGCGGACTCCACACGGCCAAGGAAGCGTATCAGGAACCGTGCGTCGAAAGACGTACTTGCAGTCGGTGTATCCATGAACGACGCAGCCCACTACGGAAGCACCGCACGTCAGGACGCCCTTGACCTCGAAGTCGCAGCTCGTGACGCATGGTCGTCAGAGTATGTGGCCGGCCGGAAATGGACGCTCTGGATGCGACTGTCGTGGAAGTCATCAGTCTCGGAAACAGTAGCCAGTGAGCACGTTGACGAATGGGCTCGCCGCCTGGTGACGAGGATTCACGGGGCGGCCGTTTTTGTCGGAGTTCACAGCGACACAAGCCGCCGTCACGCACATGCACTCCTCTATGTCCCTCGTGGGAATGCTCCACCGAATCCTCCGCCGTGTCTTTGGCTACCGGGCGTAGCGAAGGAGTGGCATGAACACCTTTGGCCGCATGGTTCGGTCTGGCTTGCGCGTTACTCTCTAGCGCGGTCAACGCGGCCCGATGGACGTCATGGCGCGGCCATTTACGCGGCTCGCGACTCAGGAAACGTGTCGCGGTTCGGCCTTGCTCCGCTCGACCCGAAGGAAGGAAAGCGCCGCAACTAAGGCCTCTCTGCCGCCACTTATCCTCCGGCGAATTTCGTAGACGAGACATAAACCCCGAGGATATCTCCGATGGATAAGAAGCAACAGCATGACCCCCTCCGGATCATCTTCGCGAGGGTCAATCGCCGACTGCGCAGACGCGTTGAACAACAAGCCAAGTCTGAAGGGATCTCCCTGTCTGACGTTGTACGCCGGGCAGTGATCCGTGACTTGGCTCAGTTGAAAGCCAAGCGCCTAGGTCAGCACAAAAGCTCTCGATTGAGAAGTCTGCCACTGAACGACGCGATCACGACCAGGTGAATCGCTTAACGCTTCAGTAGGTTAAGCGACCTATACCCATACCTATAGACTGGAGGGTCATCAACGACAAAACGCCATTCGGCAAAGGAGCATGAAGCAAATGCAAACACAGACAGAGCAGGGACAAATTGACAAGATCGCGGAACGAGCGGAGCAGTTCGGCTACACGCTGTTCTTTGCATTACGTCACGAGGAGCACCAAGGATGGGCACACCTCGCGGCCGACGGACTGATTGGTTGTGAGTTACAGGACAAAGCTTGCTACGGAACCATAGAGCAAGTGACGAACTGGCTTGAATCAATCGAGTCTGATGAACGTTTAGGGATTGCGCACACCGTCGCACGGACGCTTTGGCAGACCGACTACAACGATCTGCCAGCCAACGTACAAAAGGTGTGTAGGGACGTCGCCTTGTGCACTGAGCGACTGAGGGAGGATCAGACCCAGCGACGAAAGAGAACGATGATGAAAACTTAGGTTCGCGGCTGCCCTCGGTTGGATCGTGGCGACTCGTGAAGATACGGCCCGACACAAAACGTGTCGGGCTTTTTCGTTTGATGGTGAGGAAAGTATGGGCAGCAGAATCAGCGATACGGATGAACCCAGCGCACGAGTGCTCGTCACACTTCCTACAACAATGCGTGAGCAATTAGAACGGCTCGCAAAGCAGGAAGCGGTCCCGATTTCACTAATTGGTCGTCGCGCGATCAGGCGCTACTTGGAAAAAGAATGCGGCAAGAAGTAGATGGGTTACGCATCGGCCAGCAGGTCCTCACGGACACCAAGCGGGTGGCGACGGTCCTCGAAATCTCAAGCACCTACGTCTCGGCTCTTATCCAGTTCCCGAACGGTCGGTCCTCGTGGTGGCCGATCACAACGCTGGAACCGATGAACCGGGACAGGCAAGCGCAGTTGGGAGATTCGACATTCGGAAGCGCCGAAGAAGGTCCGGCGGTCCGCGTGCGCGTATCCAAGCCAGCGTCAGCCTGTGTAAGTGGATGCTCGTTTTCGGCGCTGAACTATTGGCAGATCAATAGTCTGGGCCAGTTCTCTCGGCGGAGTTCCCCTGAAGGTCTGTCAGGTGCTGCCGTGAGTTCCACCCTTGGGGACTGCCCAATTGGATCCACGCGTCAACCCAGCAGTCTACCCAGGAACGCGAACGGTGCACGATGAGCAAGCGTAATCCGAACAAGCCGCCCTTCGCAAAGGGCGATCCGCGTGCTCGTGAGGTAGGTAGACGCGGAGGGAAAGCGAAAGCGGTCGCGCGACGTGCATCAAGAGAGCCATGGCGCGGCACCATCATCGACTTGATGGACTCCGCTGGAATGGCGGGCAGCGAGTGGGCTCCGTGGCGTGCGTTCTGGAAGGCTGTCTACGGGATCGCGATGTCACCCGAGGAGCTCACGGTTTACCAGCGCCATACGAAGCGGGCTGCACCTCCTGCAGTCGGTGTCGCAGAGGCTTGGATGTGTATCGGGCGCGGTGGTGGTAAAACACGCAACTCCGCGCTGCATGCAGTATTCAGAGCGATCACATTCGACGTTCGCTGCGTCGATCCCGGTGAAGACGTGGTGATCCCGCTGCTTGCGAGTGATCGGCGTCAGTCGCGGTCCGCGTTGAAATACATCCGCGGATTCAACGCCCTGCCCCTGGTGGCGCCCTACGTGTTCCGTGGTGAGCTGAAAGAGGTGATCGAGTACAAGACCGGAGCCAACATCGAGGTGATGACGGCTTCCAAGAAAGCGCCGCGGGGCTATTCGTGCCCGACCGCGAACTGTGACGAGATCGCTTTCTGGGAGAGCGAGGAGGATCACGCCAATCCGGACCACGAGGTCATCACGGCGCTGCGCGGATCGTTGGGCCGTGTTACAGGCTCGCTGTTGCTCGCACTCTCCAATCCCGCTGCACCAAAGGGAGAGCTGTATGACGCGGTCGAGCAGTACTTCGGGCGCGACGATCCAGACGTGCTGGTATGGATCGGTGACACGTTGTCGATGAATCCGACCTACGACCAGCGCACCATAAGGCGGGCATTCAAAAAGGATCCTATCATAGCTGCCTCGGAGTTCGGGAGCGGTGGAGTCGTCACGTTCCGACAGGGCCGGGCGGCACTGTTCGATCAGGAGCCGTTGACGGGAGCAGTCATCACGGGCCGGCGCGAACTCCCACGGATGCCAAGCACCAAGTACTACGCGTTCGTGGACGCGGCGGAGGGCTCGCGGTCCGGCGACTCAATGACGCTGGGCATCGCCCACAGGGAAGGGAGCCGCGCCGTGCTTGATCTGGTCCGTGAGATAGAGCCGCCCTTCAATCCGGGGCACGCGATAGCGACGACGTTCGGGCCCCTGCTCGAGCAGTACGGGTGCAGCCAAGTGACGGGCGACAGGCATGCGCAGGGATTCGTCGCGGAGTCCTTCGCGGCGTGTGGTGTGAGGTTCGTGCCGAGCACGTTGAGCAAGAGCGAGCTGTACGGTGAATTGCTGCCGCTAGTGAACACGGGCGCGGTGGAACTGCTGGACCAACCGACCCTGCGCAATCAATTGCTCGCGCTGCAACGGCGGTCAGTTCGTGGTGGGCGGGACTCCATCGATCACCCGAGCGGCGGACACGATGACGTTGCGAACGCGGCGGCTGGTGCGCTGGTGCTTGTGACGGGCGTCGTGGGGAAGAAAAAGATTCCGCTGGTGTTCTCGGGAAGCTCGGCAGCGGGCGACTCACCACGGAGCGTGCATAGTGAGCTGGCGGAACTCGCTCGCTCCACAATCGCGCGACTGGAAGCGCAGGACAGAGCTGACCGAAGGAACGAGGAGCGGTTCGAAAATGAACCGATGACGAGTGCGCCTGTGTGGCATGTGCATACGTCGAAGTAAGAAACGCCAACCGTGAGAGGAGAGTACGCATGAGAACGCAGGCTTTTTTGACATCGATGACGCCGGATGGAAAGCCGGGTCAGTTGGTGGAAGCGCAGCTCGATGACAGTCAGCAACAGTTCATCACGCCGGACGGGAAGCTGGTGGCCGCTCAATCGAGCGCACCTGTGCAATTCGCGGAGCCAGTTCCGTACAACACGTTGAGCGATGAGGAAGTCGCCGCGCTGGGACGGGAGCGCAAGGCGCTGATGGATTCACTAGACCGGCTGGACCCGGCCGAGCGAGCGAAGGCCGAGAAGCGGGTACGCCAGATCGATGTGGATCTGAAGCGCCAGCGCATGATCGATGAGGCATCTCGGCGCCATCAGGAGCGTAGCGAGGAGCGAAAGACGCAGGCCAGCGGTGGTGACTCCGGCACTGGTGGTCGCGCGACACACCAAGTGACGAAACCGACACTGTTCGGAGTCCGGGAGGTCAACTGGCCCGCGTTCGTTGCGTCCGTCGTGGCCACGAAGGCGGCCAACCGCACGCCGAAGGTCTGTTGCTCCGGACCGAACCAGTACTGGTGTTCGAAGTGCCGAGCGAAGGCAGGCGTGTAAGAGTTGCCCTGTTCGACGTTTTCTCTCAGCGTCGGCGCGTGCTCGGTCGCGTGGGGCATCAACCGTGAAGTCACTTGGAGGCTGAGAGGCCGATGTGGCGAACCGTTGGCGGGTGCGCTTGAGGGTTCATTGCCCTTGGGCTTCGGTTCAATTCCGGACGACGGCTTGGTGGTGCAGGTGCAGTGAAACGATTCAACAACGAGGTTAGAGAAATGGCGAGTAAAGAGATCAGGGACGCGGTGGGCGAAGCGCCTGAACGAGTGAAGAGTGCAGCAGAATTATTGACAGAGAAGCGTGTAGCGCTGGCCGCTGCTTGTGCTAGTTACGCGGCAGCGAAAGCGAAACGTGACGAGGTAACGATGGGCGAGGCGACGAAGTCAATCGCATCGCTGACGGTTTTGATTGTTGACCTGGAGCAGGAAGCAGCTCGTGACGGCGAGGCGGACGCCAGGAAGGCGGCGGAAGCTCGCTTGTTGGGAATCAAGAAGGCGTATGGCTCCCTGCTGTCCGAACTGGACGAGGACGAGAAGCGAATTGCGGAGTTCATTGCGGCGGAGATCCCGCGATTCAACAACCGGTACACCAAGATCGCCGCGCTCCGTGCAGAGGCGTTGGCATTGTCTGACCGATTCGAACTCGACAAGCCGACGCTTGACCGCGCGGTGCCGCCAAGCCGTCGTCAGATCGCCACCACGTTAGTCCTATTGCAGCGTGGCCTGTTGGATCACGCTAACGAGCGGCGTCCTCTTGAGGAGTGCGAGCACCAGATGCGCTCGCGTCGGACCTACACTGAGGCAGCTCCATCCGAAGGCTACGACATCATCACGTCAGTAGGGCTCAAGCCATTTCCTGAACTGACGGAGCGCCAACAGGCAGTCGTCGTAAAGCGAAAGCGGGACGACGCAGACTTCCGGCAACAGCTCGCGCTTTCAGCGACAGTTCCTTCGGAAGGATCCACTCCGATCAGTGGGGGAGCATAAGCTCTGTGAGCAGCCACAACGGCCGCGAGCGCGTAGTCAGCTAGCTGGACCGTGAGTCCGCCGGTGACGTTCTAGAACGGCATGCGATTGGCTAAGGGTGTGTCTAACTTCGACTAATGCCAACTGACGCAGAGCGCTGGCAATTCCTCGCAAAGCACGAGCTCTGCGTGACCTGGTATGACAACGGCGCTTCGATATCGTGGCGGGAAAAGTGGCCGGCGCCCGGAAGGATAGCTGGCTATCGCCACCTCGCGCGCGGGCGCACTCTGGAGGAGGCCATTAATAAAGTGATGGCGCGCTACCAGCAAAAACACGGGATCACGGTCGGGCAACCTGTGGAGTTAGTGATGCTCGAAGTCCGCGGCTGGGTGAGCTGATCCCTCTGAGTTATGCCGAATCGTTGACGCGGCGGTCAGCCGTCCACCCGGTAATAAAGTCACGCAACTCTTTCACTCGTGAGCGAGGATCTCTCCGACCGTCGCGAACGCTCAACGTTGCCCCGAGATGGAGTAAGCGGTCGCTGAAGCCCAGCGTGTCCGCTAGTCGAGCTGGGTCGTTAAAGCCGGGATTCAGCCATTGGATGTAAAGCGTGTACCCGTGGTCGAGAAAGAAGCTGAACGAGTCCTGCGCTTTCAAAGTGTACTGAACGGAGCAGAGAACAATTCGGGCGTCGTCGTCAACGATATCGCCCACGTAACGTCGTCTCTCCTCCGGTGACGCACTGACGAGAAAGACATCTACTGATCGTCCGTCCGACAAACGCAAACGTCGCGTCTGGCTTCCTGTGTGGACTGTCCGATCAAAGAGGACGTTCCACGTGCGGCTTTTGCCCGCCTTTCGGTTGCCCATTACTATGACGGCAAGCTTAGCCATTTGAGCCCTCGAGCTAGGTAATGTCGGTTGTCAGGTCGCGTTGCCGTTTTCAGCGGAGCTTTGCACTCCTAATTCTGCCTCGACGAACTCGCGCACGTGAGGGAATTGTCCAGTCAGTAGTCCGACGACGACCTGCACCCGAGTGCCGAAGAGATACTTGTGCTTGCCCTTGTGCCACTCCGTAAAGATGGCAGATAGAAGCGGTGACCGGGTCGTCTCGCGCAGCTTGCGACCAAAGCGCCAGATACCTCCCCCGCTCGCGCCGTTAAGAGCGGGCGCAGTGAGTCTTCCCTTAGCGCCTGACATTGTTTTGTGGTCGTATCCGATCATAAGGTTGGATAGCGGGTTCCTATCTGCGGCTTGGTAGGTCGCTAGGTCGCATTCCAGTCCGCCAGCCGTGAATGCGAAGGACTTGATCCGGTCGCCCTCGATGGGCTGACGGTTCGTTGCCAACGGAAAGCCCATCAAACCGAACGTGTGTCGCTCGACGAGTGGAGCATCGATGTCTAGCTCTGTCCAGGAGCAGAGCCGGTCGAGCGGCAGTGTTTCCCACGGACCACCATTCAGTCGGACGATGCCGAGGTCGATGTGGTCGAATGATTTGTCGTGCGAGTCCGCGTCGGGGATGCGCCACAGGGTTCCCGCGAGGGAGACCAACTCCGGCGAGACGCCGACGAGAAGCGGGCCGTGCTGTCGCCAGTCGAATACATGACCAGCCGTAATTAGGAAACGATCTCCAGCGAGCGTTACGAGCACAGCCGAACCTACCAGACTCGGCTCCTTTTCAGTCCCCAGATAGATCGGCACCGTAACCTCAAGCATCCGCTTCGAGAGCGAGTCAGCTTTCGCTGCTAACTCTCCAGCGATCCGATCATCCGTCTGTCGGTCAGCCTTAGTGCGACGCATTCCGAATGGTAGTCAGAACGCACGACAAGCGTAAAACCGCCCCGTAAACCGGCCTAAAATCGACTAGGACCGACTTTACCTATCGAGGCCGATGGGAAACGGTCACAGGGATGTAGAAACGACCGTTTCTATACTGGCAAGCTGGGGTGATCTCTGGCCTCGTGGATCAGGTGAAGGTGAGCGCATCACTTCACTTCGAGGTCGTAATGAGCAACAGAAAACGCAGGAGTCGGGGCCATGAACGGGCGATCCGTTCACAGCGTGACGCTCTGCAAGCGGCGAAAAAGGCGGTCGATGCATGGTGCGCAGCCGCTAACGGGAATCGAGACGCGACCGCAGCATCGATGCTGCGCCTCCTCTCCGAATGCGCGAAGGATACAGACGGCGACAAAACGCTGGACCTCGTCAACGATCTGTTCGAAGAGCATATCGAGGTGTTAGGCGCCTCCGAAGCGCACGAGGTGATGTATGCCCTCGGCTTGCTGGTGGAGGCTGCACGCACACTCGGTCAAAACGTCTCACCACACCTTCGATAGGTCGGGAGCACAACGGCTCGGTCTCTCGACCGGGCCGGTTCTACATCGGACGGCCCCGGCCAGTCAAACACCAATCGGTTAGAGCAGTCAACCGATACTTATTAGGAGGAATCTTGAGCAAGAACACGCTTCCCAAACTGATCGACACTCTACGTCCGAACCTGCCCGCTGTAGCAAAGTGGGCCGGTGTTCGTGTCTGGACGGCTAGAGCGTGGCAGCAGGCTGCATATCAACCGAATCCGAAGGAACGCGCTCGTCTCGTGAAGGCGACGCGGCAACATGCAAAAGATCTGCTCGCACTCGCTCAGAAGGTGGAGCGCGAGGGCACGACTAATCAGGGAGAGACATAACGATGGCCAAGCACAAGACATGGAGCGTCAAAAGGATTACTGACGACAGGTATCCGGGCTATACCGTCCGCATCGGCGAGTACGCTCCCGCAGGCACGCTGCACGTATTCCAATGGATCGACGGCAAGCAGCGCAGCCGCTCAGTTGAGAAGACACGGGCAGACCTTGGGTCCAATCCCAAAGAACAAGAACGTCAAGCTCGAATTTTGGGCCGCATGTTGATCGCGGAGCTTGCGGCACAGCACGAAGGGTCCTCGCTGCCTTCCGTATCGAGTGTGCCACTGACGCTCGAGGCTCTCGCGAATCGCTACGAAGAGGACGGCTTCTCCGGGCGGTCGGATGGGTACAAACGTGACGCACTCGCCTCGATCCGTCGTATCGCCGCGTTCCTTGGGGACGTGGCCGTAAACGATCTCACTCCTAGCGGCGCGGCGCGGTACATCGAGCACAGGACGAAACAGGGACACAAGCCAGCAGGGCGCAGCGATCTTGTCGCACTTTCCATCGCCGCGAACTGGGCGATTGGTGAGAAGATGCTCGCAGTGAATCCGTTGGCGGACAGAAAGACGCTGAAAGTTCTCAAAGAAGCCAAGACAAAACCGAGCCGGCCTGTCGCGAACAAAGCGCGCTATACAGCACTGAAAGCCAAAGCGCCTGAGCTGCCGCCGGTGTTTGGAGTGCTCCTTGATCTCGCGTGGCACACAGGCCGCCGTATCACCGCAATCCTGTCACTCAAATGGAAGGACGTATCCTTCGAGAAGACTGCGGACTCTCCGTTCGGCTGCATCACATGGTACGCCGGAGTTAAGGAAGACAACAAAAAGCACGAGCACACCCGCCCGATGAACAGCGTCGTCAGTGCAGCTCTCAAGGTGTGGCAGCGGACGACGGGGGGCATCGGAGCGCAGTGGGTATTCCCGTCGGAGACAGATGCCGCCAAGTCGTTGGAGCGGCACACGACGAAGAAGTGGCTTCAACGCTCGGAAAAGCTGGCGGAACTCGAGCACATGAAGCACGGCGGCTGGCACGCGTTCCGTCGTGGCTGGGCGACGGCGCGGAAGCACTTCCCGCTGAAGGACGTGGCTGAGGCCGGCGGGTGGCGCGAAACGCAGTCCGTTCTTGAGTGCTATGTGCAGTCGGATACAGAGACCACAAACAAGGTGATGCTCAAGGTTGTTTAGCTTTTGCCTTCCATCCCGCCGAGAGCCCCGAGCTAGCAACTCGGGGCTTTTCTTTTAGGCCTACTCCGCTTCAGACTGGACGACTGTGAGCCTATCGAAAGCGGCAAGCTTTGCCCGGTCTTCCGTTTGGTATACGCGGCGCGAATCCCACTTCTGGTCCACCTCACCCGCGATGTAACCGGCGAGGGGATTACTCTTGGCAATTCGGTATGACCACCCTCCGCCCGCGCGGTAGACGACGATGTTATAGCCCTGGATATTGAGAAACGGGTTGCCTTTAGCCGACTCCCGCCACTTTCGCGTCAGCCATGTCCGCCGACGTTGCGCTGCATTCGCAAGCTCCCGCTCACGTCTCTTCGGACCGGCTTTGTCTCCCGACATGTTCTCGGCGCACACACAGCCAACGCGAAGCGGCCCGTCGTAATCCGGGTGCTCCATGATGTGGACGTAGCGGATCTCCACCGCTTCGCACATCTCGCACGTCTCGCTCGGTTCGTCCAAATCCTCAGTGTCAACGTGCGTCCAGCCCTTATGTGGGACACCAGGCATTCTCCATTTCCCAGAACCGCCACCCGTTTCCTTTACAACTTCCATCCTAGCAACCATGTCAGTTCTCCGGAGGCTGTAGCATGACTATTGATATCAATAGTATTACCCCGGAATTTCCGAATATTCGCCCGGTCGATTCCGGGAATCCGGCATGCGTAAGTCCAGTAATTACAGAGGGAAAGATCAACTTTAGCCCGAGGTAGGATTTCGGGCGCTAGGTCAAATGGGGTTCAGGGGGTCGCGGGTTCAAATCCCGCCGTCCCGATTCAAGTAAGCCGAATCGCTGAGGTATTTATGAAGGAGGGGCGACGAACAAGTCGCCGGGTTGAATCGGCGTATCTCGCCCGCGTGCCGCACCTACTAATCAGCAAAGAGGTCGGGTGCGTTCGTATCCCCTGATTGTGCGACTGCCTGGATCTCCAGCCCATGCAGGGCTATACGGTACGCGAACGGACAAAAGGATCTCCGAGGGAAAGCCTTCTAAATTGAATGGGGCTCAAGGGGCCGCGGGTTGAAATCCCGCCGTCCTCCGAGCGAGCCGAAGCCGCTGACAGGCGAACTGAAAAAAGCCAGGCCCTTTTTCAAACCATTCCGGTAAGCGAACTGTCGCAAGAATACACCCTCTCAAGGCCGACAGTATGCGACATTCTTCGAATGGCTTCGCCGTCCTTTTCGCCGCCTTCGCATTTGCCCACGTTTCTGCTGCACAAGAACCCGAGCGTGCAGAGGTTCTGAGCCGCGATGGCGCGACGAAGCTCGTCCTGTTCGACCGGCAAATCGTCTTCCAGTTCACTGAGCAGGGCGCGCGAGACGCCAGCGCGGGCGTCGCTCCTAAGACGAACAAGAAGAACTGGAACTGGATGGACGATGTTCTTCAGGGAAGTGCGTCGGGCATCCAAGACATGAAGATGGTCTTCAAGCTCGAGGATGTTCGAGACGCTCGCTACGATGACGACACACTCACGCTCTACATGTCGTCGCGTCCTGTCGACGCCCCTGCTGCGGACAGGCGTGGCTTGTTCAGGTACGACGACGTCCCCCAAGACCAGTCCAAAGCGTTTGTCAGAGAATTCAGGCGCCTGAAGGGCTCGGCCTGAAGAAACCTTTCGCGACGAACGAAAGCTCAGGGAGCCTTACGCAAGCGGGGATCGTGTATGGACAGGATGCAAAAAGGGCGCGGGAATTCCCGCGTCCTTTTTGTTCGAAAATCTCCAACTATTCCTACGATCTTTAGTGCGGTAGCGCGAAAGTTATTCCGACGCTGAATACGGTGTCGTCTATGAGATCTGCACCGGCCGCAAGAGAAAGCGCCGGACGGACGACGAGCGACGGGCTGAATTGGAATCCAGCACCGCCACCCAGCAACAGATAATTGTCGGAGCCGGTTGCGGTCTTACCATTCAGCTTCGCGGCAAGTCTGGTGTGGCCGAACGCCGCCGAGCCAAAGGGAATCAGATTCACCGTCTTGGTTAGCGCGACCACGGTGCCGGTCGACACGCCCATTGTCAGCGTTTGCGTCGAGAGGTGCGTGCTTGCACCACCGACATTGACGCTCGGGCCGAAGTTCAAGCTGAGCGTCGCGCCGGGGCACATCTGCCATTTGCTCCTGTGCTGGAGAGGCATCGAGTAGCCCACCCCACCGTTCAGCGCGAGGCTGTTCCCATTGGTGTTGTCGTAATTGACCATGCCGACCGATCCACCACCGTACCATCCCATCACATGTCCGGCGCTAAGGCCGGCTCCAAAAGTTGTGGAATGGTCGCTCATGCCAAGAGTGCCGCCGACGTGAGTCGAGCCACCCCGAAACGACAGATCGCCTTGGCAGACCTGCGCCGCCGCGACACTCGCGAACACCGCCACGCCTGCTGCTGCACCAACAAGGACGCGAAACCTCACATGGCCTCCTGGCCAGGGTTGTTCTAGCTCTCGACTCACACGCGATTCTGAAGGGAGCCTATTACCCTGTTTGACGACGATTGGGCTGCAGAGTCACTGCGTCCGCGAACCTTCGGAATAGACGCTCCGTGGCCTCCACCCTGCTCGTTTGTGTCACGCAATGCGGCGCCGCTACACCATCCAGAAAAATCGTCGTCCTCCAGGATGAAACTCCCGATGGGCGTGTTACTTTTTCGGCATGCCTCCGGTTCGAAAAGTCGGCGTCCTTGTTGGCAGCCTGCGTAAGGATTCGTTCACCCGCAAAGTGGCGAACGCGATCGTGAAGCTTGCGCCATCTTCGCTCAAGTTCGAGTTCATCGATATCGGCCAGGGTTTGGCGCGAATCATCACCTTCGGCAGATGCTCGTTTTCCTCAACATCCCTACGATGCAACAACCGGAAGCGTACGTGGGAGGAGCGGGCAAACTGTTCGACCAGGCCGGGAATCTCGACAACGACAGCACCCGCGATTTCCTCCGCGCGTTCGTCAACGCGTTTGCCGCGTGGATCGAGCTCAATCTCAGCGGGAAAAATCAGCAAGCTTAGAGGGACCATCTGGTGCGGATCGGCGTATTACATTCAGGGTCTAATAAGGAGCCAGCAGTGTTAAAGAACAGATTGCACGTCACTCTTGGAGCGCTTCGGCTGACCGCGACAACCGCCGGCGCCGCTTCGCTGCTCATTATTTCGACCGCCGCATCTTGTCAGCAGACACGAGCGACCGTTACATCGGCCGCGACTCCGGCTCCGCACCGGACTTTCGTCAAGCCGTCCGACAGTGAGCTAAAGAAAGAGCTCACGCCTCTTCAGTACGCGGTCACCCAGCACGCATACACTGAGACTCCGTTCAACAACGAGTTCTGGGACAATCACGAGGCAGGGATCTACGTCGACATTGTCTCGGGTGAGCCGCTTTTCAGCTCACTCGACAAATTCGAGTCAGGAACAGGCTGGCCAAGCTTCACTCGTCCTCTCGAGCCCGCCAACATCACGACCAAGGCCGATCACCTCCTCGGTTACGAGCGGAATGAGGTACGCTCCGTGGCGGCCGACTCGCATTTGGGGCACGTCTTCGACGACGGTCCTCGCCCCACCGGCCTTCGCTACTGCATGAATTCCGCGGCGATGCGTTTCATTCCGGTTGCACGCCTCGAAGCCGAGGGCTACGGAAAGTACCTGCCGTTGTTCAAGGGGAAGGTCGCGGTTGCTGGAGCGAAGACCGGCCGATAACAATTCGAGAACTATTCGACGCAGAATCAGGGAGAAAAAAAATCGCACTGGACTCGGTCCCCTTTCGGTCGCAGATTTTGCGACCGTTTTCATCTCCCGCCGCGAGCGTGCAAATAGATGGAGTGCTGGTTGATTACTTCGCGGGCCGAGGTCAGGAGACTGGATTTCGGGGACGAGCCACCGCCGGAGATTTGCCTACCCGACCGGCCGCTCTCAGACGTCGAAGATGATGCCGCGCACCGGGCGATCCAGGACTCGCAGTATGTCCTCTATAAGCGATATCACCTGGCCCACGAGAGCTGGCGACTCGGGATCGTCTACTCAGTGACTCCGCCGACAGTCGGCGACATACAGATACTCTCCGCGTACCGCGCCGGCCACGAGGCCAGACCGCACCTCGTCTAGCTCTGCGCCGGCACGCGGACTATCTGTGACGCAACTTGTCGACGGCGGCGTCCAGCAGTTTCTGCAAACGCTGGTACTCTTCGTCGATGCGTTTCGCCGCCGCGGGAAGCTCCGACTTTCCTTTCTCGGCCAGATCCGCCAGTCGCTTGCCGGCGTTGGTCAGCTCTTCGCGCAGCTTGTCGAGCGTCTGCTTGAGATCGTCCATGAGGTTCTCTCAGGTGGTTGGTGATGGTGCTATTTCTTTGCGGCCTTGACCAGTAGTCGCTGTCCGATCTTCACCCGATCTCCCTCCAGCTGGTTCCACTGCCTGATCTGGTCGGCGGTCGCGCCGAACCTGGTTGCGATGAGAGAAAGAGCGTCGCCTCGCTTCACCGTATAGTAGATGCGTTGTCGTATCAATGCCGCGACGGCCTGCCTCAACCGGCGCTCCTTTGCGGCTTCGGCGCGCTGCGTCGTGTGCACCACGTTCACGTAGTCCACCAGCGAATCGAGTGCCGCGTCCTGGCCCTGGACCGCGGCAAAATCACCTGACCCCATACCGGGATGGGTCACCCTGACGCCGTGCGCGGTCAGGAAGTACAGCCTCCGGCTCTGCATGCCGAGCAGCGTGTCGTTGGGAAATTCCTGGGTAAGAATCGTGGGAGGGGCATCGGCGCTCTCCAGTTTCTCACCCGGTGCGACGCCGATAAAGATCAGCCGATCGTTGGTTGCGTACAGCATCCCGTCGGCGCCCCGATAATAATCGCTCGGTCGTCTCATGAAGACTTTCGCCTTTCGCTGGAGCTTCTCTCCGTACTGCAGCATCCCGCCCTGGAGCTCGCGGTCGGCAAGTGCCCACGCCTTCGGCGCGTCGACGTGCCTCATAAAGAAGAAATATCCGAACAAGAGAACACCGACTACGACGAGTGCCAAACCAATCACCGCTTTCTTGAGAAAGCGGAACGTGCGGTAAAGTCCTTCAGACTCTTTCATTCGCGATCAGTGTAGTGAGAGGTGCGCATCCGCCGGAGGGCAATCTCCATACCCGGTTTGGCATATGAGGTGCAACCGGAAGAGGCATGGCCGACCTCGAGCACGACAAGCGCCAGTCAGGGGCCGGAGATCCCTTTACGAACGTGCTGGTTCGGCGGCCGATCAGGCCCGCGACACCACAGTGGCGTCGCGCTCTAAGGGCGACGCTTCAGAGTATCGGCGCCGCCGTTTTGCTCGCCGCGGGAACGGTTTGGACTTTACGTCAACAGCATCCGAAGTTCGTAAAGCCGGGCCAACTGCTCCACTTGCCGCCCGCACTCGTGGAGGCCGCTGCTCCTGGAACCGAGCCGGTCCCGGCGCCCACTGATGCCAAAGCGCAGGAAGAGATTCAGAAAGTGGCGTACTCACTCCACAAATACACGAGCGATACCGTTCTCGCCCGCCGGATCGCGTCCGCGATCGTCGTTCAGGGAGGGAAGAAAAACATCGATCCGGCACTCCTCGTCGGCGTTGTGCTTACCGAAGACGCGAAACTGGATCCGAACGCCAAGAGCTTTGTCGGAGCGCGCGGACTGATGCAGGTGATGCCTTTTCACGCCGGCAAGTGGGCTGGATGTCCCTCCACCGATCTCTTCGCGATCGATAGTAACATCTGTCATGGCGTAAGCATCCTGGCCGATTTGATCAAGAGGTCGCCGAGCGTTTCGCAGGCGCTTCAGCGTTACAACGGATGCGTTCGCGGAACGAACACACCGAATTGCCACACGTACTCGGGAAAGGTGCTGAAGTTCGCCGAACAGGCCGCGACCCAGATGCTCAGTTTCGGAACTGCGCAATAACCGTCGCCCTAAAGCTCAGCAGCACATAGCGTTCTGCTGAGTTACATCACAGAGATGTCTTTTTCGGGCTTGGTTGGAGTATCCAAATCCAAAACTTTTTCTTGACCGAATGCGTCAGTAGAGGTACCGTTATACGTATCTCAGCAGCAGCATTACCACAATAGATTGCAATGGCAGAATGGATTGGACGGGAGCTCGAGCGAATCAGAAAGCTCAGAGGCCTCCGTCGTGAAGATGTCGCGGCACGTCTCTCTAGACCCGTGTCGCCGTCGACAATTCGCAATATCGAGCATGACGAGGACTACAATGTCTCGCTCGATCTTTTGCGGCAGGTCGCGGCGGTGTTGGGCGCCAAAATCCAGGTCTCACTAGAGGCCGAGGATCTAAAGCGCTGGCAGACTCCGCCGGGCCAACGGCCAGCGATCAACGTGGCCGATGTTCCGGAAGCAGGACACGAGAAGCTGATAGACAACGAGTACTTCATCCGGCATATCCGCGCGCGTTATCCGGATTGTCCGCTGACGAACTCGCAGATCGGCCGAAGAATGTGGGACTTCGCCAAGCCCAGAGGAGCGGAGCTGGTGAAGGGCAGGATGCAAGTGAAGAAGCTGCCGGCAACCGAGAGCATCGCTACTTACAGGCTCCCGACGACGGCGGCGCAGTACCGGGTAAGAGAAACAGATATGGAAGTCTTACACGGATTTGCGGATCGGTTGGGCCGGGCGTACCGCGATGAGAAGGGAAGGGTGCTTGTCCCGCTCGTTTAGGCGCTTTCGGGCTGTACCAATTCCAGGAGACTCTGTGAAGAAGTCACTCAGACCGCTTGATGCTCCTCCGCCAAAGCTGGCTTCGCCAATGAAGTCGGCGATGCGCGCTGCGTCCCACGCTATTGCGTTGGGCGGGCTGCTCGTTGGCGGTGCGGTGTGGACTATCTCACAGCAGCACCCGCTATACGCAAACCCCGGGAAGCTCCTGAGACTTCCCGCGGCCGTAGTCGACGCTTCTCGGCCAACCGAGCAGGCCTTCCGCATCGGTGAGGTCCTCAACCAGTACACGCATGACCGCGGTCTTGCTTTCCGCATCGCCGACGCGATCGTCGAGCAGGGTGAGAAAGAGAAGATCGATCCCGCCCTTCTTGTCGGCGTTCTGCTCACCGAGGACGCAGATCTGAATCCGCGCGCCAAGAGCTCGGTCGGAGCGCGCGGTCTCATGCAGGTGATGCCGCTTCACAGCGGTAAGTGGGGCTGCGGGTCGTCGGATCTCTTCGACGTCGAAAGCAACATCTGCCACGGTGTCCAGATTCTGAAACAGGCGATGCAGGATGCGCCGAACACGCGCGTCGCCCTGCTTCGCTACAATGGATGCGTGCGCGGACGCAATACGCCGAACTGCCACCAGTACGATGACAAGGTTCTCAAGCACGCCGGTCGCGCTGCGGCCGAGATGCGCCTCGTGAAGGCGCCGAAAAGCGAGTAAGTCGTAGCTCGACAAAAAAAGCCGGCGCCAGTTGCGCCGGTTTTTTTTTGTGAACGTCCTAAGCCGAACTGCGCTGCAGCCGCCGAACTGCGCTGCAGCGTCGGCTCCCGGTCCCGGGTACCTTTCGCGTCTTCGCACCCTCGATCGCGTCGCCGCGCCCTGACAGTGTCCTGATGCCACGAAATCCGTATCCCGTTCTCGCGCTTTCGCTCCTGGGAATCTCGATTGCGGGTCCGTTGGTGCGTCTCTCGAACGCCGACCCGCTGGCGATCGCTGCTTGGCGACTGGGTTTCTCGCTGGTGATCGTCGGCGGATTCTTGCTTGCCAAAGGAGAGTGGCGTGAGTGGGGCAGCATCCGGCCAGTAGATCTCGCGCTCGCACTGCTCGCAGGAATCTCGCTTGCGCTGCACTTCTGGGCGTGGAATGCGTCAATTCACCTGACGACAATTGCCGCATCGGTCACTCTGGTGAGTCTTCAGCCCGCCGTGGTTGCCGCAATATCGGCCGTGGCACTTCGCGAAGCTCCCTCGAAGCGACAAGCTTTTGGAATCGCGCTGGCGATCGCCGGCGCGTTCGTGATCGCCGCCCCCGATCTTCGCGGCGGGCTCGCGGCCGGCGGCAACCGCGCGCTTCGGGGAAATCTTCTCGCAGTCTCAGCGGCAGTAACCGCCGCGTTCTACTACACCATCGGGCGCAGGCTTCGCGCCGACCTTGGAATCTGGGCTTATGTCGCGATCGTGTATGCGGCGGCATTCGTAACCTTGTGCGTCATCGGGGTCTCCCGGCATGTCCCTCTCTTTCCGGAGCCGCCGCGCGAGATTGCCATCTTCGCCGCGCTCGCGGTCGGGCCGATGCTGATCGGCCATACCGGAATGAACTGGGCGCTGAAATTCCTCCCGGCGTACGTCGTGAATCTCACAGTTCTGGGCGAACCAATCGGTGCAACGATACTGGGCGCCTTCATTCCAGCGATAAGACAGATTCCGACAGCTGCGACTCTGGTGGGAGGAGCCATCGTGCTCGCAGGGGTGGTGATCGCCTCCGGCAACGGTGCCAATCGCAGCACCCTAAACGCCTGAACATTAAATTTCGGCGCCATAGCTCGCGAAGTCCGCGAGCCATCTCCTCATCGCACCTTCTTTCAGATCGAATGCGAAGACTGATTGCCACGTCCTTTTTCTCTTGTCTGCTGGCCGTTTCGGGGCTCTCAGCGGCGCAGGCAAACGGCGTGACGACGCCGCTCCAACAGTTCGGACACAACATCGGTGACGATTATTTCCTCGTCAACTACGGGCAGATGATCGACTACTGGCAGAAAATCGACCGCGAGTCGGACAGAATGAAAATGGTCCGCATCGGCACGACTGCCGAAGGTCGACCAATGTGGATGGCAATCATCACCTCGCCCAGCAACCATCGACGGCTGGGTCGCTACCAGGAGATCGCAGCGCGTCTCGCGCGCGCCGAAGATTTGACGGATGCCCAGGCACATTCGCTGGCGTCGGAAGGGAAAGCAGTCGTGTGGATCGACGGCGGTCTTCATGCGAGTGAAGTCCTCGGCGCGCAACAGCTGATCGAAACCGTCTACGAGCTCCTGAGTCGTAACGACCCCGAGACGCTCAGGTTTCTTCGTGACGACATCATTCTCTGCGTGGCGGCCAATCCTGATGGGCAGGATCTCGTTTCAAACTGGTACATGAGGGAAGCGGACACTCTGAAAAGAACTACATCGAGGCTGCCCAGGCTTTATGAGAAGTACGCCGGTCACGACAACAACCGCGATTCGTACATGGCTTCGCTGCCGGAGACGCAGGCGATGGACAGCATCCTGTTCCGCGCCTGGTATCCCGAAATCATGTACAACCATCACCAGACCGGTCCGCCGGGAACGGTGATCTTCGCGCCGCCGTTTCGCGATCCCTTCAACTACAATTTCGACCCGCTGGTTCCGATGGAGCTGGATCAGATCGGCGCTGCCATGCACACGCGGTTCGTCGCGGAAGGAAAAGCAGGGGCGACGATGCGAAGCGGCTCGAATTACTCCACGTGGTGGAACGGCGGATTGAGAACGACGGTGTACTTCCACAACATGATCGGGCTGCTGACCGAGGCGATTGGAAATCCAACTCCGATGGAGATTCCGCTCGTTCCAGAGAAGCTGCTTCCCAAGGGCGATCTGCCGATGCCCGTTCCACCGCAGAAATGGCATTTCTCGCAGTCGATTGCGTACGAGCTCACAGCAAATCGCGCCGTACTCGATTTCGCGTCGCGCTATCGCGAGACGATTCTGTACAACATCTACCGAATGGGCCGGAACTCCATCGAACGTGGTAGCATCGATACCTGGACCACGACGCCACGGAAGGTCGCGGCGCTCGAGGCTGCTTTGCCTGGTGATTCCGGCCGAGGCCCGAGCGGCGACAATGGAGGCGCGCCTCGAGCGACCAGGTCCACTCCGGAAGAATTGGCGAAATACACAACTATCATGCGCAATCCCGCGGACCGCGATCCGCGCGGATACATAATTCCCGCGGATCAGCCCGACTTTCTGACTGCGACCAAGTTCGCGAACGCACTTATCAAGACGGGAATCGTAGTACTGCGCGCGACAGCTCCGTTCTCGGTTGGGGGCCGGACCTACCCCGAGAACTCACTCGTGGTGAAGACAGCGCAGGCGTTTCGGCCGCACGTCCTCGACATGTTCGAGCCGCAAGACCATCCCAACGACATCCCTTATCCCGGAGCGCCGCCGACACCGCCCTATGACAACGCGGGATGGACGCTCGCATTTCAGATGGGCGTACAATTCGATCGAATACTCGATCCCTTCGGCGGGCCGTTCGCTCTGGTTTCGGGTCTTGTCGCTCCGCCCAGGTCTTCCGTACAGAGTTCTGCGTCCGGTTACGTCTTCAGTCATTCGATCAATGACGCGTTCGTTGCCGTCAATCGTCTCCTCGCGCACGGAGAAGACGTCTACACTTTCGCCAAGCCGGTGGTCCTGGATGGTCGGAATTACGACGCCGGGACATTTTATGTTAGCGCGAAGCCGAGCACAGTTTCACTTCTGCGTGACGTCGCTCGCGAAAAGGGAATGCCCTTCGAGGCGGTCGCGAATCGGGTGTCGCCTGCGTCGCTGCGGAAGATTCAGCCGGCACGGATCGCGCTCTGGGATCAATACGGCGGCTCGATCACGTCGGGTTGGGCGCGCTTCGTTCTCGAGCAGTTCGAGTTTCCGTACGAGGTCGTATATCCGCCGGCAATCGACGAGGGCAATCTTCGATCGAGATTCGATGTCCTCATTCTCCCCGACGGAGTAAGGTTCGCCCGCCAGGGCGGGAGAGCAGCGGCTCGCGTGAGCGCTGACGAGGTGCCGGCGGAATATCGGAACCGAATAGGGGCGCTGACTGCCGCGAAGAGCGTCCCTCAGATCGCCGAGTTTCTAAATGCGGGCGGGACGGTACTTGCGATCGGCTCGGCGACGGAGCTTGCGACGCAGTTGCAATTGCCGATCGCGAACGCGCTCGTCGACAGCGCGGGTCGCAGCCTGCCGCGGTCGCGTCTTTACGTCCCCGGGTCAATTCTAAGAATGCGGGTCGACACGACGACTGAGCTCGCACAGGGTCTTCGGCCAATCACCGATTTTTATTACGACAACGCGCCTGGCTTTCGGCTGCTGCCGAGCGCCGAAGCGAAGGGCATCCGGCGGATAGTCTGGATCGATGGGCCGACACCACTACGGAGTGGATGGGCGTGGGGTCAAAAATATCTTAGTGGGGTAACAGAGGTCCTGCAGGCACCGGTTGGCAAGGGAACGCTGGTGCTCTACGGTCCCGATCCCTACTTCCGCTCACAACCACATGGTACGTTCAAGCTGCTCTTCAACGGTCTGTTGTATCGTACTGGACTGGGAGATTAAATGACTCGCTCGAAAATCCTGCTTGCCGCGCTCACTCTTACCGGCTGCTCCTACTTTCAAAGTGCACCAGCGGCACCGGCGGGACGGCCAGCTCCCGTGAAATCTGCTCCCGCACCATCCGCGGCGCGTCTCACGAGCGGCGTCGGAGTCGTGCGCGCCATGCACGATCTTTACGCGGGGAAATTCCTGAAGACCATGAGTTTTCTTCAGAACAACACCGCATACACCACGACGGGTCAGGAGCAACATTCACAGTGGTACGAGCACATCGAGGCACCAGGCAAACTCAGGATCGCGTTTCTGCCGGCTGCTCAGCGAAGTGGATTGGTGCAGGTCGATGACAAGGTGGCCTCCTTCGACAACGGTATTCGCGTGGACTTCCGGCCGTCGGTAAACCCACTGCTGGTACTGACCGCTGATGTCTATGTGGCTCCGGTCACGCAGATCATGGACGAGCTGGATTCCCTGCACCTCGATACCGAGATGATACGAAGCGACGAATGGGAGGGCAAACCCGTTTACGTTGTCGGAGCGAAAGCGGGGGACACGACGTCTAACCAAATGTGGGTAGACGCCGATCGCTTGCTTCTTGTGCGCTTCATTCAGAGCAGCAAGGCGGCCGAGCGCACCATCATCAGCGACATCCGCGTACAGAACTACAAGGAGATCCAGGGTTATCAGATCCCCACCGAATTCCTGGTGATCCGCAACGGAAGGCCTGTCTGGCGAGAGCAGTACGCCAACGTCCGAATCAACGAGGACTTTCCGGCAGGTACCTTCGATCAGGCCCGGTGGAACGACATTCCAATCCCCGAGTAAAAAGCAGCAACACAACCATCCGGCATGATCCGCAGGTTTTCATTCGTTCTAGGCCTTATTCCGACCCTGGTCGCGGCGCAAGGCGCCAGTCTGCCAGCGCAAAAATCGATTGCGGCTGCCCAGGTACACGGGCCATCCACCTGGAAGATCGATCCAACGCATTCGGAGCTGTCATTCACCATCCGGCACCTCGTGAGCAAGGTCCGGGGTCAGTTCGACATCTGGCGAGGGACGATCGTCGCTGATCCGAACGATTGGAGCACTGCTTCCGTCGAGGTCACCGCGCAGACCGCCAGCATCGATACCAATAACGAAGCGCGCGACGATGACCTGCGGAGCGCCAACCACTTCGACGCGGACGCCAATCCCACGGTGACGTTCAAGAGCACGAAGGTCACGCGACTCGCGGACGACTCCATCGAAGTAGAAGGAAACCTCGCGATGCACGCCGTAGTGCGTCCAATCGTGCTGCGTGGCCACCTTACCGGAATGACGGGCTCTGCCGGGAAGCGGAGAGCGGGCTTCGAGGCCGAGACCACCGTGAACCGGAAGGACTTCAACATGACGTGGAACCGAATCGTTGAAGGGGCATCCATGCTCGGCGACGACGTAAAGATCGAAATCGATATCGCCGCGGTAGAGCAGGAGCAGTAGTCTCACCGATATCCATGCGCTTGCATTTTGAATAGCTCCTCGTAAAGGCCGTGGTTCTCGAGGAGCTCTTCGTGCGATCCCTGCTCCTCTACTTTGCCGTTGCGCAGCACGATGATTCTGTCGGCCATCCGCACTGTCGAGAAGCGGTGCGAGATGAGAACCGCCATCCGACCGGCGACGAGCTCTGAAAACCGGAGAAATACTTCGTACTCAGCCCGCGCGTCCAGTGCCGCCGTCGGCTCGTCGAGAATCAGCACCTGGGCGTCACGTATGTAGGCGCGCGCGAGCGCGATCTTCTGCCATTCTCCGCCCGAGAGATCGACACCATCGTCGAATCGTCTCCCGAGCATCTGCTGATACCCCTTCGAGAAGCGGGGCAAAAGTGACGCAGCGAGGGAATTTTCCGCCGCTGCCGTGATCGCAATCGGAGTCCCGTTGTTCCGGTCCAGGTCGGTGCGCACGGATTCGATTTCGCCGACACCGATATTTTCGTCGAATCGCATATCGTAGCGCACGAAGTCCTGAAAGATGACTCCGATTGCGTGCCGGAGACTCGCGAGGTCGTACTGGCGAAGGTCGATGCCGTCGAGCGTGATTCTCCCTTCAGTCGGATCGTAGAGACGCGCGAGAAGCTTGGTGATGGTCGTCTTTCCGGCGCCGTTCTCTCCCACGAGTGCGACTCGTTCGCCGGGCCGGAGGACCATGTCGACGTTTCTCACCGCCCATCTCTCGCTTCCCGGATACCTGAATCCGACGTTCTCGAACACGAAACCGGACTTGACCTTTTCCGGCACACGGAGCGCGTTCGGCGGGGACTCGATCGTCGGCTTCATATCGAGGAAAACGAAGAGGTCGCGTAGATAGAGCGACTGCTCGAAGACGTTGCTGGCGGAGAGGAGAATGCTCTGAATTACGTCCCGCCCTCTCCCGAATGACGCTGCGAGAAATGTCAGCATCCCGATCGTGATCGCGCCACTCACGGCGTGAAGCAGGATTATCACGTACGCCGCGTAATATCCGACCGTGCCAAGGATTGAGAGGAGAGCGCTGATTGTACCGCGACGCACCGACAGGTCACGGTTGACCTCATAGAACTGCTGAGAGAGCGTTGCGTACTTCTCCGTAATCCACGGTGCCAACCCGAACATCTGAATCTCTTTCGCAGTCGTATTGCTCGCCCCGACGAAACGGAGGTAATCGAGCTGACGGCGCTCCGGTGTCCAACGAAAGAGCAGCGAATATCCAAGCGAAGCGAAATGGGTTTCGCCGAGGAAGCTCGGGACTACCGCGAGCGCGAGGAGCAGCAGCAGCCAGGGACTGTATGCGATGAGCGCACCCGCGAGCGTTAGCAGTGTCAGCGCGTCCTGGGACAGAGAAAGAAGGAGAGTGAGAAGCGCGATCCGTCCAACTGTCTGGCGTCGGGCCCGCTCGAGGTGGTCGTAGAATTCCGGATCCTCGAACTGCGCGAGGTCGAGCTTTGCGGCGTGCTCCATCAAGCGAACGCTCATCGCGTTCGAAAACAGATCCCCCAGGAGACTCTCGATGAGAGACGACGCCCGGGCGAGAATTTCGCCAGCGAGGACAATCGCGATCTCGAGCGCCAGATAACGCCAGAGTTGCGTCAGCGTCCCGTGGCCCGCCTTCGCCGCGATGACGGTGTCGAGTATCAATTTGCCGACCCAGAAGGTCGCGACTGGAACGACGGATCTCAGGACACGCAGAATCACCATCGCGATTGCGTAGCCGCGGTGCGTTTCCCAAATCAGGCGGAATAGCGCCGGCACATATCTCAATGCCGCGAGGCGCTCGTTCCACGTAGCCGGCTCTTCGTGTCCGCGTCGGCGCCCCAGCTGCGCTGAGACGACTGCTGGGTGACTCATGACACCGCTGCGGCCTTACGCGCTGTGGGACGAGAGATCGTGCGAAGCCGCTGGCTCTCTTTCGACCTCGAGCCCGCGCTTTACCCAATCTTCGAAGCCACCGGTCAGATTCGATACCTGCTCCATCCCTCGAGCCTTGAGCAGACTTGCCGCGATCGACGAGCGGCCTCCTCCCTTGCACTGAAGAATGGTTGGGATCGCTGGGTCTAGCTCAACGATGCGTTCGGGTAGCGCAGCGAGCGGAATGTGAATGGCGCCAGGAAGGTGTCCGCGCCTCCATTCGTCCGGTCCTCGGACGTCGATAACCTGTACGTGGCTGTTTCCGGCCAGGGCGCTCAAGGCCTCGGCGTCGACTTGCGGAATTCTCTCGAGAGTCCCGTGCGCGGCCTGCCAATCGTGGAATATGCGGTGGCTGAAATGACCGCGCGGCTGAGCGACGCCGATCTTCGCGAGGTCCGCGAACAGAAGACACACTGCATCGTCACTCTCCGCCTCGGTGATCAAATAGACGTCGCCTTCGCTGGGGACCAAAGCGCCGAACCAATTCAGAAAGCTTTTGGTGCGCGGAATATTGAGTGTTCCGGGGATGTGTCCGACCGCGAATTTCTCGGCCGGTCGTGTATCGACGATCGTCGAACTATCCCGAAGCGCTCCCTCCAGGTCGGAGAGCGGAAGCTCACTGGGATCAATCGCGTCTGGCGCTGAATTATTCGGCGAGCGATTGATGTTCTTCATGCGCGCGAAATAGCGTGGGGGGACGGGCTGATCTTCCAGCACCCTGCGAACGAACTCCTTTTCGTCCATCTGGCTCAGCGCCCAATTGAAGAGCCGCTCGTAGCCCAATGTCGACTGTGGCATAGCTCCCAACGATCTTCCGCAGGCAGAGCCCGCTCCGTGGCCCGGCCAAATCTGAACGAAGTCAGGAAGCCGCAGGAATTCATGGATCGAGTGAAAGAGCTCGCGCGCAGCGGCTTCAGTAGTGCCGACCGCTGCCCCGGCCGCGCGTTCCAGAAGGTCCGGACGTCCCACGTCACCGACAAAAATGAAATCTCCAGTAAATGCGCCTATGGTCTGGTCGCCGCGATCGAGATCGGAGACGAGAAAAACGAGATGCTCCGGCGTGTGACCCGGAGTATGGAGCGCACGCAAACGGACCGCGCCAAAGGTGATTTCTGAGCCGTTTTTCAGCCCATGTGCGCTGGATAACGCTCCGTGAGTGTATCCCCACTCGGTGGGGCTTTCCGCGGAGAGGTGCAGCGCCGCACCCGCGACTTCCGCGAGAGCATGCGCGCCGGATACGAAATCGGCGTGAATGTGGGTCTCCGTCACATGAGCGATCCGCAGGCGCTGAGCGCCCGCTGCGCGCGTGTATTGCGCGATGTCGATATTGGGATCGACAACCACTGCTTCTCGCGTTCGCTCACACGCGATCAGGTAGCTCGCTTGCGCCAGATTGTCGTCGTAGAAGCGTTTGAAAAGCATCGATTCGCAGAGTGTGCGGAGCGTTGCTCGAACGGCGCACAATCGTTAGCGTCCTGTATGGGAATTGACTCACAGCGTGACGCCGGAATATACCATGGACGGTGAAACCCAAGGCGGTGGAACCGGCGAGCTCACGCGCGAAGAGCTCGTAAGGTATAGTCGGCACATTCTGCTTCCTCAGGTGGGCGTTGACGGCCAGCAAGCGCTCAAGCGATCGCGCGTTCTGCTCGTCGGCGCCGGCGGCCTTGGCTCTCCGGTGGCGCTGTATCTCGCTGCCGCCGGAGTGGGAACCATTGGACTTGTCGATTTCGACTCCGTCGATCTATCCAACCTGCAGCGTCAGATTCTTCACGGATCCTCGCGCATCGGCAGTCCAAAGATCGACTCGGCGCGTGATCGGCTGCTCGACATCAATCCCAACGTTTCCGTCGAGAGCTACGAGACACGGCTGACGTCAGAGAACGCGCTACGCATTGCTCGCGGCTACAATCTCGTCATCGACGGAACCGACAATTTCGCCACGCGTTATCTCGTGAACGACACGTCAGTGATACTCGGCATTCCGAACGTGTATGGAAGCGTGTACCGGTTCGAGGGACAGGCGTCGGTGTTCGGTGCGCCCGAGGGCCCGTGCTACCGTTGTCTTTTTCGCGACCCGCCGCCTCCTGATCTCGTTCCGAGCTGCGCCGAGGGTGGCGTTCTGGGCGTGGTTCCGGGGCTCGTCGGGACAATTCAAGCCACCGAAGCAATCAAGATGCTTCTCGGCCTTGGAGACACATTGGTCGGCCGACTACTCACGATCGACACCATGACAATGTCGTTCCGGACGCTTTCAATCCGGAAAGACCCGGACTGCCCCGCATGCGGGACACACGAGATCAAGGAGTTGATCGACTACGACGAGTACTGCGCGGGCCCGGCTGAGCACGCTCGCGCCGAGGTGCAGGAGATCCAGCCTTCGCAGCTCGCGCTACGGCTTCAGCAAGGCGATAACCTCGAGATAATCGACGTTCGTGAGCCCTATGAGTGGGAGATGGGCCACATCCCCGGCGCGCGTCTCGTTCCCCTGGCGCGAATACGTGAAGAGATCCCCCGTCTCGACAAGCGTCGCGAAACCGTGCTCTACTGCAAGGTCGGGGGCCGGAGTCGCGTGGCCGCCCAACAGCTCGCTGAAGCGGGTGTGAGCGAAGTCCGAAATCTGGCGGGCGGCATTCTTCGGTGGATCGATGAAGTAGACCCGAGCATGCCGAGGTATTAGTTGATCCCAGCGGATCCGCTCGAGCGATTTCGGCAGGTTTACGCCGTGGCAGAACAAATAGATCGCTCGATCCTCCCGGATCCAAGCGCAATGGCCCTTGGAACGGTCGAAGAGGGAGGACAGCCATCGGTGCGCATCGTTCTTCTCAAGGCGTTCGATGAGCGTGGCTTCGTCTTCTACACGAATTATAAGGGCAGAAAAGGAAGGCACCTCCTGGCGCATCCAAGGGCGGCGCTCTGCTTTTATTGGCCGACGATCGATGTCCAGGTCCGCATCGAGGGAACGGTGACGAAAGTTGCAGATGCGGAGGCGGATGCTTACTTCGCCACACGGGCAAGACTCAGTCAGATCGGAGCGTGGGCTTCGCGACAAAGCGAGCCGCTCGAGACGCCAACGGCTCTCGACGAACGGTTCCTGGAGTACGAGAAAAAATTCCAAGGGAAAACAGTCCCGCGTCCAACCTTCTGGTCGGGATTTCGCGTCTGGCCTGAGAGGATCGAATTCTGGAAGGCGAAACCCAATCGACTCCACGAGCGTCACCTTTACACGCGCAAGGGGAAGGGCTGGAAGATCGAGACGATCTATCCGTGACGATTCTTCGGTACCACTCGCGCGCGCGATACCATAAAATGGTGAGATGACCAGCACCCACATTCCGCCGGCTCCGAAGCATGCCGCGCCTCCGCCCCCCGCCGCGCCCACAGAGCCCTGGACAATCGACTCGGCCCGGTCGCTGTACAACGTCGACGGGTGGGGCATCGGCTTCTTCGGAATAAACGATGCCGGACACATGGTCGTCCGTCCCGATCGCGAAAAAAAGGATCGCGAGCTGGACCTGTTCGAGCTGGCGAACGACCTCGAAGAGCAGGGAGTAGGACTTCCCTTGCTGCTTCGGTTTTCCGACATCCTTCGCTCGAGAATCGAATCGCTCAACGAAAAATTTTCGCGCGCGCGTGAAGAGTACGGTTACGAGGGCGGGTACACGACCGTTTATCCGATCAAGGTGAACCAACAACGCCACGTGGTGGAAGAAATCGTCGAGTTCGGGAAAGTGGCCGGAGTCGGTCTCGAGTGCGGAAGCAAGCCGGAGCTCCAAGCGGTGCTTGGATTGGCTGAGCACACCGATCACATGATCGTGTGCAACGGCTACAAGGACGAAGAGTTCATGCGCCTCGCCCTGATGGGGCAAAAGCTTGGACACCAGGTCTTCATCGTGCTCGAGCAGCTGAGCGAAGTCGACGTCCTGCTCCAGGTCGCGGACGAGATCGGTGTGAAGCCGACGGCGGGCGTGCGGATCAAGCTTTACTCGGAAGGTTCGGGACGCTGGGCCAAGAGCGGTGGAGAAAAATCGAAATTCGGCCTGAGTACCGCGCAGCTGGTGAAGCTCGTCGACAAGCTCAAGGCGATCGACCGCCTCGACATACTCAAGTTGATCCACTTCCACCTTGGCTCGCAGATCACGGACATTCGCTACATCAAGGCAGGCCTTCAGGAAGTTTCGCGCTATTACGCTGAGCTGCGCGGGCTCGGTGTGGACATCACACACGTCGACGTCGGCGGGGGACTCGGCGTCGATTACGACGGCAGCGGGTCTACATCGCAGGCGAGCGTGAACTACACACTGCAGGAGTACGCCGACGATGTCATCTACACTCTGGCCGAAGCATGTCGCGAGCACGAGCTCCCGATGCCGCACGTCATCAGCGAATCGGGTCGGGCGCTCACCGCACACCACGCGTTGCTGTTGCTAAGCGTCATCGACGTCGAGTCGCAGGCGGACAACGCAGTTCCGGAGCTCACCGATGACCATCACACGCTTCTGCACGAGATGGCGGCTGATTACGTGGCGCTCTCCAAGAGAGTGTCGAAGAAGCGGGTCCGCGAGGTCTATCACGACGCAACATTCGACAAAGAGCGCGCGCAGGAGCTGTTCAACAGCGGTGTCCTCACGCTTCGCGACCGTGCGGTCGCCGAGCAGATCTACCTTTCGACGATTGCCGCGGTCGTGAAGATCGCGCAGCGCGATCGCGACGAGTACTCGGACATCATCGACGACCTCGAGGCAACGATGGTCGACAGGTACTTCTGCAATTTCTCACTGTTCCAGTCGCTGCCGGACAGCTGGGCGATCGATCAGATATTTCCGATCATGCCGATCCACCGCCTGAACGAAGAGCCCACGCGACGAGGAACTCTTCAGGACGTGACCTGCGATTCAGATGGAAAGATCGAGAAGTTCATCGGCGACCGCACATCGCGACCGAGCCTCGAGCTGCACCCGTTCAACGATGGCGATCCCTACATCATCGGCATCTTTCTTACCGGGGCGTACCAGGAGATCCTCGGCGATCTGCACAATCTTTTCGGCGACACCAACGCGGTGCACATCCGCCTGTCGCCGTCGAGCGGCTACGAGGTTACCGATCTCGTTCACGGCGATACGGTGACGGAGGTCCTCGCGTACGTTCAGTTCCGTGCGTCGGATCTGCTCGCGACGTTCAGGCGGAAGGTGGCCAACGCTACGACTCTTGCTCGGCCGGAGGCGAATGGCTTCATCGCTGATTACATCGCGGGCCTGGAAGGGTACACCTACCTCGAGGGGGAGGCGGCTCGTTAAGTCGCGGCGCTCAGGGCGACACTCGATCTGGCAACCACACCCGTCTCCTTTAACGCGCCGGGCTCCTGACTTCTGGCCACCGAGACGGAGTTTCATCCGGATGAGGCGGATTTAGCCTGATTAAACGGGTCGCTCCTCGTGGCGCTCTGGCTCGGAGGAGAACCTCTTCTCGACCTCTTTCCAGTTGACGACGTTCCACCACGCATTCATGTAGTCGGGGCGTCGGTTCTGATACTTCAGGTAGTAGGCGTGCTCCCAAACGTCGAGACCCATGATCGGTTTTTGACCTTCCATCAGCGGGTTGTCCTGATTGGGAGTGCTCGATATCGAAAGCTTTCCGCGAGTGTTGATCAGCCACGCCCACCCTGATCCAAAGCGTCCACCGCCCGCGGCGTTGAACTGCTCGCGGAACTTTGCGAAATCTCCGAACGCAGACTTGATCGCGTCCCCAAGCTTACCTCCGGGCTCGCCTCCTGCCTTCGGGGCCATGATCTGCCAGAACATCGAATGATTCCAGTGTCCGCCGCCGTTGTTGCGGACGGCTGTTCGAACCGACTCCGGGACAGCGGAGATGTTTCTAATGAGGTCGTCGAGAGATTTTTTCCCCAGCTCTGGAGCCTTCTCGATTGCGGCGTTCAGATTGTTGACGTAGGCCTGATGGTGTTTGCCGTGATGAATCTCCATTGTTTTCGCGTCGATGTGTGGCTCGAGCGCGGCAAAGTCGTAGGGAAGCGGTGGAAGTGTAAACGCCATTGTCTTTCTCCTGGTTGCTCTCGCCCGGCGAGCGAGTGCCGAGCAGTTTGAATTTGCGATCGACCTATACTTTTCCACTCTCGACAGCGGGTTTTCTGGTGCTGCGATCTCTTCGCCGCGACCTGTAGCTGCCGATGATGCCGGGTAGTATCGAGATGAAAATCACAATTGCGATGAGTATCTCGATATGTTGGTCGATCCCGGGAATGTAGTTGCCAAGGAAGTATCCGATTCCCAGCATACTCCACACCCAAGCGATCGCACCGGCCACATTGTACCGGAAAAAATCTCGGAACTTCATCCCGCCAACGCCGGCGATTACAGGGGAAAACGTCCGTATGATTGGCATGAACTGCGCGAGCACTATGGTAGCGCCTCCATGCCTCTCGTAGAATTCGTGCGCGCGGATAGCATGCTTCTTGTTGAAGAAAAGGCTGTTCTCCTTGTGGAAGATCCGCGGGCCCGTTGAGCGCCCGATGAAATAACCCAGGGAGTTGCCGCAAATTGCCGCCAGCGTGAGTACCGGCACCAACTCGTATACATTCAAGTAGCCAGTTGCAGCGAAGAGTCCCGCGGTAACCAGGAGTGAATCGCCGGGGAGGAAGAACCCGACGAGCAGACCGGTCTCAGAAAACACGATCGCAGTCAGTCCAAAAAGTCCGGCCCACTGAACGAGCTCGTGGACGTTGAAGAGCCGGCGAAAGAGATCGCTGAATGCGTGCATCAAAGCGCTTAAAGAGAGGTGGGATGGAAGAGCGACGTTCAAGTTCAACGCCCCTGCCACGCAAAGCAACTCCCCGAGAGTGGCTTCTCGCTTTTCCAGAAGCCACACCGCGTGGCTTTCGGAATCCCGCTAGCACAGCTGAGCGGTTGTTCAACGCGCTTTCAATTCTCCTTGTCGTTCTCTTTGCTATCGGCTGGTCGTGGTCGATCGCCCGGGCGCGTGCTACCGGCGACAAGAGCGCGGTCACGCCGGCGACGGCAAACATTACTTCGGCGCTAACGAACTCATCCGCGCCGTCCGTCGCCTACCTCACTGATGCGGCACTCGCCGCACTCACAGCGCCGGCGCGTGGAGAAAGCGGAAAGCTTCGTGTCCGAGTCCAGCAGCCGGGAACTCCGATCGGGCCGATCCTCGCCGACACCCTTCCACCGGGCACCGTCGCAACGTTTTCATCCGGCGCCGCAGCCGAGTCGACGTCGAAACTTGTCGCCCCTGCTCGACCCGGGATTTGGAGTCTTGCTCTAAAAGTCGGGAACGCCATTCGACCGCTCGCTGACTTCAGCGTCATCACCCTCCGACCGGCAAGCGATACGCGCGCAGGCCATCTCGGTCTCTATTACATCGGACAGTGGCCAGCGGCTAGAAAGGGCCAGCCGGGGGTGAGCTACAATCCCCCGAGCGGATTCATCGAGGTCACACCCCAGAATCAGAACACCCGGTTATCGGAGCACTTCAAGCTCAAAGACTTTCTACCGCACGATCAGCAGAATGTCTGGCCGAAGTACATCGTCCTCGACATGCATATGGTCGACAAGGACGAACTCGTGCTGGAGGATCTGCGGCAGCATGGAATCAATCCGGCGGGCGTACGCGTCCTGAGCGGGTTCCGCACACCCCAGTACAATGCAACTGGCGGTGACCCGAAGGGGCGCGCCGCCCTTAGTCGCCATATGTACGGCGACGCGAACGACATATTCATCGACAACAACGGCGACGGGCAGATGGACGACTTGAACCACGACGGGCGCGTGAATATTGCAGATGCCAAAGTCATCCAGGATGCCGTCAATCGCGTCGAGCGGGCACACCCTTCGCTGATAGGAGGGTGCGGCATATATTCTGGCACGTCGGCGCACGGGCCGTTCACCCATATAGATACGCGAGGCTATCCAGCTCGCTGGATCGGAACAGGAGACAGCTAATGGAAACGACAACATCCGGTAGCCCCACGACCCCCGGCGAGGACCACCGCCACTTACCTGCCAATCCGAAGCGGGATCCAGCGATGCCGGTGCGACTGGCGGACCTCGAGCCGTACGTGGGCCTCGGTTATCTGTCGAAGCTGTTCAAGCTGATGGCGATAATCCTGTTGCTGCTGCTGGTGTCGGAGATCATCACCGGACTCGTCACTCAGGGGACGACGTCCATCCCGACGCTACTCGGCGAGATGAGCCGGTTGGTCGTCCTCGCGGGTCTGCTTTGGGGCAGTGGTGACCTTGCGCTTCTCCTGATCGACATGGGTCACGATGTCCGTGCGACACGGATTCTCCTCGGTCGCCAGGCTTTGCACCAGACCGGGTCGACAGGCATCACTCCACCATCCGGCACGCCAAGGGTCGAGGGCGGTAGCTTCGTGGAGCGTGGACCGAGATAAGCTTTATACGATTGGACATTCCACCAGAACGCTCGATGAGTTCCTCGGGCTTCTGGCGAGGGAGGGCGTGACACATCTGGTCGATGTGCGCGCCTTTCCTGCATCGAGACGGTACCCGCATTTCAACGGTCCGGAGTTATCGCAATCGCTGGCTGCGGCCGGGATCACGTACTCGCATGCGCCGGAGCTGGGCGGACGCAGAAAAGTCAGGAAAGACTCGCGCAACACGGAGTGGCGGAACGAGGGCTTCCGGGGTTACGCGGATTACATGGAGACCCCGAGGTTCGCTAGCGCGCTCGAGGAGCTGCTTGACGTGGCGAAATCCGAGCGCACCGCGATAATGTGCGCCGAGGCAGTCCCGTGGCGCTGTCACCGCTCGATGATCTCGGATGCGGTCGTTGCTCGCGGCCTTCCGGTGCTGCACATCCTCGACTCGGGAACACAGGAACACCGTTTGACGTCGTTCGCCTGGGTGGACAACGGACGCGTGCGCTACGACTCCGCGACGCAAAGCGAGCTGTTCCACCCGACGTCGATTTAGGTGCGAGGCACACTGGTTGCCATATTGCATAGAGTTTCGTAGCATAACGCTCGGATGGTGATGCGCTGGGCATCCAGCCCAGACATGTCCTGTCGCGCCGGGTGTAATTCACTTCTTGCGAGGATGCCATCATGCTTTGGACGATCGCGGTAATACTCTTCATCCTGTGGATTCTTGGTTTCTTCGTGGTGCATGTGGGCGGCAGCCTGATCCACATTCTGCTGGTGATTGCGATAATCGTCGTCATATATCGTCTCATCACGGGACGACCAGTCGTCTAAACGCAGCGCGGACCGCCGTAGCACCAAGGTTGCTCCGGCCAATGCTGTCCTCCTGATTCGCGGCGACGCGGTGCGGGAGGGCAGCATTTTGCATTTTTCGGGATGAAACGCGCCGCCGACGAAAAGACCGCAGACAACCCGGTCGTTCTCAACTCGGTGCTCTCGGCCGTCCGCGTCGTGTTGTATGAACCGCAGGACCCGGTGAACATCGCGGCGACCGTGCGTGCGATGAAAAATATGGGCTGCTCCGAGCTCTATCTCGTTCGGTCGGTGGAGTACGATCCGTGGCGGCTCGAAGGAATCGCTCACGACACCGCCGACATCATAGCGCGCATTAGAAAGTGTGACACTATCGAGGAGGCGCTCGAAGGGTGCATCCGGGTCGGTGGCTTCACCGCCAGAAGACGCGCGGCAAAGCGCGACGTGACGACGCCGCGGAAAGCGAGCGAGGAGCTGCTCTCGTTCGCGCGAAGCGGACCCGTCGCGGTCCTCTTTGGCAGAGAAGACAAGGGCCTTCCGAACGAGATTCTCGATCGAGCACACCTCGTCGTCACCATCCCGACGACCGAGCACGCGTCGCTCAATCTCGCGCAAGCTGTGCTCATCGCGCTGTACGAGATGCATCTGACTGCTGCGGATGCCACGCGTTCACTGGCGCCGCCGCGCAAGGACGCGCCGCCCGCCACCGCGGAGGAATACGAAAAACTCTTTGCCGACACGGAACGAGCGCTATTCGCGATTGAGTTTTTCAAGACGCGCTTTCACGAACACATCATGCGCACCGTGCGCACGCTCTTCTATCGAATTGCGCCCGATTCGCGCGAGCTCGCTCTACTTCGCGCGATTTTCATCGAAGTCATCCGAACAATCGACCGCATCACTAGGGGTAAGGCCGGAGGTTTGCAGCAGTGAGCGACACCTTGCGCCGCAATTCCTGTCCGGACATTTTTCCGCCTATCGGTTGCTTGTGAAATTCTTCACAAACCCGACCGATTAATTCGCCTTTACCCGATCAACTCGCGGATGAACTTGCGAAGCAGATGGCTGGCGGTGCCGGGATTCGTGTGCATTGCCGTGCTCGCCACCATGCTCTCTGCATATAGCGGTGCGTCTTCCTCGGAAGGAAACAGCCCGGTACAGCCGGTCAAGTTTCGCCACACGATCCACGTGGACACGTTGAAGATGAACTGCCTCTATTGCCATTTCTCCGCTAACAAATCGTTCGACCCGGGACTGCCCGCGGTGGCGACGTGCATGGGTTGTCACACCGTCGTCGCCGGATCGTCGCCGGGCAACAAGGAAGAGATTGCGAAGCTGGCCGGCTTCTGGAACAAGAAGCAGCCTGTGCCGTGGATCAGAATCCACAAGCTTCCCGAGTACGTTCACTTTCCGCACATGCGTCACGTGAACGCCGGCGTCTCATGTCAGACGTGTCACGGCCAGATCCAAACCATGAAGCAGGTCTACCAGGCGTCGTCGCTCAACATGGGATGGTGCATCAACTGTCACATCGGCCAGTCGAATCCGCCATTCCGTGCGAGGTACGATTGCAGCTCCTGCCACTACTAGCGACGAATGAGCGCTGAGCGAGAGGATCAACCGGGACAGGCCGCGCCGGTCAAGCGGCGGGAATTTCTGAAAGTCCTTGGGGTCGGAACGGCGGCGACGACGATGCTGGGTTGCGCGTCGGAGAAAGTCGAGAAACTGATTCCATATCTCGTCTCACCTGATGACACAATACCGGGCGTCTCCACTTACTATGCGACGACTTGCCGCGAATGTCCGGCGGCGTGCGGCGTAATCGCGGAGACGCGAGACGGGCGGACCATCAAGCTCGAGGGAAATCCAGAGCATCCGGTGAATCGCGGAGCTCTTTGCGCGCGTGGCCAGGCGTCACTGCAAGGACTTTACAATCCGGATCGCTACCGTGGGCCGATGATGAGGCGGAACGGCCATCTCGTGCAGGTGACCTGGGAAGAGGCGCTCCAGAGCCTCTCGCAGATACTCGGTCAGGTCCGCAGTAGGGGCGGAGCGGCGAACGCGGTATTCATCAATCAGCACGAGTCAGGAAGCTTTCCAGGGTTCCTCGACGCGTGGCTCGCTGGGTTCGGCATGCCCGCTCATTTGAGTTACGATGCGGGCGCCGATCACGCAGCGATCGCAGCTAATCGCCAGACCTATGGTGTCGCCTGGCCCCGCCTCGATTTCCGCGCTGCACGGCTTGTTCTCTCCATCGGCGCGGATTTCCTGGACACGTGGGGCCCGATGGTTCCCCAGCAGCTGGATTTCGCGGAGGCGCGCGCCGATCACGATCGTGCGCCCCGCTTGATCTACGTCGGTCCACGTCGCTCTCTTACGGGTCTTAATGCCGATCAGTGGATCGATTGCCGTCCGGGAAGCGAGATGGCGGTGGTGCGACTTCTGAGCGGACAGATCAACTCGCAGGAGGCATCACAGGCAACTGGAGTAAGCGCGCCGATACTCGATGGACTCGCGCGTGAATTCGCGGCGACGAAACCGAGCATCGTGCTTGGCGGTGGGTCCGGCACCGACGGCCTCGAGCTCGCAGTCGCCGCCAACGCGCTAAATCAGTCGCAGGGCAACGTCGGCGTCACGATCAAACCAGCCGAGGGGTATCTCGGATTTGACGGAATGGCTTCACCCGCGGAGCTCCGCGCGCTCGCGTCGCGGATGAACGGCGGTGGCGTATCCCTCCTGATGGTGCGCGGAGCGAATCCGGCGTTCACGCTTCCGCGTTCAATCGGGTTCGCCGAGGCGATGGCCAAGGTCCCATTCAAGGTGAGCTTCTCGAGCCTACCCGACGAAACTTCCGAGCTCGCGGATCTGATTCTCCCGGACAATCATTTTCTCGAGCAATGGGGAGACGTCGAGCCCGTTCGCGGCACTATCTCGCTTCAGCAGCCGACCATGGATCCGGTGTTCGACACTCGCGCAACGTCGGATGTCCTCATAACCGTGGCCAAGCGGGATCCTGGCGCGGCGGCGCGCTACCCAATTGCGGACTACCGCAGCTGGCTGATCTCGCGGTTTCCGGGCGGCGGAGTCGGTCTAGAAAACGCTTTGCCTCGGGGAACGGTGCCGGGTTCGCTGGCCACGCCGACGACGGCGCGCCCGTTGCCACCGGCGTGGTCGGGCAAGCCGATCGATCAGTCGAGCGGCAACATGTACCTCGTTCTGTATCCGCATCCCTTCATCGGCGACGGGCGAGGAGCGAACAAGCCGTGGCTCCAGGAGATTCCGGATCCGGTCACCAAGATCTGCTGGCAAACGGTGGCGGAGATGAATCCAGCTACCGCCGAGAACATGGGACTCCTCGACGGAGACCTGGCGTCAATTCAAACGTCAGCGGGGACGTTGACGCTTCCGGTGTTGCGGTATCCAGGGATGCAGCGCGACACGATTGCGATTGCGACTGGGCGCGGACACTCGCACTCGGGACGATACGCAAAGTCAGGCTACAACCCGCTCGAGATTCTACCGGCGATGGAGAACCGGGCGGGCGGAGTGGCGTTCGTCTCCACCAAGGCGAACGTGACGAAGGC
>JBOHTC010000175.1:0-20540 GCA_050733495.1 Gemmatimonadaceae bacterium | reverse complement strand
CCGTCTTCCCCGCAAGGCTTTCGGGAAGCTTGAGACGTTTCAGTTTTTTCGGGCTGTTGTCCTGACCGGCACTGACGATCCCGTGCCCGAAGTCGATGGAGTGGTGCCACTTGATATCCGCAACCTTCGATCTGAGCTCTTCTGGGTTCATCTGGGAATGGTAATTTCAGGGTCGGCGACGCATGGCGCATCGAGAGAAGTGAATTTATCGGACTGCGAGGGGCGGTGCTAACCTGCTGACTATTGCTCTTGACGCGGAGCACACGCGCCAGTCAGTCGCCGGAATTGCGCGCTATGCCCACGGGCTCCAGACAGCGCTCGAAAAGATCCCGGATATCCGAGTCGTAGCACTCGGCGGAGGCGAAGTCGTACCGCGCGGGACGCTGCGAAAGAAAATTGTAACCGCGCGGCAGGATCTTCTTTGGTATCCCTGGCTCGCCCGTGGCGCTGCCGCCGCGAATAACGCGGACATCTATCATTCCCCCCTCTTGCGCGGTCCCTTGAGACCCGGGCGTCCGCCATTCGTCATGACGGTTCACGACCTCGTTCCGGTGCGGTGGCCGGAGACAATGCCCCGTTGGCACCGATCCTACACAGCTCGCGTTCTACATAGGCTCCTCGATGCAGCCGATCGGATCATCGCTCCGTCGGCAGATACGGCGAACGATCTCGAGCTGCTGCTAAACGTCCCAGCACGCAAGATCCGAATCGTTCCAAATGGAGTGGACGCGCAGTTTTTTGAGGGGACGCCAGCTCGGCGCGCGCCAGAGGCTCCTTACGTCCTTTTTGTTGGAACGCCTGAGCCCCGAAAGAACCTCGCTCGGCTCGAATCGGCGATGACGATTCTCGGCGAGCGCGGTACGAAGCTGCGACTCCTGGTTGCAGGCGCCGGTGGCTGGGGCGAGAAATCACCGCCCGCGAACGGAGTAGAGAGACTCGGCCGAGTGACGGATTACGAGCTGCACATGCTCTACGCCAACGCTTCATGTCTCGCTCTTCCGTCGCTGCACGAAGGTTTTGGGTTGCCCGCGCTCGAAGCGATGGCTGCTGGAACTCCAGTGGTCGCGGGAAACGCGGGTGCATTGCCAGAAGTCACCGGTGGCGCTGCGGTACTCGTCGATCCGCAAAGCGCGACAGCGATCGCTGATGGAATCGTGAGAGCGCTTGAGGAGAGAGAGCAATTCGTGCCCGCCGGCCGTCGCTGGGCCGCGAACTTTAAGTGGGAGCGATCAGCAGCGATGACGGCGGCGGTGTACAGAGAGCTGGTTTAGCTGCCTTTCACTTCGCCCAGTACTTCTCGAAAGAGTTCGTCGTATTGAGCGCTGACTTTTTCCCAGCTGTATTCCTTCTCTATTCGGCGCGGTGCTTTGGCCCGCAGCTCGCTCACCAGACGCGGATCGCTTTCGACCTTCTGAATGAGGAGCGCAAGCGCGTGTGCATCCTTCGGGAAAAAAAGGCCCGTGTCCTCGAGCACCTCGCGATTGAAAATGGTGTCGAGCGCCAGAATGCAGTTTCCGTATCCCATCGCCTTGAGCAGCGATGGGTTTGTGCCTCCGACAGAATGACCGTGAACGTACGCGAAGCAATTGCAGTGAAGTTCCTTGATCACTGATTGATCGTGGATGTGGCCCGTGAAGATCACCCGGTCAGTCGCGATCTCGCGTAGCCGGCGGTGGAAGGGACTGTCGTAATTCGCCCCGCCCGCGATCACCAGCTTCCTCGAGGTCCCTGATTCCAGAAAGCCGAGGATTATGAGATCAGCGTGGTTCTCGGGAATGAGACGGCTGGCGATGAGATAGTAACCGTCGGGCACGACGCCAAACTGTTTGACCACGTCGGGATTGACGGATGACTCGACGTAAGCACCGTAGGCGATCATCGTCGTCTCCTTTCCGAATTCCTCGAGGTAGATCTTTCTCATTGCCTCGGCATCCGTGACAAGTCGGTTGCAGAAGCGGATCGCCGAGCGCACCGCGGTGCGGAAATAGAGCTTCGCCAGCGGCCCCCACTTCGCGCGCTTCCAGTCGAGGCCGTCGACATTCATCACGACCGTGGCGCCCATTACCCTGCACAAGGCAGCGTGATGGCCCATCCCCACGTTGACGAAGAAAAAAAGATCGTACCGCCTGCTTGCTATCGCGTCGAGAGACGCGAACAAAGTGGCGACGATCCCAGAAAGGTTTTTTCCGCCGGGCGACGGCACGTACTTCAGACGAACGCCCTTGTATTCTGCGGGACGCATGTCTTCCGGATATTGGCCACGCCGACAGTAAATCGTTATCTCGTAACCGGTCGCGACGAGACGCGGCGCAATCTCCCCAAAGCCCGTCTCGAACCCTGTGAAATGCAGCTTCTCGAGCGGCATCCCGTATAATCCCAGCATGCAAACTCGTGGACGTTGCTCGGCTCTGGCGAACTTCACTGACCTTTGGTTGAACGAACTAAAGTAGACGCGAGGTCCAGGTCTTGGGGACCAGTGGCGAGTCGATCTCTATCGGCAAGTGATACGTGAAAGGCTTCGTGCCGTGATCGCGAACCCAATCGACCATGGTCCGGAGACCCTCTCGAAGCGAGACCTTCGTTGTGTATCCGAGGAGTTTCCGCGCCTTGTCCGCCGAGCAGACCGCTTCCTTCACCTCGCGCGGACGCGCGGGGACATAGATGGGATGCAGGTCGAATGAGATCATTTCCGCCAGGATAGATGCGAGCCCGTTCACCGTGATGGTGTCCTCATCCGGACCAATATTGATGATTTCGCCGTTGATGCCGGTTAGAGTGCCCATCTTGATCAAAGGATCGACGCAATCCTGGACGAACGAAAAGCAGCGCGACTGTTTGCCATCTCCATAAATCACAGGCTGCTTCCCCTGCAACATGCGGTTGATCATGATGCTCGCAACGTTCCTGTAGGCATCGTCGTACTTCTGGCGCTGCCCGATGATATTGTGCGGCACCGCGATCGTGTATTCGACGCCGTGGGTATCGCAAACGTTGGCGACCAGCAGCTCCGCCGCGTATTTGGCAATCCCGTATGGATCCACTGGCGCAGCAGGCTGCGTTTCCCGGAAGGGTGCTTTCCCATGACCATACCTCGCCATGCTTGAGCAATAGACAAATCGTCCGACCTCGTTGCTGGCGGCACCTGCAAGGATTCCCGCGGTATTCTCGTAGACGTGCTGGGCGATCAGCCTTGGCGAGAAAACACTGAGTCCCTCGGTTGCAATGGCAGCGCAGTGGTAAACAATGTCAACGCCCTTGGTAAGACGCTTCATCGCCTCGACATCGCAGCAGTCGGTCTGCTCGAGCTGCGTTCCCTCTGGCAGATTCTCGAGGTCGCCGCCAATCATGTTGTCGCAGCCGACAACCTCGTGACCGGCGCGAATGAAATTGTCGGCGAGGTGACTGCCCAGGAACCCGGCGACGCCGGTCACGCAAACCTTCATTTGAACAATCCTTGGGTAATCAGCGCGTCGCGCTCAGTCGGTTGCAATCAGTGAGGGCTAAAGTTGTCGAAGCAGTTGATGCGGGACAACTCGATCCACCTGGCTGCGGAGAGTTGCCAGCACTTCCTTGACGGCGATGCCTTCCATGCAGCGCGGAGTCGCGAAGATGCAGGCGTCGAAGCAAGGCCGGCAATTCATGTCGTCTACCTGCACCACCTGGTCCAGCTCACCGCGCGGACCGTACCACTCGCGACGTTGCGGGCCGAAGAGCGCAGTCACCGGTACCCCAAGCGCGTTTGCAATGTGCATTGGCCCACTGTCGCTGCAGAGAAGCAGATCGCATTCGCTTACGATCGCCATGAAGCCGCGAAGGCTGCTCTGCAGCCGCGGGACGTGATCTCGAGTGACTATAGCGGCCGAATCCCCCTCCTTCTCCTCGAGCACCACGACCTGCAGGCCCGAATTCGACACCAGCTCGTCGATTACAGCAGCGTAACGATGAGGACTCCATCTTCGGACGGCTTGGCTCGCCCCAGGATGCACACCGACAATGATCTTTTCGGTGGAGAGTCCAGCCATTCTGATGCGTCGTCTCGCGTTTGCCTTTTCACCTTCCGTGACCGTGAGCGTCGGCTGACACTGTTCAGTGGTGGTGATACCTAGCGGCTTGAGCAACGCCAGCCAGTCAGACACCTTGTGATCGTCTTGAGTGCCGCTCGGAAGAACGTCGGTGAGCAAATGCACTCCGCCGCCGAAATCGTAGCCAATGCGTCGTCGTGCGCCCGAGAAATAGGTGATGACGTTGCTGCGGATATCGCGCCGCGCATCGAGCGAGACGTCGAAATCACGCTCGCGCATACGGCGGACAAGGCTCTGGAACTGCTTCGGAACGTATTTGCCAGGGGTGAGCTTTCCGCTGAAGGCAGTCCACGGAAAGTCGCAGACCATTATGTCGTCGACGAGATCTGTATTGGCGAGGAGATCCTTTGCGTGAGCCTTCGCCAACATCGTGATCTTCGCCTGCGGAAAGGCGTTCCTCAACCCTTGAAGTAGCGAAGTGGACAAAACCACGTCCCCGATTCCCCAGGGCTCGACGACGAGAAATTTCTGCGGCGGTCCACGACGCGGCGGCGGGGGACGCCACACGGTGTGCAGCGCGCGTGACACGAAGTCGAGCGCGCCAATGCCAGCGAGCTTCTTTCGCGTGATGGTTCTCGTCTGCGCCACTTTCAGCGGCCTCCTCGCGAAAAAGAGACGCTCACCAAGACCTCTCCTCTATGAGGCGCGCGATACGTTCCGCGACTCTGGTGTTCGCCTCCGGACTCAGATGGAGCAAGTCGATTCCGCCGTTCCAGTGAGCGCGAAGGGAGCTCGGAGGAATGTCGTTCAGATGATCCTGAATATCCTGCGGATTCGATGGGTCGTAGAGCGACACAAGGAATGATCGGATATCGAGATAATTGTTCGGATAACGAAAAGCGAATGATGCATTCACGCCGATAATGTTGTCGTAACCCGCCGAGCCTTTGACTTCGGTTCCATAGAAATCACCGTTGAGAATCGAAAGGACAATGTATCGGCTGCTACCAAGCGACTTCACCGCTGCCGCGACGTCCGCCTCGATGCGGCCGGGTTCCTGGAGGTTGTTGCGGCCCATCCAGATGACTGTGACGTCGTGCCGGTGCGTAGTGTCGGCAAGCATCCGCGCTAGAACCTGCGTAGAAGTTTCGCCGCCGATTCCCTCGTTGGTAACGACACGATCGGGCAATAACGTTGCCAAAGCGGTCGGATAGGATTCCGCTCTCGTGAAAGGCTGGCCGTCAGTGAGGGAGTCACCCCATGCTGTGACATTACGGTTCGCCCAGCCCGTGTCCATGGCAGTGCAACCGAGCAGCAGGAGGCACAGGAAAGCAAGCCGTCTCATATCGTGAATGGTAGTGCGCGTCGTTGTGTAGCGGATGGCATTACGCGTTCAAAGGCGCGGAGAGCACCCGGGCAGAGGTCGCTAGAACGCGCCCGTACGTCTCAATACGGCGGGGATCGTACGGAAGAGGATGCTCATGTCGAGCCAGAAGGACCATTGTTCAATATACTGGCGGTCAAGGTAGATCACGTCCTCGAAGTCGAGAAGTTCGCTGCGCCCGCTTACCTGCCAGAGCCCGGTTATACCCGGTTTCGCATCGAGGCGACGGAAGTGATGGTCCTCGTACTCCTGAAAATCCGCCTCGAAAAATGGACGAGGGCCTACGAGAGACATCTCGCCGATGATCACGTTGGCAAGCTGGGGCAACTCGTCGAGACTCCAGCGTCTGAGAAAACGCCCGAGGCGCGTCGTTCGCGGATCGTTCCGGATCTTGAAGATTCGGTGATCACCGGAGTGGTTGAGATGCGCAAGCTGCTCTTTTTCTTCGTCGGCACCAAGCCGCATCGTGCGGAACTTGATCATCCTGAACCGGCGCCCGCCGAGCCCGGCCCGCTCCTGAAAAAAGAACGGTGAGCCCGGTGAATCGAGTCTTACCGCGAGCGCGATGAGAGCAAGAACCGGAGCGAGCAGAATCAGCAGTATCGCGCCCACGCAGACGTCGACGATTCTCTTGGATATTAGAGCACGCGCCTTAAGAACCGGACTCCCGAGCTCGAAGAACGGCTGGTCGTGGTGCCAGACAAGCGTCGGTCGCACCCCGTACACCCTGACCGCGCGCGCCGGATAAAGGATCTGGCATCCGGAGAGAAGACATTGCTCGATGACAGCGCTGATTCGCGTCACGGGCAGATCAGCGCAGACAACCACCGCCTCGGCGTCGTGCTGCTCGATAAGCGTGGGGAGATCGTCGACCGTCCCCAGAAACGCATCGCCGTCCGAGCGCTCCGACGCGACGTAGCCGGCGACGCGATAGTCGCCGCCTGGCGCGCCAATCGCCTCCTCGAAGCGCCTGGCCGCGATCGGGGCTCCGATCATGATTGCCGTGCCGGCTCCGCGCTGACCAGGCCAGACGTGCCTCAGCACCCACTCGCATGGCTGGCGCACGACGAGAAGCGAAAGCCACAAAACGGCTGTGACCCCAATGATCGGAAGCACGAGATCGGGCAGTAGGCCTCGCGCGATGCCGCCAGCGTAGTTGAGAATCACTGCGCCGCCGACGGCCACGAACAGACGCAATGGATGATTGAGCGCCCTGTGGCGACTGTGGCCGCCGGTGGCGAAGATCGCGATAACCGTGATCACGCCGAGAAAAAGGAACCGTGCGCCTCCGTTCGCGAGCGGCGTTGCCGGCAGCGCCGCGGCGCCGAACCCCGTTTCAGTGAGCATCCACAAGGCGATCAGACGCGCCAGCAGAATGGCGAGGATGTCGCCGACGAGTAGCACAGCGAAGCGGGTGGCAACGCGTCCGGTGTGCCGACGCACGGCACGCGGGCGACGCACACGCAGCGCATCACGCCGCTGCAGGGCGGGATGCAAGTGGACAGGTGTGTCCGACGATGTGGGTCGCACCAGTGGTGGGCTCATGATGTGGCTGTCGTCATCGGCGGCCATCGGATAGCAAGATTCGTCCCACTGCATCGATCACCTCCGAGGTGGCAATACCATCCGGGCGGCGCACTGCACCGCTCAGACCGCCACGCGTTGCAACATTTTCGCTCGGCGCCCGCAGAATCTCGTGTCCTTCGCCCAGGGGCGCAAACCACTCGTCGATTCCGGACCCGAACATCGCCACCGTGGGAACACCGAGCGCCCCGGCGATATGCATCGGCCCGCTATCGTTGCAAACGAGCAGCTTGCATCGCTCGATGAGCGCGATGAGCTGACGCAGCCCGACACGTGCGCCCACGACGCCCGGAATGTCGAAGAGCTCGCCGCCATATCCGGACGGCTCCGCGAATGCCAACACCCGCACGCCTGGCCGCTTTGCGATCTCGCTCGCCGTGTCACGGAACCGTTCGATCGGCCACCGCTTCGCTGGCAGGCTTGCGCCAGGATGAATTCCGACGAGTTGATCCTCCGACCCGACGCCGCGACGCTTCAGATACTCCGTTGCCCAGAATCTCTCAGCCTGTGAGACGTAAAGGCGCGGAAAAACTTTCCCGTGACCCCCGCCAAACGGCGCGAGCAGATTCAACCAGTCATTGGTTTTGTGTCCGCGCGAGCCGTTCGCGGCGATCCGATCTGTCAGCAAGCTGTCAGCTTTCCCGATCGCTATTCCCACACGCCTGTCCGCCGATGCCAGGGCCATGAGAAACCGCTCGCGCGCGTGTGGCCGCGACGAGAAAGCGAGATCGAACTTTCGCTTCCTGAGAGCTCGCGCAGCGCTGAACAGTCTCGCGGCGCGGCGCGGAACGGGAACGCCATCGGCGGGCGTCCACGCCAGATCGGCGGTGATGAATTCATCGACGAGGCCCGTTCCGGCGAACAGCTCACTGGCGAAGGACCTCGACAGAAGGGTGACGCTCGCATGCGGAAAGACGTGACGCAATCGGGCAAGGAACGGCATCGCGAGAATTATGTCCCCGATGTTCCAAAGCTCGATCACGAGTATGCGCGAGACCTGCCCGTTCTCCATGCACCAATCTAGACCGAGCTGAAGCGGGCCGGGAACAGCATCCCCGCCCAAGCTCGCCGCTCGTTGGCCGTTAGAACTCGTCGCCACGCAACCCAGGCGTATTGCGCGCCTCCAACGACGGCGATTGACAACGACCCAGCCAACGAACGCTCACGCAGCCAGAACGCCACCACGAACGTTGTCGCGAGTATGACGCCCGAAGCCCAAAGGCTGCGAGTCCGCCCCTGCTCGACGGCATCCGACGGTGCGCGCCCGAGAGCGCGCTTGCTTGCCCAGGTGTAGAGGATAAGGTCCTCGGCGCACCTGATTGCCCAGGCCGTCGCCGCTCCGGTGATGCCCCAGACGTGAACGAGAAGGATCGTAAGTGGGATGTGGACCGCGACCTGAAAGAGATTGATCTTGGCGGGGAGGTCAGGCCGGGACGATCCATAAAGAAGCGCCATGGGCAAATGTCCGAGTCCCGTGAGAAAAACCCCGATCGAAAGAATTCTTAGCGCCCTTCCTGCCGCCTGTGCGAACGCGGGCCCAAGCCAAAGCCCGAGGATTGCCGGCGCAAAGACGAACAAGGCGAGACAAAGCGGAAGCAGCAGCGCCTCGAGCTGCCGCCGCGCGGCGCGCGTTACGGCGAGAACCCTGTCGCGACCCTCGAGCGCATCCGCGGCGGACAGTGCGGGCAACATCGCGCTGAAAGCCGTTGCAGGTATCAGCAGAAATCTGTTCGCTGCCTCCGCCGCGCCGGTGTAGTAGCCGAGCGCCGTGACACCGACCACCGATCCGACGACGAACCGGTCGAAGCTCGCGAGCGCGGGCCCGAGCGCCGTCGAGACCGCCACCCAGCCCGAGTAACCGAGCATCTCGCGCAGAGTGCCGAGTCCCGATGGCAGCCCCCATTTCTTTTGCAGGAGCGTCCGTCTCACCGCCTCGGCGTTGAGCACCACGAGGCTTACCCTTACGGCAAGCAGAATCCAAAGAATCGTCGACAGCGATGCGCCGGCCGAAGCTGCGATGGCCGGAACGATTACAGACGCGAGGCTGCTGGGAATTCGAAGAGCCGTGCTCAAGTCGAAGCGCTGGGCGCCCTCGAGCGCGGCACGAAGGGAGGCAATGCAGAGAATGACAGGTAGATGTAAGGCGAGGACGCTGAACATCCCGATCGCTTCCGGAATGATTGCCGGAGAGATTCGGAAGACATGGCGCACCAGCGTGGGAGCGAGAACAAAGAGCACCAGGCCAGCGAAGATTCCAGCCGAGGTCTGCGATAGCGCTCCTGCCAGCACGACTTCCCTCACCCGCTCGGCGCCCCGCACAGTTCCATCTGCAACGAATCGCACCGTCGCCCGGCCGAGTCCGAAGTCGAACATCCCGGACCCGTCGGCGACCGCCCAGGCAAGCGCGAGAAGGCCGAAGCGCGATGGACCGAGCGCGCGAACCGTGACAGGTACGAGGAAAACCGCTGTCAGCGCCGGGACAGCAAGCGAAGAGAAGTAGAGGACGCTATTCCGCGCGACTCTCTGAGAAGCGGATCTGACCATTCCGCGCAAATTAGCGTGCTCGCACCTTGACGTCGATTGTTCGGGGGTGATCTTGCGTGCGATGCCGTCCACCGCGCTTTTCCGGAGCAGCAGCGCCCGCCGCATCGCGCTGATTGCTCCGTTGTTGTTTTTCCCTCGTGCGCTTAGCGCTCAGCAGCAGTCACGGGTGACGATGCTTGATTTTTTTACGGGCAGCGAGATGGAAGACTATCTGCGCGTAATGCAGATCGTCGGCAAGGTGCCGCTTTATCCGTGGTCGATACGTGGATTTTCGCGGCGCGAAATCACTCGGCTCGTGTCCGCAGATTCGACCGGCCCGTGGAAGTTGCGCGACCGGTTCAACTCCGCTCACGTCGCTGTCGGTCCTCTTCGCCTCGGTGCGACATTCAATTCGGCGTACCCGTACGGTGCCAACGACGGTCCGGTGTGGGCAGGTCGGGGATTGACGAGTGTGGTGAGCGGAGGCTTTAGCGTTGGCGCAGGCCCGTTCTCGGTTGCGATCGATCCACTCGCCTTCAGTGCGAACAACACGGCGTTCCCTCTGCTGGCGAACGGCAAGACCGGCGCAGAGTCCTTCAATCACGGAACGTTCACCGATAACGTCGACCTTCCCCAGCGGTTCGGTGACAAACCCTATTCGCGTGTCGACCCGGGAAATTCCTCGATTCGTTTTGACTCGAGACTCGTGACGTTAGGCGCGTCGACCGCGAATGAGTGGATCGGGCCAGCCACAGAATATCCATTTCTTCTAAGCAACAACGCGCCGGGATTTCCCCACATTTTTCTTGGCACGGGCGAGCCGCTTAGCATCTGGATCGCAAAGGTGCACGCGCGTTTTTTCTGGGGAAAGCTCTTCCAGTCTGACTACGGGCCGGTAACGGGTTCGAAGAACTTTGTGTTCGACACGGCGACGGGACGAATTGTAAGCGGCGGGACGATACGCCTGGCAGCATCAGGCGAGGCGGTCGTGATACCACGAGGAGTGCCCGGCCTGGAGCTTGGAGTCGGTCGTTTCTTTCACGTTCCGAATACAATCGACGAACCAAACTCGGCGTTCTGGCGAAAGCCGCTGCGAATTCCCTTCCTGAGGAACGAGCTCGCTGCAGGTGATTTTGGGGGCTTCGATAACCAGCTGGCGTCAATTTTTTTCCGGTGGGTGTTTCCGGGAAGTGGCCTCGAGGTTTTTGGCGAGCGCGGATTTGAGGATCAGCTATATGATCTGCGCGATTTGACCCTCAATCTGGATCACGAACGCGAGTACATGCTGGGATTTCAGAAGACTCTCCACGTTGCGTCGGATCACCTAGACGTGCTGCGAGCCGAGCTGGTGAACTATCAGGAGCCAGGCTTGGCTCGAGACAGGGTGGAAGCGGGTATTTACGTCCACTTCACTCTCGAACAGGGTCACACGAATCGTGGGCAGCTCCTCGGCGCTAGCCCAGGTGCGGGTTGGGCGGCGGCGTCTTCGATTTCGTGGACGCGGTATTCTCCGCAATCGCGCACAACATTCTCGATGCATCGCATCGTTAGAGACCAGCGCGGCGATTTTCAGGACACTGGCATTTTCGACCCCCGCAGCTCAGATGTGATCGTAGCTGCCGGAATCGAGAGAATGCGTTTAGGGTATCGCGCCGATTTCGGGGGAAAAATCGAGGCTATGCAGGATTTCAACCGGAATTTCGCGGGCGACGACGGGAACCTTAATCTTCAGCTCACGGCGCATCTTCACGCCTGGTAGCACTCACTGGCCAGGACTGAACGTGATCGCCAGAGTGTTGTTGTGGATATCGAGGCGACGGTCCTTCGGGCAACCGCCCGCGTTCTGAAAGAAAGCGTTCAGGCGGTTCTGGATTGTCAGATCCGCCGTGAGTGACCCGAGGCGACCGATCCTGCTGCCGCGAAAACCGAAATACCTGCTGACATCCTGATTGCAAAGCGCGGCGTAAGCCGGAAATCCATAATTGTCGTGCACGTCCTCATTCCATCGGATTCTTCCGGCGAATGTTCCAAGGCGCCACTCAGGCTTCATGTAGTCGAGCGCCAGGAATTGGCTCGACGCGCCAGGGCCGATGGATGCGCCCAGCATCTCGCCTCGATTGGTGTAACCCTGAATCACGCGGGTACTTGTGTACCACGAAGGAATGTATCGGTCGCGAAATGTGGCGCTCTGCTCGAGCTGGGTGATCTCACTCTGCACGCGGAAGTTTCCCTCGTACCATTGCGCGGGGCTGCGCCACTGCAGGCCCAGCGTGTAGCCCTGAGTGTGGTTGGGCGAAATCAGCAAATCGCGCAAGCTCGGTTGAAGCTCGAGACGCCCCCACTCGCTGTAGACTTCCACACCGTCGGCCGGGAATACCCATCTGCCGAAGAACGAGAATAGCTGGTCCTTGAGCACACGTGTCGTGCGAGTGGTGGTGGTGCGAGCGAAAATGTCTAACCAGCGTCCTGGTATGTAACCCCAACCTGAGGCAGTGCCGTAAACCGAGCGCGCGAATCCAAAACTGAGATTCGGGTCCCAGCCAGTCTGTAGCGTTGCAGCGAACGCGGCGATTGAGCGCGTGTTGTTGGTCGACACGGTGTCGAAGTACGCCGACTCCGTGAGGCCGCCGACGAGCCATCGCATCTCGACGCCGCCGAAATGAGTGTGAAGAGGCCGCGCGGTGCGAATGAAGAGGTGGGGAAAACCAGGTGCGTTATTGCTTAATACGATTGCATTCCGGATACCTGGGCCCCACCACTCGTTCTCGTTTGAAAACCCGAACTGGATGCGATCGCTGGATAAGAACGCGCTTGTTTCGCCGAGATCGAGTCGCTGGATGGATTTGTTTCCGAAGCGAAGCGGCTGGTCGATGGTGGAGGCGCCGACGTAGAACGGAAAATCGTAGGGGCTGCGATCTGGTGGCAGATCCTTAACGAAGAAATCGTGGCGGAGAACCCAATCGGCGTTTGCGGAAAGAATCAGCTCGGGCGCGATGATGACCGTGCCATGAGGGCTTTCAAGGTTGGCGCCGAATAGTGTTCGGGTACTCATTCCATTCCCGGCCCACAAAGAGCCGTAGTTTTGAGAGAACGGAATCGATGAGTTTATGACTGCCAGGAATTCCGGCGGAATGGGCGTTACTCGAAGCCCTTGTCGGACTCCTCCCTCAGAGCGAGAAAGGCTCGATGAAGAACGCAACAAAAGGGATTCTCCGAAAGCAACGCCCGTTTCGAGCTGACCCGCCCGCAAACGATCGACCCATTCGCCGGTGACCATCGTCAACAACGATGGGCGCGGCTGAGAATCGGGCGCACGGCTTCCGGAAAGAAATCGCGGGCTCGAATCGGGGGCAGCCACGGGAGCCACTTGCGCGATCGCCGGACATGACAAAAGTGTCGATAAAACGAACGCTAAACGTGACGAGGCCATCAAAGTGCGAAAAGTCTTCACTCTTCCTTTTGTCCGCAGGTCTGTCGACTGTTTCAAACTTAGTCGTGGGCGAACTTGTTATGCATCCTCGACGCGGACGCTGGTCAGAGATGCGGGCGTTCTTACCGGCAGCAAGCAAAATCCAACTTCTTCATCAGCCCCGGACCTCAATTATTGCGTGAATGGATAACTAACGAGCACAGGAACAGGTAGAAAGAGGAATCGCCATAGCACAGGCGCCGTTGCAGACCGAGCTAGGCCGAAGGCTACCCCCTGTAGGACGGAAGGTCGTCTCGCGTCGCGGTAAGGGGTGCGTACCGAGCGTCCTTGTCTGACAGTACGGGCGCGGTCACTGGCCACGAGACGCCGACAAACGGATCATCCCACCGAACACCGCCCTCGCTGGTTGGGTCATAGTACTCGGTGCATTTGTAAACTACGTCGACGTCATTCGTTAGCGCACAAAATCCGTGCGCGAACCCGGGCGGAATCCACAAAAACTGTCGTTTCACGTCGTCAAGGATGATTCCGGTCCATTTGCCGAACGTCGGCGAGCCAAGACGAATATCTACAGCCACATCGAAAATCCGACCGCGTGTTACTCCTACAAGTTTTCCTTGAGGCTTGGCAAGCTGGTAATGCAGGCCCCGAAGCACATTTGCCTTAGATCGGCTATGGTTATCCTGCACAAACGATACGGGCATGACCGCTCGTGAAAATTCCGCGAGGTTGAACGATTCAAGGAAAAACCCTCGGGAATCCGTCCAAACCTGCGGCGTAATCAAGAATACCTCGGGAAGTTCAGTTCGTCCTGCGTCCATCGTGGTTCATCGCTGTTTTGTTCGGGTGGCCAGCTTTGCTCGCCGTTTCAGTGGTAACAAAAGGAATTCTAATGTCGACAGCATAAGAGTGTGTCTTCTGCTCTAGGGACTGAGAACGGTTGCACTGATCTGTTCAGGAGGCCCGGTGGAACTCAGTGTACCAGGAACACATTTTGGCGAGACCACTCTGAATCTGGCGCGGCGGTTCGGCCTGAACGTAACCCCAACCGCGCGAAGAATCGATTCGAAGCGAGCTGGTCAAGCGATGCACGTCGCGAGATGACAACGACGGTAAGCCGAGTCGGCAAAACACGTCGCCGATGTGGCCTCCGGTACGAAGGAGCCCTACAGGCAGGCTGATAATTCGGGGCGACCGTTCGAGTAAGCGGGCCATGAGCGTCACGAATTGCGGAGTAGATAAGGTTTCACGATCGCTCACGAGGAACGGCGGCTCCGTTTTCGGGGGACGATCCAGGAGCCGCACGACAAATTCCGCAAGATTGTCCAGTCCCAGCATTGTGCGGCCATTTCGAACTCCTCCGATTGGGAGCGGCCGGCCGGTCCAAATTGCGCGCAGCAAACGCAGGATATTTCCTTTAACGCCTGGGCCATAGACGGCAGGCAATCGCAGCACGTTTATCGCGAGTGATGTGCGGTTCCCGATATCAAATAATGCCTCTTCAGCCTGCAGTTTCGACATGCCGTACGCATCCGCTGGCGCCGTTGCAGTGTCATCGGTAATCACGTCGATTCCTCCATCGCTGACCGCCTTCACGCTGCTCGCAAATACAATGCGTCGAACGCCTGCTTCGGCTGCCGCCTTGGCGACTGTTCGAGTACCCGCGACGTTTGTCACTCGATAAAATTCATCGTCGGCAATCGCTTGCACGAGGTGCGCTTGCCCAGCCAAATGGATCACCGTGTCGACGCCATTAAACGCACTGCGAACATCGCTGAGATCGGTGAGCGTGACTATGCGCGAGAAATCGATGGCAGATCCCGCCACCGGCGGAGTCCTGCCTATTGCTCGAACCGCGAAGCCTGTTCGTATGAGCCGGGCAGACAGGTGGGCGCCGACGAAGCCCGAAGCACCCGTCAGGAGGATTGTTCGTCTGTTCACATTACCATCGGCGACACTGCCGTCGGTTGATGTAGATCGCGACTTTTCTAGGCACGCGGTCGCGCACCGGAGATATCTGCCATAAAGTCAATCCGCGGAAGCTGCGGACTATATACCGGCGGCCGCCGCCTCCGTGAGAAGCGCCGAATATGCGCTCGTAATGGTCTCCCTGTCGACATTATCAAGGACGTATTTCCGCGCCTTACCGGTGGTTACGCCGCCGTCGTTCTTCAGCGCAGCTAGAACTGCCTGCGCCAGCATTTCAGCCCGAAGCGGGGGAACGACAATCCCGGCATCGGCCTCAGCTACGACGCGTTCAAGGTCCGATCCCGGTTCCGCAATCGCCAGAATACGCCGTTCGGCGCCCATAATCCGGTAGACCTTGGATGGGACTGCTTCCGCGGTAAATCCTGCAGCTAAGGGTACAAGACAAAGATCAGCCGCGCCATATATATCAGGAACGCGCGTATAAGGCTGCTGTGAAATAAAAAGCACGTTGGACAATCCACGGTCGCGCGCTTCCGCAACGAGCTTCTCGCGTGAAATTCCTTCACCGACGAAGAGATATTTAATGCGACTGTCGTCGGCGGTCATGGCTGCCGCCTGTAAGACTGTCTCTAGTCCTTGGGCTGGCCCCATGTTTCCTGCATATAGGACTGTGAATTTGTCCGTTATTCCGAATTCACGCGAAAACGGGTTGTCCTTCGGGCGCGCCGCTATGTATTTGGTATCAACAAAGTTCGGAATGATGCGGACTTTGGAAGGGTTTTCGACGCGTTCCGAGATACGTTGCGCCATTCCAGGTGCAATTGTCGTTACGGCAAATGCTTTCCTGTAGATGAATCGCTCGATCCATCGAAGCATCTCGAGGAATTTTCCTTCTCTTAGAGCGCCAAGGCGAATCGCTGCGTCGGGATAAAGCTCCTGGACGTTGTAGACGAATGGCGCGCGTTTCGCGACTCCGATAAGCCAGGCGACCAACCCGATTGTCATTGGTGGCGACGGCGCCACCACTACATCGATCTCCCCAATCCGGGCGAAGGCGACCGCGATACTGAGCAAGTGGAACCCAAGCCAGCCAAATATTCGAGCGGCGACGTTGCCACTCTTTCGTGGCATGGCCGTGTGAAAAACTCGGACGCCGTGATACACGCTCGTCGCCACGAGCCCGCCCCAGAGCGGAAACAGTGGCTGCCGACTCCGACTCATTACGTCAACGTTGTAGTGCGGTTTGGTGGTTATGACGTCGAGTTTCCAGCCTTTTGCGACGAGGTCCTCAGCGATCTCGCCAAACAGCTGCGCGGTGGAGACCGCATCTGGCGGAAAGACGAGCGACAGCAATAGAGCCCGCTTCTCATTCACTTTCAGAGCCTGGTTGGGCTCGCGGATTGTGTCGTCATCGGGAATCTCCGCTCGATGTCCAAGTAGAGCGCCCCAAGCGCGGCAGTGGCGAATAGACATGCCGGCCACAACAGCCAGGCCGACCTCAGCACTGTCCACGCTAAAACCGCCAGGACGAGATTCGCTATCGCAACCGCGGTACTAATCGCGGAGTGAGTGAAGCCTGAGCGGACCGCACGCTGGTAGGCGTGGCTATTGTGCGCCGCATACCACCGTTCCCGGCGGAGCATACGGCGAATAAGCGTACACGTTGCGTCGACGATGAACGCCCCCTGCAGCAGCAGCCAGATCAGAATAGGTACGCTCCCTGAATTTTCGGTCCCGATAGCCAGCACTCCGAAAGTGTATCCCAGGAAGCCGCTGCCAACATCACCCATGAAGATCTGGGCGGGCGCCCAGTTCCAGATTAGAAAGCCAAGACTTGCCCCGGCGATGATCGAAGCTAGCATAGCGTACGCAGCGTTATGACGCACTGCCAACAGCGTCGTTGCGGCGAGGCCAACCGTGAACGCGTTAACACCGGCCAAGCCATCGATTCCGTCCATAAAATTGTAAAGATTGGTCAGCCAAACAATTCCGAGCGTCGCGACGACGACTCCGAACGAGCCTAATTGGATAGTAGTTTCTCCGACCCAGAGCCGGGGTAACCCTCCGAGAACAGAGACTGCCCACAGCGCGGCGGCGGTCTGCACTGCTGCCCGGATGACCGGACTGACGCTTCGGTGGTCGTCGATCCAACCCACTGCGGCGACCGCTAACCCGCCGCCTACGACAGCGAGTCCGAACCGGAGCGAAATTGAACCGAGGGCCATCGATACTACGATGCCAAAAAGAACGACGGCGACGATTGCGAGACCGCCCCCGCGAGGTAGAGGTACCGAATGCGCGCTGCGCGCGTTCGGAACGTCCAGAAGCTGCCGTTTAAGAGCGTAATTCCGAACATGCGCAACGAGAAGCCACGAAATGATCGCTGCCCCCGTAAGTGCCGTGATAGGCTCAATCACGCGCGATACCCTCCAACATCGTTCGCAATTGCGTCCGCCATGGCGTTTGCGAGATCCGAAGACGGGCGCACGTTTCGCGCGAAGACAACACCGTGTAGCGAGGCCGTTTCGCTAGAGTAGGATATTCGGCTGCCGAAATAGGTTGTACCACGTGTCCTTTTGTGTGTACGAGCCCGAGTTGGCGGCTCTCTTCTTCGATAGCAAGCGCGAATTCATACCAGCTCGCCGCGCCGGCGTCTGTCCAATGGAGTACGCCGCTAAGTGCCGCGGTATCCGCCGCGCGCCACAGCGTCTGCGCCAATCCCTCTGCCCACGTCGGGGATCCAATCTGATCGCTCACTACTTTGACGACTGCGCGCTGATTGATCAAATTCAGGATAGTTAATACAAAGTTCGGCGGCTGCGCCGAGTAGAGCCATGACGTACGCACTATCAATCCGAGATCAGGGAGCAGCTGCCGCACCCAACGTTCCCCCGCCAACTTGCTTTCCCCGTATGTATTGATCGGCGACGGTTCATCGGCCACTGAGTATGGCACGTTGCCTTCACCACCACCAAACACATAGTCGGTTGAGACGTGGATCAGCCTGCATGCGTTTTGCGCGCACATAGTCGCGAGATTGGCGACTCCGTCTTCATTGACCGAAAATGCGGTCGTACGCTCAGTTTCCGCGAGGTCGACCCGTGTGAAGGCAGCCGCGTTTAGAATGACCCGTGGGCGGAACTCGGCGATCGCTGCGGAAACTTCCCTTGCAGACGTGATGTCTAGCTCCCGCCGCGCGAACTGCTTTGCCTCCCATGTTTCCGGCGTTTGCGCGACCAAGGCATTCGCAAGCTGGCCACCGCCCCCAGTGATTAGCGCAACATTGCGCAAGTATTTTTTTATGGTCACCAGTTGCGAGGCGGCTTGTATTCCGCGAGCAACTCCAGGAGATATTGCCCGTATGAGCTTGAACGCAGAGGGTAAGCAATTTCTTGCACTTCTTCCGCATTGATGTATCCCATGCGAAAGGCGATCTCCTCCAAGCAGGCGATTTTGAAGCCTTGCCGTTGCTCTATGGTTTCTACGAAGCTTGCCGCCTGCAGAAGCGCCTCGTGAGTGCCGGTGTCAAGCCAAGCGGTTCCGCGCCCGAGAATTTCGACGGAGAGATCGCCCTTTTCAAGGTAGGCCATATTGACATCCGTTATTTCAAGCTCGCCGCGCGAAGATGGCCTAATTCCAGCCGCTATATCGACGACGCGACTATCGTAGAAATAGAGTCCCGTGACAGCATAATGCGATCGCGGCTCTGTCGGCTTTTCCTGGATTCCGAGAGCGCGGCCATTCGTGTCAAAGTCGATGACTCCGTACGCGCTCGGATTTTTGACATGATATGCGAAAACGGTCGCTCCGGATTGCCTGTTGTTGGCGTGCTGTAATAACTCGCTCAAGTTATGGCCATAAAAAATGTTATCTCCCAGAACCAAGGCCGTCTGGTTGCCGCTGATAAAGTCGCGCCCAATCAAAAATGCCTGCGCCAGTCCCTCCGGAGCGGGCTGGGGAGCGTAGCAAATTGACAGACCCCACTGCTCGCCGCCTCCAAGTAGTCTCTCGAACAACGGCAGATCCTGTGGAGTTGAGATCACGAGGATGTCGCGAATGCCTGCGAGCATTAGCGTCGACAGGGGATAATAGATCATCGGCTTGTCATACACGGGGATGAGCTGCTTGCTTATGGCCCGTGTAATCGGATGAAGCCGCGTCCCGGACCCGCCGGCCAGAACAATTCCTTTTCGATTGCTACCGTTCGCTATCTGCGGCATGTCGAGTAACTTGAGATTCACGGAAAGGCGTGTACCAATTGCGCTATGAATCAAGCGCAGATTCGGCTCGACCGTTGCGTGGCATAGGACTTTTTGAGAAGAACACAAAGCTAACTCATGGAACTGGACTCGAAAACGGCGGGCATCCATCCCTGCGCATGAAATACGAACCCCTTTCTCAATGCAGGTTGTGCGGCAGCCCACGACTCGTTGAGGTACTCAACCTCGGGACTCAGTGTCTAACCGGCGTGTTCCCGAAAGTACCGAACAATGGACTTAGTTCAGGACCGGTAACATTAACGCTCTGCGACCAATGCTGTCTTTTGCAGCTCGGTGAAACGTACGATCTCACGGAGATGTATGGACTTCACTACGGATACCGGTCTGGCCTGAATCAATCGATGGTTCGTCACTTACGCGCGAAGGTGGCCCTGCTCGCTCAGCGCGTGACTGTCGAGTCGGCGGATGTTGTCTTGGACATAGGAAGTAACGATGGAACGTTGCTACGTGCCTACCAGGAGCAGGGCGCGCGGCGCGTCGGATTCGATCCGAGCGGGGCCAAGTTTCGGTCCTATTATCCCGACGGAGCGGAATTGATCCCGGACTTCTTTACCGGAGCACGGTATAAAGACGAGGTGGGTCGCCCTGCAAAGGTTATCACGTCGATCGCGATGTTTTACGATCTTCCGCAACCGCAAATATTCGTTAACGACATCGCCGCAACGCTCCATGATGAAGGGGTTTGGCATACCGAACAGAGCTACATGCCCGCAATGCTGAGAACGAATTCGTACGACACGGTCTGCCAAGAACATCTCGAGTATTATGGCGTGCGCCAGCTTAAATGGATGGCTGACCGCGCGAACCTGAAGATCGTCGATCTAACTTTCAATGACGTAAACGGAGGCAGTTTCGCGGCGACGTTGGCGAAAGTCGAGGGACCGTATAGCGAGGCTAGCGCACTCATCGACGAGGTTTTCGAGCGCGAAACGAGCGAGGGACTCGCAGATCCAAAGCCCTATCTCGCGTTCGCGAATCGCGCACAACGGCATCGCGACGAGCTGACTTCCCTCATTCGCGAAATACGCCACTCGGGCAAGACGATTGTAGGCTCCGGAGCGTCGACAAAAGGGAATGTTTTGCTTCAATACTGCCGTTTTACTCGAGACGACATTGCGTGTGTCGCGGAAGTTAACCCGGATAAATATGGCTGTTACACGCCTGGAACTTGGATACCTATAGTCCCTGAAGCAGAGGCCGACTCGATCAATCCGGATTATAAGATCGTGTTGCCTTGGCACTTTCGCGATGGATTTATCGCGCGGGAGCAAGCCTTCCTCGCGCGCGGCGGCAAGCTAATCTTTCCGCTCCCGAGAATCGAGATCGTGTCCTCGGAAGGGGTGCAATCTAGGGGTGCCACCAGAGAAGAGCGTCCCGGTTCCTGACCC
>JBOHTC010000174.1:0-7139 GCA_050733495.1 Gemmatimonadaceae bacterium | reverse complement strand
TCGGATGGAAGATGTGGACTACAAAATCAAAGAAATCGAGCAGCACCCAGCGGCCCTGTTGCAATCCTTCAGTGTGATGCACGGTCACTCCCGCTTTTTTCATCTCGGATACCACGTGCTCGCCGATGGATCTCACGTGAGTGTCCGAGGTTCCGCTCGCAATGACGAAGTAGTCAGTCATGTCGGTGACGCCGGCCAGATTCATCAGCACGACGTCGTTTGCTTTCATATCCAGGCATAGCTGGGCGGCGCGCTGCACTCGTTGCGCGCCATCGCGGGCGGAAACAGAAGGAAGGGATGTCGCCATGCGGTTCGGTGAAGGTTCATTACCGGCGCGTTGCGCCGGTTCCCACTATGTAGCTTATCTGTTGCGTGAAAGTTCCGTGAGGGGTGCAAAATGCATTTCGCACGCCACCCACACGCGGCTATTGCTTGATTACCCAAACCTTGATTTCAGGGTGCACGTCCGCGTGCAGACGGATGGGGACACGATAGACCCCGAGAGCGCGGATCGGCTCGTGAAGCTCGATCTGGCGCTTCTCCACATGAAAGCCCTGCGTCTCGAGCTGATGCGCGATGTCGGTGGATGTCACCGACCCGAAGAGCTTGCCCTCATCTCCAACGCGAGCAGAAAAGGTCACTGAGACCTGCTCGAGTTTGGTCGCCAGCTCCGACGCCGAGCCACGACGCTGCTCCTCGGCCTGGTCGAGGCGCTGACGCTCCTGCTCGATGCGCTTTCTGTTGCCTGCTGTCGCTTCGTAAGCGAACCCACGCGGCAGGAGATAATTCCGCGCGTAGCCGGCGGACACTTTTACAATGTCACCCGGATGACCGAGCTTTTCGACTGCCTGCCTGAGTATGACTTCCATTGGGAATTTCCTTCGGTGGTCGTTGATAATCGGGTAAGTCTAGCATAAAGCCGGAGAGAATCGTACGGTCAGCTCGATCGAAAACGACGGCGCAGATCGAGCCAGGTGTCGCCAAGCCCAAAAGCCAGCGCCAAAACAAAAAGCATGAGAGAAAAAGGTGGTATCAGGCTCAGAATCCCCATCAGGACGTAGCGTCCGCGTGTGATCCAGCCCAGCAATCCAATGCCGCGCACCAGATACAAAGTGCCGAAGAATAGCAGCAGATTCAGACCTGCATTCTTCCCCTCGACGAACGCAGGAAGGAGAAACAGGGTAGCTCCAACCGCCAATCCCCAAACGAGCTGATCGTTGAATCTGAACTCGGTCAGCGGACTCAGTGGGGGCCCGATCTTGATCGGAGACAGCGCTCGGTAAAGGCTCCATCCGAGGGCCAAGGCGGCCAGTGATTCGAGGGCGAGGAGAGCCGGAAGCAGCTCCGCGGCTCGCTCGGGCGTTGCCCGCAATACTTTTTCAAGATCGTCGTAGAACGGGTCGAGCACGGGACTCCGCTCGGCGAAGTCGTGCCACGCTGGAGTACTCCGCGCCTGTTCGATCTGCGCGATTCTGTCTGAAACCCGCCGGGTGAGCTCCTCCCCCGCGGCGTGCTGGAATCTCGCCATGCCGCTCGGCGAAGCGAGGGCGACAATGAAGCCGATGGCGATTGCGATTGCGACGGATGTGAGCGCTCTAACGAAGAACCCCGTCGCGGTACTCCACAAGCTCACCAAGCCGAAGCTCGCAGCGAGCAGTATCGCCCACCCTCGAGCCATCTGATCGTAGGGAGTCCCGGCTGAACCCGCTGGTGTGACAAGCACCCAGATTGCGAGCACAACGAGTATGACAGCCAGGACGGCGCGCGCTCCCAGCTTCCAGCCGACAAGGGCGCACGCCGCGAGGATCGGCAGTAGCAGCAGGAACGTTTCTGCAATGGGCAGCACGCCCTCCAGGGCGTACGGCATGATGAGAAACGCAGCGATCCCCCACACCAGCGGCCACCACGAGTGCTTCGGCGCTGGAGCCGTGGCGGCCGCCGACATCTACGCCTGGTGTCCGCGGATATACGGAATGAGCGCCAGGAATCTCGCTCTCTTAATAGCGGTGGACAGCTGTCGCTGGTGACGCGCGCAGGATCCGCTCAATCTCGATGGCAGGATCTTTCCCTGGTCGGTTATAAAGCGTCCAAGCGTGCGATCGTCCTTGTAGTCGATCCAGCGAACGCGGCTCTCGCAGAAGGGGCAGCTCTTTTGTGGTCGTCTCATCGGTCAATCCTCATCGTCGTCATCGTCGTCACGGCGCGTCGCCGCCGCCAGCTCTTCCTCGGACTGCGGCGGAGCGCCGACGTCGTGCTCGTGCAGCGTTATGAGGTAGCGGATGACGCCGTCGTCGAGTCTGAGCGCGCGCTCGTATTCCGGCAGGCTCGTGGGCTCGGTCGAAAATTTCGAGACGACGTAATAGCCGTTCTCGCGAGGCCCGATAGAGTAGGCGAGCTGGCGCCGACCCCAGTGTGCGACTTCGGGCTGCTCGGTAGCGCCGAGCATTCCGTGAAAGCGGTTGATCTTGTCTGTGATAGCGGCGTCTTCGAGAGTAGAGTCGAAGATGTATACCGCCTCGTAAGTGCGGGGCACTGGCAATCCTCCTTTTGGTCGTGAGCCGCCCCCCAACTGGTTGCCTGAGTGGGGGGAAGGTGTGAAGGCCGCGAGCGGCCGTTGTGAGAAAGTGAAACCTAGTCGGAGCAGACGCGCGAATCAACTCGCGCGGTCGGCGTTGTCCGGAACACTACCTCGCGAGCTGAGAAATCGGACGGGCGTAACGCGCCGCCGATTTACGGGCGCAAGCGGTCAACGTCGTCTCGCGCCCACCGCTTTACAGTAGCTGTTCGCCGAGAGATTGCAGCATGCGGCTTTGAAGGGCTTACCGGGTCAGGGCAACGTACCAATGTTGTCGGTGCGCCCTCCCGGAGGTTACATGCGCAAAACGGTAAGTCTCGCCGCTGGAATCGCTGCCGCGGCTACGATCTCTTTCGTCGCTATGAGTTGCGGGTCTGATACTACCGCACCGACGTCCAAGCAGTATGTCGCCAATCTCATTGCCGCAAACGAGGGCAGCGGGCACACTTCGCCAGGCAGCGGTGTCGTCACGTTTGTCGACAATGGCGACGTGATCGACTGGACGATGACGCTCACGAATATCACCGACGTCACAGTGTCGCACATCCATCTGGGCGACGCGACAGCCGTCGGCGCAAGCGCCGGCCCGGTTATCATCAATCTCTTTTTTCCGAACCGGCCACCCGAGACTGGCACGCTCAACGGAGTGGTGGCGCGCGGAACCATCACGAATGCGAACAATTCCAGCATTTCGCTCGACTCGCTGCGTGTCTTGTTCAACAATGGCCACGCGTACGCAAACGTGCACACCATCGTAAATCAAGGCGGAGAAATCAGAGACCAGGTTCACCCGGTGCAGTAGTCTCGGCGGTGTTTCTCCGTTAGACGTTGAAGCGGAACAGGAGTACGTCGCCGTCCTGGACGACGTATTCCTTGCCTTCGGATCGTACGGCTCCTTTTTCGCGCGCTCCTTTCCAGCCATCGTTGCGAACAAAGGAGTCGTACGATACCGTCTCCGCGCGAATGAAGCCGCGCTCGAAATCGGTATGAATCACGGCGGCTGCTTTTGGCGCGGTGTCGCCGCGATGAATGGTCCAGGCCCGCACTTCCGGCTCGCCCGCTGTGAAATACGTCTCGAGGCCGAGAAGTTTGTAACCGGCGCGAATGAGCCGGTCGAGGCCCGCAGACTCGAGCCCAAGCGACGATAGAAATTCCGCCCTGTCTTCTGGCGGAAGCTCGGCAAGCTCGGCCTCGATTCGGGCGGAGAAGGGGACAACCTCTGCCCGCTCGCCACTCTTTCTCACCGCTTCACGCAACGCAGCCAGGTGCGGCCCCTCGTCGCCCGCTAATTCGGCGTCGCTGACATTTGCGGCGTACAGCACTGGCTTGACGGTGAGAAGAGCGAGGGGTGCGAGCACTGCCTTCTCACCTGCGCTGAGATGCGCTTCCCAAAGTCCTCTTCCTTCTTTGAGGAAAGCATAGGCCTTCTCGAGCGCCGGCAGCTCCGTCAGCGCGTCCTTGTCGCCCGTTCGTGCTGAGCGTCGTGTTTTGTCGAGCCGCTTTTCGAGAGAAGCGAGGTCCGCGATCGCTAGCTCGAATTCGATCACCTCACGGTCGCGCACCGGGTCGACGGCGCCCATGACGTGTGTGACGTCGGGATCCTCGAAGCAGCGAACGACGTGGATGATCGCATCGGTCTCACGGATGTTCGAGAGGAACTTGTTGCCAAGGCCTTCGCCTTCGGCGGCGCCTTTGACCAGTCCGGCGATGTCGACGAATTGCACAACCGCGGGGACGGTTCGTTTCGGTTGGACGATGCGCGCCAGCTCGTTCAATCTGGAGTCGGGTACCTCGACCATCCCGACGTTCGGCTCGACTGTGCAGAAGGGGTAATTGGCGGCGTCAGCCTTCGCGGCGGTAAGAGCGTTGAAGAGGGTCGATTTTCCGACGTTGGGGAGGCCGACGATTCCAAGCTTCAGCATGTCGGAGGGAAAGTAATCAGTAGTGGTGCGGCGTTGAGATCTCGCGTTGCGGAAGCATTTCGTCTCCTTTAGCCCGGCGAGACGGCAATATGAAGGCTATTGTGGTTGTTAGTCGGAGCGCGCGCCCTCGACGCCGAGCCTAGTTAAAAAGGTTCATCGCCTTCTCAATGCCATCGCGCAACCACATCTCGGCAGCCTCAGTTAGTTGCGGCAAGAGCGCGAGGACATCCTCTCGCTCATCGCGCGCGAACGGCGCCAATACGAAGTCGGCGAGGTTTGGATAAATCCCCTTCCGCTCCTCACTCGGTCCCACCCCTATCCGAAGACGCGGATACTCCTGCGTGCCCAGCGCGCCCTCAACGCTCTTCAACCCATTGTGCCCACCGGCGCTACCGCGCGCGCGAATTCGGAACCGGCCAACTGGTATCTGGACTTCGTCCACGACCACGAGCAGGTCCTTCGCAGAACTCCAGAACGGACGCCGGACGTAATTCCTGAGCGCTTGGCCGCTCAGGTTCATATAGGTCTGCGGTTTTATAAGACGGACCTTCTGTCCGTCCACCAAACCACTCGAGGAAACGTGGTTGCTTTCTTTCTTCCAGCCGTCGAAATGCCAAACGTCGGCAAGGTGGTCTATCAACCACCAGCCGACGTTGTGCCGGGTCGCCGCGTACTCTCGGCCCGGATTGCCGAGGCCGAGTATGACTTTCAATGGCGATCGAGTTCTTATTTCCTGGGCTCTTCGCCGCCCTCGCCCTCGCCCTCGTCACCCGGACCCTTTCCGATGACTTCGGGCTCACCAACGGCGGCCACGCCTTCGACCGGCTCGACGGCGGCCGTCTCCTCGATGACCGCGCGCGGAGCAGCCAGCACCGCAACCGAGGTCTCGGGATCGGCCAGCACCTCGACTCCCTCCGGCACCTTCAGATCGCTCACGTGCACCGAATCGCCGATCACCATGTTGGTGACATCGAATTCGATGTGATCTGGAATGTTTGCCGGATCTACTTCGATCTCGATTTCGCGGAGGGTCTGGTCGAGCACTCCGCCCTCCAGTCTGACGCCCTCGGGGATGCCCGTGAGCGTGATCGGAATGTTGACGGTGACTTTCTCGCCGGCCACCAGCGCCTGGAAGTCGACGTGCAGAATCTGGCGTTTGATCGGGTGCCGCTGGATCTCGCGAATCAACGTCTTGGACGTCGCGCCGCCGACCGACACTTCGATTACGGTGCTTTCCGCCTGAATGTGTCCGAGCATCTTGTCGAGATCGCGCGCGTTGAGAGCGAGCGCCTGCGGCTCGCGGCCGTGTCCGTAAATAACGGCGGGGACTTCACCTCTGCTGCGAAGGCTGCGCGCACCGCCCTTGCCGGTTGCCTGACGTGCAGTCGCGTTCAAAGAAACGGTTGCCATTGCTATTTCATCCCTTTGGGCGCGCTCAGTTTCCTCCACGCCCATTCGATAATGTCAAAGACTGCTGCCGCGAACTCTTTCGCGACCTTCTCGATCACTTCCGCCATAAAAGCCTCTACTGCTCGAACAGCGAGCTTACCGACTGCTCGCTGTGAATGTAGCGAATCGCCTTCGCCAGAAGCTCGCCGACCGACAACACGCACAGCGACGGGAATCTCTTGGACTCCGGAATCGCCACTGTGTCGGTAACCGTGACCTCCGTTATCGGCGCCGACGAAAGCCTTTCCTTTGCCGGCCCCGAGAGAAGAGCGTGGGTAGCGCAGACGTAAATGTCGCGCGCGCCCAGATCCTTCAGAGCCTTTGCTGCTTCGGACACTGTGCCCGCGGTGTCGATCATGTCGTCCGCCAGCAAGCAATCCTTTCCTTCCACTTCACCGACGACGTTGACGACCTCGGATACGTTCGCCTTCGGACGCCGCTTGTCGATTATCGCCAGCGAGCCGTTGAGCCTCTTGGCAAATCCCCGCGCCATCTTTGCCGACCCAACATCGGGAGCGACGACCACGAGGTCGTGCAGATTTTTTTTCCTGTAGTGCGATACAAAAACCGGTGCGGCATAAAGATGGTCCACCGGAACATCGAAAAATCCTTGAAGCTGATGCTGATGAAAATCCAGACCGAGAACCCGGTTTGCGCCAGCCACGGTAATCATGTTCGCGAGCAGCTTCGCCCCTATCGCCACCCTCGGCTGGTCCTTTCGGTCCTGCCTCGAGTAACCGTAGTAGGGCATCACGCAAGTGATGCGAGCTGCAGACGCCCTTCGCGCCGCGTCGATCAGGAGCAGAAGCTCCATGATGTTGTCGGCTGGCGGATTTGTCGGCTGCACGATGAAGACGTCGTTTCCTCTGACGTTCTCATCGATGCGTACGAATATCTCGCCGTCCGCGAACCGGGTGACCGTCGTCCTGCAGAACGGAACATCCAGCATTCGCGCGATCTCACCGCACAGTTCCGGGTTACCGGGCCCGGCGATGAGCTTGAAGCCATGAGCGGGTACGGATAATCCGTCCATGCAGCCTTACAAGTTAGGTGGGCAAAGGACCTAGATCAATTGCCCCTGGTGGATTCGAACCACCATTACCGGATCCAAAGACCGATGTCCTGCCATTGGACGAAGGGGCAGCGGGAACGGAAAGCTAGTCCAGAAGCTCCACTGGGACAACGCTCCACGC
>JBOHTC010000173.1:0-7896 GCA_050733495.1 Gemmatimonadaceae bacterium | reverse complement strand
TTCATCTCCACCGCAGCCGTTGCAGCTACGGGGAAGTCCTTATAGTCTGAGTTGAGCGGGCCGCAAAGACGGCGCGGCTGTTGCGTAAGCAAGAGCCGTGCTGTCTTTGTGGGTCCGCTCCAACGATTGGTTAGGCGTCGAACCTGCGCACACGAGAAGTGGCATCCTACTTGGAATCATGAGGCTCCATTGGTGGTGCCCGCGCAGAGATACAGCCATTTGAAGCGCTAAGCTAAGGTACGTAAATCGCTAACCCCTTCACATGAGTATACGAATCACCTCGGTTGACACTGGTGTTGTTGCCGGTTGCGTAGACGCTTGAGCCATTCCCAACGGCCGTAGCAGACCCGTAGCTCGTGGTAACACTCGGCGCATCTCGTTCGTCGATACTCGACAGTAGAACTCCGTTCGCGCCGAGCTTGGCAGCTTCCTCCTTCAACCGCTGAATAGCAGAGTTCATTAGGCTACTGGCTTTCTTGAAGTCGTGTCCCGCACTCGCGCTAACAATTGCCACCTCCTCAAAGTGCTCTGGCGCGGTTCGGTATAACCGGACCTCTTCTGCCGATATTGGTGTTCTTGTACTGCCAGTGACTATCGAGTCACCATCGATGATCGTGCACCCGGTCATTATCGAAACGATCAAAGCGGCGACCAAACAGCAGATCGTCTTCATTGCCTGAACTCCTCGTGAGTGTGCGAAATCGTTGGGATGGCCCAGAGTCTTCCGGCCGATACAACGAGTTTAGCCAGGATCGAATATGGCGCCATGCACGCAGAGACGCCTAACGTCCCGGTTCAGGCGCGCGCGGCTTCATGCGCGTCGCCTGCAACCGGCGGTTAGAACTCGCATTTTTACCGACCCTCTACCCAAAGGTAGCTATCGAGATGAATGCGTGCAATGCCCATAGTTTCTGAGCAAAATTGAGCGTACGACTGAAGCACGTCGCTCAACGGCTGAGTGAGATGCTTTACGCCGAGCCACGGAGGAAGCTTGCCGCGACCCGCGCGACGTTTCAGCTCGCGGGCTACAACGCCATCGAGCGGGACCTCGTAAAACGGCTCCGCCTGTGCCAAGCCAAATTCGCGGACGAGGTAGCTGTTGTAGTACGCGTCGTGAAGAAAGATGTTCAGGCACTTCCGCGCCAAACCCCAGGAGCGCGCCTTGCCCGGGAGTGTGCGTACTAAATCGTCTGTTGATAAATCCAAGGCCGCCCGAAACCGCCCGGCCTCAGACACCGCAAACGGGCGCAGGGAAAGTACCGCGAGAAACTCGGAAACGGCCTTCACGATCCCGGATGTGCCCTGGCCTCGGACGGTGGAGGGACTGATCGCGACAACGGCAGCCCTTCGCTGTATCGCTTGAATGAGTGGTATCGGTGGTTGAGACACAGGCGGTTCTCACTCGACGGGATTGCTGACACCTTCAATCCGGCGCTTCACGGACATTGGGTCGTCAATACCCTTGAAGAGAAGGTCGCTAATACCGCGCCCCGTGATCTTGATAGCACCGAACCCAAAGATGCGGCCAAGGATGCCCTGATTCATTTCGACTGTTTCTATGGCCTTTAACTTCATTTCCTGTGTGTTGCGGCTAATGATGCCGGTCTTGAGTATGACGCGCTTGTTTGTCAGGCCCTGCTCCGTGAATTTGAGGCGCAAGAACTCGTAGATGGCAATGAGCCACGTGAGCCCAAAGGTTAGAAAGCCAAGAATGATCCAAATGACCATCGGCACCCACGCGAACCAGTGAAACTTGAAATGACCCTCGATAGTTTCGTCCTTTGACAGCGACTCCTCGATGTAAGACATAGCACCCCCCTCCCTGTTGTGAGTTCTAACGTGCCCGGTGACCGGCGCGCGCAGACCAACACACGCACATGGCGGCGCGTCCGCGCGCGTCCGCGTTGACCGGGGGGTTAGTTGGCATGCCCGTTGTACTACGGGCGACCTGCAGGGGTCGCCATGAACCAAGGGTCCTGAGACGCTTGCGCCTCAGAGGCGGATATAGGACTGTAGCGCTCGCGCTCAGCATCGTAGGTGTAGGCCTGGACCAAGCCGTTGTGCGCCAAGGCTAGCAGAGCCAACCTGACATCTGCTTCTGCGATCGTAAGTTTGAGGGCGTTGGAAATGTCGCCCGCGATCGTGTGAGGAGCCTCGTAGTCGTCAGCGACGTACTCGAGGACTTCGAGTTCGAACGTGCTGGACTTACCCATGCCAACTAACGTCCGCGTTTTGCCGCGCCGCGCGCAGCGCGTAGCGCGGAGTGAAAGGCGTCGGTCAACAACGCGCTGTTATACGCCATGTTCAATGGCGTCCAGTTTGCTGCCATGCACATGCTTAATCGGGATCGCGGCAAGATCTACATCAAGGAGGCAGCGGACATTTACGCCCCACTTGTCTGGAGCGGTTCTCGGGCGACGAAACGGCAAGATGCCGCACACCGCGCAAAAGTAGTCTTTGGCGATCTTCGTGTTCCATTGGTAGACGGTCAGCGCCTCGATCGGTGTAAGTAGACGCAGTTCGTGCTCATCCACGCGATGTATGAGCGCACCCCTCCGCCGACACACTGAGCAGTCGCATACCCGCACGTGATCAAGGTCGGCGTCGACCTCGAACTGGACCTTGCCGCAGTGGCAGCTACCGCGGTACGTCTTCTTCATGGCGTATAACGTCCGCCGTGAACCGCGGGCGCCGCACTTGCGCGCGTCGGTTTCCACGGCGCTGTTGGGTGGCAAACCGTGGAAGTCACAGATCGTCCGGCGTCAGGCCTGTGCGCTTGGCGATGCGCGCAAGCATTCGAGGGCCAATCTCTTCGCGGTCGTGGAACGCGAAGACGACATCAGGCCAGTCAGGCCGAGATAGGGTCTTGTGCGAACCGGACTGGCGCTTGAGCGTCCACCCGATCCGGTACAGAGCTGCGAGAACACGATTGGCCTTCGACGAAGGCCAGTTGCTCATGCCACCGCGATAGAGATGGGCTGAGGCCCGGTCTCGTCGTGTTCGAGGCGTTCGGCAAGTACGCGCAGGGCCAGAGCCTGTGCTTTTGCCATGGCCTCGTTCTCGGTCGCGCCGTATGCAAGAACACCCGGAAGTTCAGGCACTTCCGCCAGCCACCGGCCGTCTTCCTCTCGCTCGTGCTCGATCGTGAAATGCATGGTTACCTCGACAGTTGCGGCGATTCTACGCCCGGCCCTCAATTGCCACCCAACGTTCACGCTTACCGGCGCGCGCCGCCCGGTGATTGATAAGCTGAGACGCTCGCGCGCGCGCACGGTGCAGCGTGCTGTTAGGCGTTCTATTCACTTGCTTAATCGGGCCCGTTCTTTCCGAGCACGCTCCAGGTACTCGGGTGAGATTTGGTGTGCGATAAAGATGTCCAGAATTCCCTTCGCGACATCCGGAGTCTTGTTGTCGAGAGCCTGGCGCACACGGTTCATGGCCACCTCGAACGCCTTGCCAGGGTCTTCGGCAGGGCCCTTCAAAACGTCCGGCAGGAGACTAGGATCGAGCGCCCACAATTGGTACTGGGCCTCAAAGATCTCTACCTGCACGGTGCCAAGGCGATCGAGGATTGTGGATGCGAACGCCTGCTTCTCTGATGCGATTGCCCGCATTGCGACATCAATGTCAGCGGCCGCTTTGACCAGCATCTCGTTGAGGGCGCTTAACGAAGCCATAGAACGCCTAACGTTCTGCATAACCCGCCCGCAACGCGAGAGCGGAGCGGAGCAGGTGAGGGTCGGGGTTGATGCAGCTGTTAGAGCGCATATCGCGATTGGGCACTGTGCGGCTAGTGTAGGAGTGCTCTCAAGACGGGCATCAGTACGAAGACGTTTGCGAACGGCGCTGCGAGAAGCCCCAGCCCAGGCAATATTAGGCCGCCACTCGGATGAAGGCCCGGATTCTCTGGAGCGGGAGTGCCCACAGGGGATTTGTCCATCGATTTCCAGATGACACCCAACAGTGCCATTGCAAGACCTAGCACTGCCAAGAGCCAGCCAAGTAACAGCACCCAAATGGATGCGCCGACGCTCAATACGAAGAACGCGATTGCTATGAAACGTCGCACCCAAATTCGCTCTGATGCCACAGCCACGTAGAAGAGCGCAAGGATCACCAAAAGAGCCATGATCAGCTTCTGGATCAACGGATCTATAAAGGCATCCATGCGAGCCCTATGCGCTCTAACGTGCCCGGTAACCGGCGCGCGCAAGCCAACCCACGCACATGGCGGCACGTCCGCGCGCGTCCGTGTTGACCGGGAGGTTAGGCGGCACTGCGCTCGAGCGCCGATTCCGGAACAATGTGCGCTGCCATTTCATTTCAAGCCGCAAGCCATTAGCCAGGAGGAGGTTCTGAGTTGGCTAGGGCCGCGGAACACAACGAAACTGCAGCGACGCGCTTCCCGTCCTAACGAACGGGATTGCGCCTTTGACCTCAAGGTTCACCGTTTCTACAGCCTTGCCACTCTTGGAGCAGAAATCGTTGGCCTCTTGGTAAATGTCCGCTTTGACGCCGTCGGGTGTTCCGAACACGCCGGCAGCGCTTTGCTTCGAGACGATGTAGGTGTCCCGATCGGCGGGGACGATTCCTGTCGACGAGCAAGCAGCCAATGCGGAGATGGCAGCCAGCAGGAATCGCAAGGACCAGAGACGGTAGTTCATGACGAGGGGCCTATGGTGTGGGGAGGCTGCCAGAACAGAGAATCTGTACTTTGCCGCCGGCATATTGTGCCGCCTAACGTCAGCGGCCACCGGCGCGCGCCGATTTTGCGCGCGTCCGTGTGGGCCGCTTTGTTAGACCTCGCCCCTTACCGGATGCGCGGATGAGCGTGCGCAGGGCTTCGTTTACGGCGGCCGAGTTTTTGAATTTCTTGTGGACATCCGGTTCTATGACGACGACGTTGCTGCTTTCGAGGTAGCGCCGGTAGTACTTGCCTCGGACGGCGCCAGAGAAGTCGTATTCGGGTCGCATTTCGGGTTCAGCGACGCGTAGGGCTTTAGGTTTCATAGTCTTTGCGTTCATGTGATGTGGCTCGACGAGCCGAAATAATGCGAATGGTATCCCCTTGCTCGACGTGGCACACGACGAGCAGTTGTCCTTCGCTCGAGTACCCAATCGTGATATGGCGTTCCTCGCCGACAGAGTGCTCGGGGTCAGGAATGGTTCCAGCGAGTGGATCGCCGAAGACCGTCGTTGCTTCGTGGAAAGATACCTCGTGCGCGAGGACGTTTTGCTCTGCCTTCGCCGGGTCCCAGGTGAACTCCATCTAGCGTGTCGCGGTTCTCACTTGGCGAGGTCTAACGTGCCCGGTAACCGGCGCGCGCAGCGCGGTCGACAGCATGCGCCGGCACGTCGCGCGCGTCCGCGTTGACCGGGGGGTTAGCGAGCATCATGCACCCCGTGAGAGCCTGCAAGTCACCGCGTAGGGGATTCCGCGAGCGTGACCACGACGAGCCCTCTGCATTAGTGTGTGAACTCAAGATGATTTAACCGACACCACTCGCTTCGGAATCGTAAGCGCGTGCCAAAGCAAGCCGGCGCTTGAGCAAAGTGGGCCAAGCACGGCAACAAACAACACTGCAACGCTGGTATGGCCTTTCGCGATCGAAGCGAGGAAGAAATTGATGATGGGAGCTGCCGCCATCACGACAATGCCAACAAGCAGTAGGCCAGCAGCCATTGAACGAACGCGCACAAACAGGATGATGGCAGCTACGACGGCAATCAAAGCCGCAATTTGAACCAAAACGCCAACCCCCAACGTTCCCAGCATTGTGCCCTCCGAAGGTTTGGAAAGTACCCGCCGCAGTTTGCTCGCTAACGTTCAATAACCGGCATACGTGCTGTTTATCATAGCCCCGTTCCCCTGATCGGGCTGTCAACCTCTCCTGCAATCAACGCGTTACGGGTATGTACGAATATCCAGTAACCGTGAAAGGCCGCAGGAAATGGGACAAGCTCCTGAAAGTCCGAAGGTATCTTCAGAGGCGATAGCAAAGCCTCGGCTGCGGGATCGGTTCTACGCCGAGATCCGAAGGCGCGGCTACAGCCGCCGGACTGGGAAGTCGTACTGGTTCTGGATCCGGTATTTCATCTTTCGCAATGGGACGCGGCATCCCGCGGAGCTGGGTGCACAGGAGGTCGAAGGTTTTCTGAGTTGGCTCGCGGTGGAGCGAAATGTCGCTGCCGCGACGCAGAATCAGGCGCTGGCGGCGCTGCTGTTTCTTTACAAGAACGTGCTCGGGCAGGATTTGCCCTGGCTCGCCGGGATGGTGCGCTCGAAGCGTCCAGTGCGTATGCCGGTGGTGCTGACGCAAGCGGAAGTGAGCCGGCTGCTCGAGCACATGCACGGTGTGAAGTGGCTGATGGGGAGCCTGCTCTACGGCGCAGGGCTGCGGCAGATCGAGTGCCTGTCGCTGCGCGTGAAGGACGTGGACTTCGCGTACCGCCAGATTACGGTGCGCGACGGCAAGGGCGGCAAGGACCGCGTGACGATGCTGCCAGAGCAGGTGGTGCAGCCGCTGCAGGCGCACCTGGGGCAGGTGAGGACGCTGCACCTGCGCGATCTGGCGGCCGGGCACGGAGAGGTGTCGCTGCCGAATGCGCTCGGGCGCAAGTATCCGCGCGCCGGGCGTGACTGGGCGTGGCAGTTCCTGTTTCCTTCGAAGAATCTGTCGGCGGACCCGGAGTCGGGGGTGATCCGGCGGCATCACGTGTTTCCCGACACGCTGGGGCGCGCGGTGAAGGCGGCGGCGAAGGCGGCGCGGATCGTGAAGCCGGTGAGCTGCCACACGCTGCGGCACTCGTTCGCGACGCACCTGTTGGAGTCGGGCCACGACATTCGCACGGTGCAGGAGTTGCTTGGGCACTCGGATGTCAGCACGACGATGATCTACACGCATGTGCTCAACCGGGGCGGGCGCGGGGTGAAGAGTCCGCTGGATCGGCTGGAGCAGGAAGAGGCGCGCTATGCACTCGCTTGACGCCGTGATCGGCCGGATCCACCTGGTGCGCGGCATGCGTGTCATCCTCGATGCCGATTTGGCGAAGCTCTACGGCGTCGAAACCCGCAGGCTCAACGAGCAGGTCAGGCGGAATTGCGGGCGCTTCCCGTCCGAATTCGTATTTCGGTTGACCAATCATGAGCTTATGCGTTTGATGTCGCAATTTGCGACATCAAACGGCGGGCGCGGAGGGATACGCAAGGCGCCTCTCGCATTCACCGAGCACGGCGCGATCATGGCGGCCACAGTGCTGAACTCTGCCCGGGCGATCGAAGTATCCGTGTATGTGGTGCGGGCCTTCGTTCAGATCCGCAACTCTTTCCACGCGAACACCGAGGTCGCCACGCGTCTCGACCAACTTGAGCGCAAGGTCGGCTCGCACGACCAGGCGATCGTAGAGATACTTCGCGTGCTACGCGCACTCACTTCGCCGGCGGAGGCGCCCAACCGGCGCCGCATCGGCTTCGTGCAGGACGATTGAAGAGGAAAATCCCAGCCCGGAGCGGCACTTACAGACTTGAGGTCGCAAATTGCGACCTCAAAAATCGAGATGGCAGGTGGTTGCAATCTGCAACCACCCATCGTCGGTGCTCAGTTAAACGCCGCAATCCCCGTAATCGCCCTACCCAGGATCAGCGCATGGATGTCGTGCGTGCCTTCGTAAGTGTTTACGACTTCGAGGTTCACCACGTGGCGGATGACGCCGAACTCATCCGAGATGCCGTTGCCGCCCAGCATGTCGCGCGCGGTGCGGGCGATGTCGAGGGCCTTGCCGCAGGAGTTGCGCTTGAGGAGGGAGGTGATTTCGGCCGAGGCCGTGCCTTCGTCCTTCATGCGTCCGAGCCTCAGGCAGCCCTGCAGGCCGAGCGCGATCTCGGTCTGCATGTCG
>JBOHTC010000172.1:0-56999 GCA_050733495.1 Gemmatimonadaceae bacterium | reverse complement strand
CGCCAGACCGGCAGGAATTCCATCGCCGACGGTGTGGGTGGTGAGACCGGTGTCGGGATCACATGTGCTGAAGGCGTGCGCGTCGAACTGCACTGCCCCCGAGACTCTGTCCGCCACCTCTCGGCGAAGCGAGACTGAGTCCAGTCCCGCATAGCAGGCGCGTTTGGCGCAATTGAAGGCTGCTTCCAAGGGGAAATCCCTCCCTTCCTCGTGGCTTGTCCTGTTTTTTGGGGACAGCGGAGGTTTCGTTCGACGACAATATTGGGTATGACCGCCCTTCGGCGGCTCACATCGCATACTCGCATTTTGCGCGACGGTACGCAAGCAGAGCCGCGTCACCGTAACTGTCAGTGCTTTCCACTAGAAAAAAAGGAGTTCCTGAATGATCACGCACCACTCCGCCCTTGTTATCGCGTTCACGATCGGACTGACTGGAATGATGGGAGGCGCCGGTCCACACACTGCCCCAGCGACGAACGCGACCCCGCGACCCGTCACCGCAATCGCCACGGATTACCGGATATCGATGCCGGACACGCTGAGCGACGGCGCGACAAGCATCACACTCGTAAACCATGGGCGCGAGCTGCACCAGGTCTTCCTCGTGAGACTTCTCGACAACAAAGGCGGTCGCGACCTCCTCGCCGCGATGAAGAAGCCCGGACCATTTCCATCCTGGGCGGTCGCAGTCGGCGGTCCCAACGGTGTAGGCCCGGGAATGACCTCTTTCGCGACGACGGTAAATCTCAAGCCTGGCCGGTACGCCGCGATCTGCATAATCCCGGGACCAGACAATGTTCCCCACGTGATGAAGGGAATGATCAAAGATCTCGTCGTGCGCCCCAGCATGCGGGCGAGAGCAACCGAGCCCAGGGCGGATCTCACAATCACTCTCTCGGATTACGCGTTTCAGCCGTCGACGGCGATCACGAGAGGCCACCATGTCATTGCCGTAACAAACGTCGGATCGCAGATGCACGAGCTCGAGCTGAGGAAACTCGTCCCGGGAAAGACGCCAGCGGATCTCGCACAGTGGGCGGAGAAAATGCAGGGACCGCCCCCAGCGAGTTTTCTGGGCGGGGTGAGCCCGATTTCCCCGGGTCAGTCGAACGAGCTTGCGGTCAATCTCACGCGCGGGCACTACGTGATGCTCTGCTTCGTCCCCGATGCGAAAGATGGCAAGCCGCACGTCGCACACGGAATGGTTCGCGATTTCATCATCAACTGAATCCCGCCGCCGCGGCAACGAAGCCATGATTCTTGCAACCCGGGCTGCGAATGGCCCGGGTTGCCGCGCTCTTCCTCGCAATTCTCTCTGCGCTTCCGATTGGTGGCTGTCGGGATAGGCAGCGTACGCCTGGCGTCGCGCGTACCGCCAACACGACGCCCCGCACCGTCGCGCAGCACCCAGCGGTCGCGCAGCACCCAGCTGTAGCGCACGATTCCGTCCCTCCAACTGACACAACCAGAAGTCCGCGCGACATCGTGCGCCGGTACTACGATGCAATCCAGCGGCGCGACTACGACGCGGCTTACGCACTATGGGGCGACGGCGGGAAAGCGAGTGGCCAATCGCGCCAGACATTCAGCGCAGGATTCGCGCAAACGGCGCAGGTTCGCGTTCAGCCCGCGGACAGTGTGAGCATCGAAGGAGCCGCAGGATCGCAGTACGCGACGGTTCCCGTAGCGGTCGATGCAGTTCTCCGTAACGGCCAGAAGCAACACTTTCAGGGGACTTACACCTTGCGCCGCTCCATGGTCGACGGAGCGACCGCCGAGCAGCGGCAGTGGCGCATCTACTCAGCCAAACTTCGCCCCGGCTGATCGCATTCTCAGCCAAACTTCTCTCGGGGTGATCGCATTCCGCCACTAATTGTATACATTTCCAGCGGCCATGCACAAACGAGAGTGGTTGTGAAGAGCGGAGTCGCGCGACGCTCACGCGTGGCCTCGGTCGACATCGTGCGCGGCGCCATCATGGTCCTCATGGCGCTGGATCACGTTCGCGACTACACCGCCCACGTCCGGGTTCGTCCCGAAAATCTCGCGCAATCGAGTGCGGTGCTCTTTGCCACGAGATGGATTACACACTTCTGCGCACCCGGATTCTCTCTTCTGGCCGGCGTCGGGATCGGACTCTCCATGAATCGCGGAAAGCCGGCCGGCGAGATGAGTCGCTTCCTCATAGTCCGCGGAATCTGGCTGGTGTTCCTCGAGCTCGTCGTTACCAACATCGGGTGGCAGTTCGGATTCCATCTCGTCCCCGCATTCGCCCTCGTGCTGTGGGCGCTCGGAATCTCGATGATCGTGATGGCGGCTCTGGTTCACCTCCCGCGCTCAGCGGTTGCTGCGGGGTCGGTCGCGATGATCGCGACGCACAACCTCTTCGACAGCGTGACGCCTGCATCGTGGGGTGCGTTCGCTCCTCTCTGGACGATTCTTCACGTGCCTGGCTTTGCAATACCCGGCAAGCTCTTCGTCGCTTATCCACTCATTCCGTGGGTCGCCGTCATGGCGCTGGGTTGGTCCCTCGCCGATCTGTTTCGGTGGGATTCAGCCCGACGAAAGAGATTTCTCATCACGACAGGCGTCGGGACCACGATTCTGTTCATCGTCGTGCGCGCAATCAATCATTACGACGATCCGTTTCCCTGGACACACCAGCGCTCGGCGGCGCTCACCGTCGCATCGTTTCTCAACGTGAACAAGTATCCACCGTCGCTCGATTTCCTTCTCATGACCGTCGGGCCCATCCTGATCGCGCTCAGCATCCTCGAGAGCGCGCGCGGTCGCGTGGTGTCGTGGATATCGGTTTACGGAAAGGTGCCGCTCTTTTATTACGTCGTTCATATCTTCGTCGTGAATGGCCTCGCGACGATCATCGCCTTCGTGCAGGGCGGGACACCGCGACGAATTCAGGCAGTCATCGACCCGGCCTCGATTCCGGCGTGGTATGGACTTCCGCTGCCCGGTGTCTACGTCGCCTGGATTCTAGTCGTCGTTGCGATGTATCCTCTCTGCCGATGGTTCGCGCGGCTGAAAGCGGAGCGCGACGACTGGTGGCTCAGCTACATGTGAGGAAGCAAACTCTCACGGACTGATCTGATCCCGTGCTCACTTCGGTTTCGCGACGTAGACGCGCACGAAATCCACGAGCATGCTCGCAGGAAAGATCGCGTCCGACCTCGGATCGCCGTCGAAGTGTCCGCCCACAGCAAGATTGAGAATCACGAAGTACGGCCGGTCGAGGACCGACTGGCCGTAGTGCTGGATCTGATCGCGAGTGACCTTGTAATGCCGCACGCCGTCGACGAAATATTGGACCTGCAGCGAATCCCACTCGACCGCGAAAAGGTGGTAGTCGCTCGCGAGTGTGCCCTTCGCGAGAACGTGCGCGTGCGCAAATGGCGTCTGTCCGAAATATCCCGGACCGTGGAGCGCCGAGCTGCTCGTGATCGGCTGGCTTCCCTTGTTCTCCATGATGTCGATCTCGCCGCACGCCGGCCACGGAAGACTGGGCACGGTGTGGCCGAGCATCCAGAAGGCGGGCCACAGGCCCTGACCTGAAGAAAGCCTGATCCGCGCTTCCACTCGCCCGGACGGTTGAGCGAGCATCTTGTCGCGCGTAGTGATCTTGCCTGACGTATAGAGACACGGTCCGTAATAGCAGGTGAGACCCGACGGCGCTCGACGCGCTACTATCATCAGCTGGCCTTGTCCGTTGAGCGAGATGTTCTCGGGCGCGTCGGTGTAGTACTCCTTCTCGTTATTTCCCCAGCCGCAGATGCCTTCCTTGCACCCGTCGGTGGTCTCGTAACTCCACTTTGTGCTGTCGACGGGCGCTCCGGCGGGCCCGTCGAATTCGTCGCTCCAGACCTGTACCCATTCGGGGCCCGGCGCCGGGGGGACGATGGGTGCGACTCCACCGGCGCACGAAATGAACACGCCGGCTTCGATCCCCATCGTGGCAACAACGGCAAACGCTCTCGCTAGCCGCACGATCATTTCGCTCGCGTTTTCCGGCTCGTCGTGCGCGTGTCGTCTTCGGTGATGGAATCGTAGATCCGCACCGTCTTCCAGAATCCGCCGCACTCTGCGCGGAAGCGGTCGTGAACCGCATCGGCCTGATAGGCGTCGTGCGCATCCTGATCATCGAACACGAGCACGAGCGAAGCGGAGTATCCGCGCTCGATGACGGGCCGGTCGGTAGATGCCGGCTTACCGATGTAGCCGTGGCGAACGCCGTCGATCCCGCGCAGCGATCTCAAACCCGCGGCGAATTTCTCCCGATCGGCAGAGCTCAGGTTATCGTGAAGATAGAAGTAGACGGCGTGGACGAACACGGGTCGTGGATCTCGAGGTGAACCAGAAAAGTCGGTGAGATTTCCGAGGGTGTCTAACTCTGAGCCGCTTTCGGTTCCTCGTACAAGCCGACCCGATTGCCAGCCGGATCCTGGAAAACCGCGAACGCCGTACCCTCGCCGATCGGCGTATATGGCGTGACGATGCTGCCGCCCGCAGCCGCGATCCGGCGCAGGGCTTCGTCGATGCTGTCGACCATCACGTAGGTCAGCATGGACTCAGTACCGGCGCTCGTCTTCGGAACCCAGGTCCCACTCACGTAACCAGACTCGTCGTCGAAGGCTATCTCGCCATCGCCGCGAGTCCTGACGTTCCAGCCGAAGATCCTCGAATAAAAATCCGCTGATGCCTTCGGATTCCTGGATGGCATCTCGATATAACAGATCTTTCCGTGCGGCATGAGCATTCTCCGTGACGTTTGGATGCAGCGTCTCCACTACGACGGCTCCGCTGCGCGATAAGAGATGCTCGGCAGGACTCACCTCGCGCGCAAGGGCTATCGTTCGCGCTGACCTAGAAGTGAAACTCCCTGTAGACGATGGTCGCGTCGCCCGTTTGGCTAGCCACCACATACGGTGGCCGCGGCGGAATCGAAACGCCGGCGATCGATGGAATTCCGGATCGTCGCGCTCCGACGCTGAAGTCGAGATGTCCGTTCGCGGGAATCGTCAATCCGAGAGTTGCCCCGCTGTCCGGAACTGCCCAGAACTGCATTGTCCAGTCGTGGGTCCGATCGCGGTATCGTGAAGTATCGACCGCGCGTCCATCGATCGACGACTCCAGTACCGGTGCGCCGGTCGCTCGCATCGTAAGCGCGATGGTCCCCGCCGGCCCACTCGCGCGGAGTACGATGCGTCGGGTATTGGCACTCGTGGAGTCGCTAGTGAGCACGACGTTGGGCGCGTCCAGGCGAGCCCTCGGAACTTGATGACCGGTAAACGGAACTGAATAGCCGGAGAGGCGCGTCGTCCATTGTGGAAGATGTCGCGATATATCCGCACCGGTCGCCGCCCGCATCCAATTATTTGCCGGATGTCCGAAAGTGCCGAGCCACGCATCGCTCGAATCGGCGTTCTCGGCGTACACGATGCTGCTGCGCAGCGGATGGTCCGGCGTGGGATGAACGGTGAGCGCGGCGAACACGATGCAGGCTATACCGGCTCCTGCGATCCATCCGGCCGCCGACCAGCGTGAATCACCGGCAACAACATCGAGCATCGGCGAGAGCAGCATGGCAACGAGTGCCGTCATAACGCAAAGTCCGATCGCACCACCGCGGGTGACGCCGAGCATTACGACCGGCAGGGCGTAAATGAGGCCTGCGAGGATGAGGAGCGTGACTGCCGCGGCTATCCACTCTGCTGCTTCGCGTCCGCGCACGATCAGCGCCGCGCCAGCCGTGAACAGGAGCGGCCAGGTAAAGAGATAGGCGACGCCGGGCAGCAGAATGCTGAGCGCGAGGGCAAGAAGTGCCCATACGACGAGCGCTCCGATGTGAATGCCGCGCGCCGTCGACCAGCGCCGCGCGAGCGAGGAGACCACTAGTGTTGCCGACAGCGTGATGAATGCGACACCCGCCGCGTACCAGCCGCTCCAGATTGCTGGTCCGTGCAGCAGCGCGCTCGCGATCACCGCGATCGCGACCGAGATTGCGACGACAACCAGCGTCGTGGCAAAGGCGGGAAGCGGGAAGCGGGAGGCGGGAAGCGGATCGGATCCCGTGCGCCCCCGAACCACTAGTACTGCAACGAGGACGAGCGCCAGGATCGCGAGTGGGAGCTCTAGCGAGATTGGATACACGACGAGTCCGATCACGGGCAGATCGAAGAAGACGCCGTCGCCGGTGCGAGGACGTGGAAGCGGCTCGCTCGCAAACGTGCGCGCCATCTCGAGCATGTTCGATCCCTGATGCTGAACACTTGCCGGATCGAGATGCTTGACGTCGTCGTGACTCGTATGGTACAGCTCGACGCCATCGGCAAAGGCGAAGTTGAGCGCGGGCAATCCAAGCGGAGCCAACTCTGAGAGGTCCGTGTCGTTGGGCAGCGCGCGATAGATGGTCGCGTACACCGATCCACCGGTCGGATATCGTGCGCTGCGGAACGCGCGGGCCACGTCGAGATTGCCGGGGCCCGTCTCGAACATGAGCGAGCGGCCGCTGGTGCCGCGAGCATCGAAGTTGAGAACGACCGCGACATCCTTCGCCCACGGATGCTCGCGGACGAACGCCGCCGAACCAAGGAGGCCTGCCTCCTCGCCATCCGTGAAAAGAGCGATGACGTCGTGTGCGAGCGGCTTCTTGCTCGCACGCAGGGCTCGAAGAGTCTCGAGCATTGCTGCGCATCCCGAGCCGTCGTCCGCCGCGCCAGGACCAGCTTCCACGCCATCGTAGTGCGCCATCAGCAAAACCGCTTTACCGCTGCGATCCGAGCCCTGGAGTCGCGCGAGAATGTTCTGGACTCTTCCCGCTTCCTGGTAACGGGTGCCGATCGCGGTGGTGCGCTGGAGCTCGGCTCGTAGACCGATTGCAGCCAGTTGTCCAATTATGTAATCGCGCACTCGATCGTGGTCGACAGAACCCATCGGGTGTGGCCGCTGCGCAATCGCGCGCACGTGTCGAAGCGCTCTCTCGGCGGAGAACGAGGTGTCGTGTGCGGTTGCGGGAACAGGTCGCGGGGGGCGCGCCACGCGAAGGATCGCGAGCGCGCAAAGAGCGACGAGCCACACTACCACCGCAATGCGCTTGATCATCGTAGCCGCTGTGCGCACGAGTGATTCCACACGGCTTTTCGCGGATACGGACAAAGCGGGCGCGTTCGCAGAACGCCCGTCGACACATCCCCGGCCTCATTGTATTGCGTGGCAATCACGCTCTTTGGCGCGACGCCTTTCTCTACCCACTGCTCGAGCGACTTCAGCATGCTGTGCTCCGCGTCGGCGCCTTTCCGCAACCATTGGCCGAAATCGTTGGGCACCTCGCGGCTCCCGCAGTGCCCCATGCCCGGCACGAGATAAAGCTGCATGAAGTCGTCGACGCGCTTCTGGCCCATGCGTGACACCGCTCGCCGGTAGTAATCGATACTGTTCTGCGGCGCGTCCGCGGTGCCGTGATAAATCATCAGCTTGCCGCCGCGATCGCGGAACGAATCGAGCTTTCCGGAGACGAACGATCTGAATCCAAAATGGTACGCCGGTGCGCCTGCCATGATTCCATCGTAGTCGTCGGGATAGCGTTCGGCTTCCATCAAGCCCTGTCGTCCACCGTTCGAGCAGCTGCTGAAATACGATCGGTCGGTAGGCTTGCCGTAGAATGCGCGGATAGTCGCTTTTGCGAAGACAGTCATCTCGTGAACTGCGCGGTAATCGAAATCCGTTTGCTTTTCTGGTTGCCCTACCGACCATTTCACATCGCGCGAACGACCGCGGTGTCCGGTGTCCGTCGTCGCGCCGACGTAACCGCTGTTGATCGCCTCTCCAAGCTTGAAGTAACTGAGCGAGCCCGCGTATCCCCCGTTTCCGGCGCCGAGGTACTTGCCGTTCCAGTCGGTCAGCGGAAGCCAGACCTCGATGGCAATGTGCGACTGTTGCGACGGAGCGACGACGGCCTGCACTCTGCAAAAAGACGGCAGGCGATCGTAGGCTGAAAACATCTCGACCGATGGTCGTCGAGCACCCGCTGGCAGGTGAAACGCGCCGGGCGGGATGATCTCTGCTCTCGAGATGATCGTGTTTGGAAGATTCAGCTTTTCCAGACTGTCGCAGGGGACGGCGCTCGCTCGCGAGGTCGATGCGAGAATGAGCGCGAGAACTGAAAGCAGTGGAAACCCTGATTTCAAGAAATCACCACGTTGCTAACAGCGCGGTCGAGGTCAAAGAAAGGACCACCCTGGCATTTCGTGGTGCGCACACCGCTCGGGTGGTGTCGCGCGTCGCACGCCGTGGCTAGAATGTATAGCATGCGCTTACCACTCACTGCTCTCGTCGCCGCCGCCGCCCTCGCCGCCGCGACACCGCTTGCTGCGCCGGCCCAGGCGAGCCGGCCCGTCCTCGCTGTATTCGCCCACCCTGACGACGAACGCGTCATCGGTCCGCTCCTCTCGCGCCTCGCGCGAGAGGGACGCGAGACACAGCTAGTGATTGTTACCGACGGGTCGCAGGGGGTTACGGACTTCGCGCACATTCCCGCTGGTGCGGAGCTCACGGCCGCGCGCAAGAAAGAGGCAACTTGCGCGGCCAACCGTCTTGGCATCCGAACCCTCCGACTCCTTGGTCTTCCCGACGGTGGTCTCGCATCGTTCAACGTCCTTGGAAGAATGAGATCACGCCTCGCCGCTATCATCGACTCGGTTCGGCCGTCCGTGATCATCACGCTCGGCCCTGAAGGCGGGACGGGACATCCGGATCATCGGCTGGTCGGCGATGTGGTTACGCAGATAATCGGAAGCGACGCGCGCTACTCGAACATCGATCTCCTGTATGCGGCATTGCCGACCGAGCTTCTTCGCACTGCTCCCAAGGCGGAGCCCACTGTGAATGGTGTGGCGGAGTCGCTGTTGACGGTGCGGGTGCCGTTCGAGCCTCAGGATCTGGTCGCCGGGCGCGAGGAGTTTGCCTGTCACAAGAGTCAGTACACGCCCACGCAGATGGCTGCGGTAGATGCGTATCTCGCGCACGCGTGGAACGGGATGGTGTGGCTGCGGCCGTGGAACGGAGCGATGCACAATCCCAACGCTTTGAAACTCTAGAGATCGCGCTGCACCACGGGGGAGTGGTCTCGCGCAGAGACGGCACCGCTCACCCATTTCACCGACGCCAGGACGCGCGTTCTCCCTCCGAAACGTCGGGAACCACTCGACGTCCTTCCTCATCGGAGCGTATTGCGGCTTCGATGATCGCCATCACCGTCCCAGCCTGCTCGGGCGTGACGGGATTCGCTCCACCTCCAAGCAGGGCCTCGCGGATTGCGACGTAGTATCCGCGCTGATCACCTCGTGACGCTTTGAGTGTGTGCGTCGCGGCGTCGGCGCCGTCGTAGACCACCGCATCGTCAGGATCAAATCCCGACTCAGGCGAGTCCGGCAGGATTCCGGCGCGCAGCTGATCCTCCTGAACGTCGGGCTTTGTCTTCACCACGCTCGCGCGATCGCCGTGAACCGTAAAACGCGCGCTTCCGCCCGACACCAGCGAACCTGCCTGAAGCGTCGCGACCATCTCTCCATAACGAAGCACGAGCTGGAAGAAATCGTCAGTCTTCGCGCCGCGACGCTGCTTTGCAATCGTTGCTTGCACCGTGTCCGGAACTCCGAATAGCGACAGCGTCTGGTCGATCAGATGCGGGCCGAGGTCGTAGAGTAGTCCCGATCCCGGGCCGGGGCGCTCGCGCCAGCGGTCGCGGACGTCGGGGCGAAATCGGTCGAAGCGCGACTCGAACAGAACGACGCGGCCGATCACATCCTGGCGAATCGCGTTCCGTATGGTGAGGAAATCGCTGTCCCAGCGTCTGTTCTGGAAAACCGAAAGCACCACATTCTTCTGTCGCGCAACAGCCGCGAGATGCCTCGCCTGCTCGAGCGTGATCGTGAACGGCTTGTCGACGACGACGTTCTTGCCAGCTCGGATGGCGGATTCCGCGAGAGGCGCGTGCGTCTGGTTCGGAGTGGCGATGACTACGAGATCGACATCGGCACGCGATACGAGCGATTGCGGATCACCCACGACATCCACATCCGGCAGCACCGCCAACACGTCCGCCGCTCGGCTCGATGATACCGCCGTTATCGCGTAGCCTGGTGTTGCGCGAATGAGAGGGGCGTGAAAGGTTTTCGACGAGAAGCCGAAGCCAATCATGCCGACGCGAATCGGCACCTATGCGCCGAGGAGCTGCTTAACGGCGCGATCGGCTTCGCGAATGGAATTCCGATGATCGCTCGCGCCCGCAAGATCTGTATTCGCAAAAGCAATTCGACCGTGCGGCCGATTACGCAGAACGTCGCGCGGCGCCGGTTTGCCATCGACGCCAAAGAAGAATCCGGGCTGCGGATTCACGTACGCATGTCCCCATCGATTCAGAATGAACCCCGCGATATCTCGGCGCGGATCGAATCCGCCCGGCGCGAACATGTCCGCCATCTGTTGACGGATAGTGCGCTCGTACTGCGCGAACGATGTCCCAAGAAGCTCGACGCGTCCTCGACTGCCCTGCTCTCCGATCGGGAGTCCGGGCTTGCCGAACAGCACCTTGATTGTGAGGACCGTTGGCGAATCGGGTCCGAACGTCGGACTTATTCCGTCGATCGTTGCGAGCTTGCGTACAGTGAGATCGTTCCCGAGTCCGCCAAACCAGCGGCAGCCGGAAATTCCCATCTTGTAGAGAAAGCGCCAGTTGTGGACGGCGACGTTCACCATCATGCAAGGCGATCGATAGAACTGTGCGTACGCTTCGCTGTGGCCAACGGGCAGATCGTGCACGATGTGCTTCGTCGTCCAACTTCCGCCGGCCATGACGACTCCGCGGGCCTTGATCTTGAACAACCGGCCGCCCTTCGCGTAGGTGATGACGACGTGCGAAGCATGCGCTGGATTGCCGGCGTGCTCGACACGTACGACCGTGGAGCTCAGGCGAATGCGTGTAGCATTCTGCGCCCGATCGAGCGCACCGAATCGCACACGATTACGCCACACCGCGTCCACCGTCCGTGGGCCCGCGAACGCGTCTGGTATGAGCGTCTTCACCATCAAGCGCGCAAAACCGGTATTGCCGTCCGGGAACATCTGGTCGCCAAGCGCGTCGTCGCCGTCTTCGGGGAATTGCATCTCGATCGCGTAGTCGCAGTACGCGGAAAGAACATCGGGCCCCAGGCCATAACCGCTTCCCTCTATTGATGAGAGATATTTGCGCACCGTCTCGCGCGTTATGTGGTGACGCGCCATCAGGTGATCTTCAAGCGTGATGGAGTCGAGCTGACGCGCAATTGCATCGCCGTCCGTCAGCGGACGTGGACCACGATCGTTGACAGTTCGCCATCGCAGCAACTCTGCCTTGTCGAAATCGCTCACTGGGGCGCCTTCGAGATTCCGTCGCCACGGATCCATCACCCAGACGCCCGTTCGTTTGGTGAACTGAGACCCAAAGTAGAACCCATAGTTCGTCGGCTGGTCATAAGGGCTGTGTGAGAGCGGCATCTCAGGCGACGGTCCGCCCCAGCTCTGATAATTGAAGGCAGACCGGTCCATTCCGATCAGATTGTAGACGGAATCAGTGTACCCGCCCTTTTTGGGAACCAGAAAAATCGCCGATCCCTGATGTGCGACGACGCTCTGACCGTCGACGAGAAACTCATTGCGCTTCGCTTCGCCGCCAAAGATCGGGTGGTTCTCGAGCACGAGATAGCGTCCGCCTTTGTTCTTCTGGAAGAAAACCGCGGCGGCGAGCCCACTGATTCCGCCACCGACTGACACCATGTCGTAGGTCTCTCCGGTGTCGATCGCATTGGCGATATCGCGTTCGAAATTCCCGTCGCGCATCGCGTGTCCGGCAGTCATCACGTCCCAGGTGTTGCCATTCGAACGGCTGTAGTCGCCGATGCCGCCGTAGCCGGTCCATTCATCAGCAGGCAAAACGGAAGTCGGAAGATGGCCGTGCAGGAAAAGGCCAGCGCCGGCGAGCAGAGTACCGTTCAGGAAATCCCGCCGCGTGATCGGCTCGTTCATTCCGAGCCGATCACTCTGCCTATCCGTCGTGGCTGCGGTCATGCGTCCCTAGTCTCGTTGCCATGACCCCGGTCGTCAAGCCAAGACCTTTACCGGCAGCTTGAGAAAAGCTCCGTACACGTTTGCCGCTCGCTCGACCGCCCGTTGCTCGGCGCCGGTCAATCGCGTAGAAAGACTTAAATCGAGAACCACGGCGTCCCTAGTGAAACTTCGTTTCCAGCCGCCTACCAGCTGCCCGTCGACGACGATTACGTTGCCGCTGAGCGCGTTGACTGACGCGGCCCGCGGATCGGGCTTCAGGCGTTGCGCAATCGCACTCCGATCCTTGAAACCAATGAAGTACTCGTCGAAGTTGGGCAGCAAATGCGCGATCGGCGACCGGCTGCGGTTGCGGGCACGCTGTGAGGCCTCGGACCAATACGTACGATCGTCGATGATGGCTTGCTCGAGACGGCCGCCGGCGAGCTGAATTCCGTTCTTCGCATCTTTGACCGTCAGACCCGACCACCAGGCGAAATCCTGCACCGTCGCTGGACTGCGCGTCGCGAAATACCGCGTCGCAAGTTCCAGCAAAGCTTCGTCGCGATCCAACTTTTTGGCCGGCGGAACGCGCTCCTCGAGCAACGCATAGGTGAATTGCTTGCCGCGACGCGCTCCGCTGCAAATGAGGCCATCCAGCTCCGCGTGCATCAACATTGCCCCGAGCCGCTGCGGAGCAGTGATGTCAACCCGTGCTTTGCTGAGAGCCTGCGAGAGCTCCGAGCGCGTCAGGTGGTTGCCGTCTAGTGCGCGCGTGATCACGCCATTGCTCCGCCGAATTGCCGCCGCGTCCAGTCCGAGCCATCGGTCATGATATGCGATCGCGGCTTTCACGCGAGGCGCCGTGAGCGCCAGCATCCAGCGAATGTCGGCGGCCGCGACGAAATGCCAGGTGGGGCGCAGAACATGGGTCCGGACGATCGATCCTGTAGTCAGCGCATCTTCGACAATGGAGTCGCTGACAATCGCACGCGTACGCAGCGCGACACCCCATTTGGCGCCCGCATAATCCTGCGCCTGGACGGCGCCCAGACGTCGCACGACGTCCAACGGTGTAGCAAGCGTCGTCGCGGTGAGGTGCTGGTTAGCTAACCGTTGCTGCGTACTCAGTAGCGACAAGCCCAGCGTCGGCTTCAGGCGAGCGTAGCCATGTCGATTACGAAACGGTAGCGCACGTCGCTCTTCAACACGCGCTCATACGCTTCGTTGATGTTGGCGATGTCTATGAGCTCGATGTCCGATGCGATTCCGTGCTTCGCGCAGTAGTCGAGCATTTCCTGCGTTTCGGGAATGCCGCCGATGCCTGAAGACGAGAGGCTGCGCCGATTCCCCATCAATGATCCAATCTGAATCTCCGCCGCGTGCGGTGGAATTCCGACGCAAACCATCGAGCCGTCGAGCGCGAGCAGCTTGAGATACAGGTTGTAATCGTGCTCCGCGGAAACAGTGTCGATGATAAAATCGAAGTACCCGCCGAGCTCCTTGAGCTGCGCCTTGTCAGTAGTGAGCGCAAAATTGTGGGCGCCAAGTCTGCGCGCATCCACCTCCTTGGAAGGAGAAGTGCTCAACATCGTGACCTCGGCACCAAACGACGCGCCGAATTTCACGGCCATATGGCCGAGTCCGCCCAGTCCGACGACACCGACCCTCGTGCCTCTGCCAACGTTCCAGTGGCGGAGTGGTGAGTAGGTCGTGATGCCGGCGCAAAGGAGCGGCGCAATCCCAGCCAGCGGGAGTTTGTCGGAGATCGTGAAGACGTAATCCTCGTCGACGACGATCTGCTTCGAATAGCCACCGTAAGTGATTGAGCCATCCACAAGCTCGTGCGCGCTGTACGTCAGCACCATCCCGACTTTGCAGTACTGCTGGAGACCCTTCCTGCAGTGATCGCATTTCCGGCACGAATCCACCATCACTCCGACGCCGGCAAGATCACCGCTCTTGAATTTCGACGCCTTGTCCCCGACGGCGATTACGCGTCCGACGATCTCGTGACCAGGCACGACGGGATAAATCGTCTCCTTCCATTCGTTGCGCACCATGTGGATGTCCGAGTGGCACACTCCGCAATAAAGGATCTCCAATTTCACGTCATGCGGTCGCAGCTCTCGGCGCTCGATCTGGAAGGGTGCGAGCGGCGAAGTTGGCGACTGCGCGGCGTAGGCGTGGATAATTGACTTTTTGGCTTTGGCGACTTGGCCGCGCGATGGTGCTGCAGTCTCTTCTTTCATGCTATGCCTCCGCTCGATTGCGCTCGTGACTCGGCCGGCGTAAATGCCCGAGGTTGAATCTACGACTTGCGCCGCGGTCAGGCCTCATGCACGGCGATCCATATCTCGACGCCGTTTCCATCGCTACGGTAAATCTCCAGATCAGCGGTGTAGCCGCGTTGCTCTCTCCGAGGCCTCGCGAAGTACTTCCACACTTGTTGCCAGCCGTCTATTACGACGCCGGGTATTTCGCCGGTGAACGTGAATACCAGGTAGCGCCCAGGAGAAACCTCGACCGAATCGAGCTCCGCCGGTATTCCCGTCGCACCGGGAATCTCTCGACCGACAAGCAGACGATAATCGCCAGACACGTCGCTCGCGTAATTGTGGTAGACGGCCACGGTAGGGCCGAGAGCACCAATGCGCTCCAGCTGACCGGACAAATCGTCTTCCATGAAACGACTCCACAGGCCTGGAATTCTGGCCGTCGATCCGTCAGCCTCGCCCGCATTATTCGTCCGCACGCTCAAGCCCGCGACACGTGTGGGCTCGGTGCGTCGCGCTTCAGTTGGCGAGCTCACCGCGCATCCTCACTAATTGGAATCCGAAACCGAAGACTCTCGGCGCCGCCATAGACCGCAGGTTTGAAAAACCGCTCGAACACCTCTCCTCCGTTCGCCTCGATCACACGTTGGGAAGGGACGTTGCTGGCGTCAGTGGTGAGCTCGACATAGGGGAGCAGCCCTTCCTGTTTCACTTCGACAAGAAGCAACCGCAGTGCAGCGGTCGCGTATCCGCGTTGGCGCTTCCACGGCACCACCGAATAGCCGATGTGACCCAGGCAATACGAAGGAAGTTCTGCAGTGCCACGCTGCCAGCGGAAGTCAATCGAACCACAGAATTCCCCGTCCCACATCCAGCGGGTGTAGCTCGGAAGACGCGGCACCACCGATCCGTCGGGAAGAGTAATGGGCGGACCCTTTGCCTCTCTGTCGTTTTGCGCCGCAAGAAAAGCCTTCGCGTCCTTAGCGATTCGCGCGAGCTGACCCGCCGCGACTTCCGGTCGGAGATTGTCCGGCGACCAGCCGTGCTCGAGCGCCCGAACATAATCGGGGAGATACTTCTCCGAAGGACAAACGAGCTTGATCGACGGCGTCAACTGCCCGAAGCTTCGGGGATCGCGAGCACGGTCATCTACCTCTTGCGCGTGTAGTCAAGTCCCACGACTCCTGTCGGATAAGGAGTCGCGGATTTCAGCTCAAAAGTCGAGTGAACGCCGTTCGGCAACACACGCTTACCGTTACCGAGCGCTAAAGGATAGACGAGTAGATGCAGCTGGTCGATTAGATCGTGCTCGAGCAGCGCGTGCACAAGCTGGCTGCTGCCATCGGTCACGATGTTTTTTCCGGGCTGCGCCTTCAGCGCGCGCACCGACTCGATCACGTTGTCGCTGATGATCGTGGTGTTGCGCCAGGTCGGCTTCTTGAGCGTCTTCGAGACCACATATTTCTTCGGCGCGTTCATGAGATCGCCGAAAAACTCGCCCGCCGGCATTGGCTCGAACGCAGCGGCGTGCGTCAGGTAAGTCTTACGGCCGAGCAGAAGGGCGTCGACGCCCTGCATCAGCTCGAAGAACGCCTTGCCAATGTCGTCGTGCCAGTAGGGCATGGTCCAGCCGCCGTACTCGAATCCTCCGTCGCGATCTTCATCTTTGCCACCGGGCGCCTGCATCACGCCGTCCAGCGTCACGAACTCCGAAACAATGAGCTTTCTCATCTGGCCTTCACCTCAATGTGCGTTGTGTATGGGTTGGCATTCCACCGACGGTTTGATCGGGGAAATCGGCGCCAACCCGGCTACTAACGCGACGAATGAGTCTGTCCATTTTCGACAACGCGTCTCTGGGAATTCCTCCTCCTTCCTTTCACCACTATGAGGTGTTGAGCTTCGATCTAACTCGGGGCACTTTCGATGCTTCAACTCTACGGCGTGTAACTGAGGCGCAGCGCCGGCACAGTCACATCGGTTGTCACCGCCGCCTGCCGTCCGTCCGCACCGCCGCCGCCGCTCGATGCGTTCGCGGAAAAGCGCACCGTCATCGTTTCGAGAGCGCAGGTGACAATTGGTGTTGGAGTAAAACCTGGGCACGCCTCGCCCGGTAGCCCCGAGGAGAAGCTCGCTGATCCGCTGCTGGCATTCCACTCCGTAACCGCTCCCGCGTTTCCAACCTGCAGCAACAAAGCGTTTACGACTCCCGCCCCGTCGCCGATGGTCCCGCTGACAGAGCTCGGCGCAACGCTGCCTCCGTTCTGAGCAAAGCCGCCCACCTCGACAAGGTTCGCGAGGTGCGACGGGTCGTCCATTCCTACGACGGTCCAGGTCGAAAACGAGCCTTGCACACGCGAGTAGGCGCGATGAATGCCAACGAAGTAGAGCGCCGCGGTGGTGAGATTCGTAGCGACGTCCACCCGCTTCGCCTCAACCCCCGCGGTCAGTACGAGCAGCGCGGAGTCAACCAACGATTTGAGGTCGGCATTACCTGGATTCGCGTTGGTGATCTCGTGGCCGCTGCTGTCGAGCGAGCTGATTTGCGCCGCCGTCAATTTCAAAACGTCCGGAGAGCCAGTGTCAGTATTATCGACACTGCTGGAGCAACCGATTGCGCCCCAGACCACGAGCGCAGCGGCTCCGGTCAATCGCGACAGTGAAGCGAACGAATTACGGTACATAAGTTTCTCCCGTTGTTTATCGAAGCCGACCGGCGCGCATGGCGACAAGCGGACGACGCGAGCGTATGGCTGCAATGACGTGAGCAAGCAATGCGGGATTTCGGCGCACGCGGGCGACCAGCCGAGTGACCTGCCCGATGGACCGCCGGTCACCGCCATCGAGCATCTCTTCGACCGTTGGTGCGGGTGATTTCATTCGCTACGAAGTTAAGATCTTTCGTTCGACCGGACCGTCCCGGGACTCTTACGGAGCAGCAAACCGGCCCACGCAGCAAGAACTACCAGCCCGAACGTTAGCGCAATAAATCCGATGTCGCGGACTAGACCCGTTTCAGCGAAGGCTCGGACGATATGCGAAATCACAACGAGTACAAACAACAATCCGGTGACGGCGACGTATGCTCTCATTTATTGATCTCGAAATTAAGGTTTTGTCAGACCGCCCCAGCGCTAATGCCGACTGCGGTGAATGTTGTATCGACTCTGAGTCCCATGCAATGCAGCTCGATACTGTTAGGCCGCACGGCGCGAAGGCAGCTTCGCGATGACCATCCGGTAGCCAATGTCTATTGCTTCCAGTGCCAGTAGATGGCCGTATCGTTTGGTCCAGCTGCCATCACTCAGGTCGGACTCCAGCCGCGAAAGTCCGGCGTCCACGTCGCACCGGGCGAACGAGGAAATTCCAACGCGAACTCGAGCGTCGAGATACGCGTGCGGTCGTGCCCAGAATGCCCCCAGAAAACCATCGCTGCAGTCCCTCGGGATCGGCACAGGACGAACCACGCAAGCCTCCGGACCGAAGTCCGCGATAAGCGCCTCGATGGACGGGAACTGCTCGCGGTCGAGCGCCATGAATTCAGGCAAATATTGTTGCGTGAGCCAGAACCCATCGCTCGCGGGATCGAACGTAAGCATGACTACCAGCTCGCGAGCGACACGGACGCACTCGCGCAAGCCGCGTCGCCAGTCCGTCCAGTGATGCAGCGTAAGTACGCCTAGGACGGCATCAAACGCAGCGTCGGCAAACGGCAGCGCTTCGGCTCGCGCCTGGACGACGGGCGCGGAAGCGTGTGATCGCTGTGCGAGCATCACCGAAGAGGGCTCGACTGCCACGAGCTGGCGATGAAGTGCCTCATAGGATCCAGTACCGGCGCCGACATTCAGCACGGAGACGGCGCCGTCCAATGCAGCATCAATCGCGTCGGCTATTCTCGGATCAGAACGGCGATGCTGAGCGTAGTCGCGCCCGATGAGATCGTAAACCGGCAGCTCCGACAAAGAGCAGAATTACCGGGAGGCTGGTGGCAGAAACGTCCTGACCTTTGCAATCACTGGGTCGATCGCCGACGCACCCGCGCCACGGAAGCGAATGACCCCCTTGCTGTCGACGACAACGAAGAACGGCGTGATTCCGCTGGGGTTGTAAGTTTTCCAGGCGCTGGAATCGTAGACAGCGACCGTCGCGTTCATCGGGTGCGCCGCGAGAAAACGCTCGATCTCGGCACGGTCCGTCTCCTTCGCAATAGCAAGCCACGTGAACAACCTGCCGCGCTCGGCGTCCGCTAACTCGTTAGCTGCAGGTCGTGCTTTCTCGCAGAACGTGCAGCTCACCGACCAAAACTCCACCAGGGCAACGCCGCGCTGCTTTGAGAGTGAGTAACTGCGACCGCCGAGCGTTGTCGTAATGATTTGCGGAGCCTTGAAGTTCTCTACCGCGGCGACTCTGGTCTTCGTGCGTCGAACCAGGAGTTTCGATCCGATCGAGTCGAGGTCAGCTATTTCCCAGGCCTGTGTTCCGAGCATAAACGGCATACCAGCCATGACCTGTTCGGCTGCCGCCGGTGCACCGTCGAGAGTGATCGAAGGCCTCTCAGCGATTTCGCCGTTGTCATCGAGGTCGATCAGAAACACAGTACCCGACCCAGGTGCGTAGAACGGCACATTGCGAGACGCGCTGCGGATTTTTATTGCGTAGTCTTTCCCATTTACGTGCATGCGACCAGTCAGGTGCTCGGCGATGCGCGCATAAGTGTACCCGTCGTCGCTCACCGATACCTGGTACGGGATGCGTCGATGCGCACCCCGAGTGGTGCGCACGTCAAGGTCGAGAGTGGATACCAGGATATGCGGCCACGATGCGAACGTGAGCGACTCGCCGTGTACGAAATCCAGATTGCCGGCGGTATCGACGACGTAGTGCATTTGCTCGCTGCCCGACGTCTTGAAGCGAGCGGCATAAATCGTCTTCAACCCATCGCCCATAACGACGTCAGCGATTTCAACATCCGTCCAGTCTTCGCCGGTTCGCATTGCGCGCTGAATCTCGGGCGCCGGCGGAGTGAAGAAGATATTCGTGAGGCCAAACGGTGACGGCGCGGAGTCGACAGCGTGGTCGAGTCGGACAAGTACGCGGGGAACGGGTCTGGCGCTCGACTGACTTGAGGCGATCTGCGGCATGCACGCGACGGCAAGAATTACAGTGCAGATAACTGCGACCGTGCATGTGCGGGAGCATACGGGATGATTCATGCTCAACCTCTCTGCTGCAACATTAAGTGGCCTGCGACGGACCGCAACGACGTTAGGCCTCTAGCCAATAGATCGTACGCGAGATTGGACGCGCAACGACGAGATCCTGAAACGCTCCATGTCCTTCCACAACGTCGATGAATCGCTCAAAGGTTGGGAAGTCGAAGCTCCACGCTTCCCAATCCGGTACGTGCCGCCCCTCAAGTGGAAAAGTAAAGTCGCACACGACTCCTCCGGTCGGCTTCAGACGGTCCTCCACCTCCTCGACCATTTGTCGGAGAAACACGAGACTGACAGTCTGCTCTTTCTTGTCCTCCGTCAGCTGCACACTGACGCCCGGGTCGGGCGTTTCAGAAACCTCTCGCGCGTACTGTTTGAATAGAATCCAACCCTGCCACGGCTCGAGCCTTTCCGCGCCGAGTCCATGCGCGGCACATGCGAGGAGAAGCATGTCAAGGAGAACCTGGCCAGTCCGCATTCGCAACGCTCGGTGCTACCTGAAGACGAGATGTGCTATCGCCGGCTCCAGATTCCAGTAGATGATAGCGACCGCCGTGAGATCGAACGCGGCGTGCGCGATCATGAGCATGAAGAGTCTGCCCGTGAGAGCAAATATGGATCCGAAAGCAAGCCCTGTCACCAGTGCTTGCTCGGCGCCAGCAACTCCTTGTTCCCGAAGGTGCGCTAGCCCAAAGAGGACAGTAGTGATCACCACAATGGCCGCCTTCGCGGCAATGCCAGGTCCGAAGAGCTTCCCGAGTCGCTCGAAGAGGTATCCCCGGAAGAAGGTCTCTTCGCCGAACCCTGCTCCCACGATCACGGCGAGCAGCATGGCGGGGAGCGCGGAGGGATTCCCGACGATGTAATGGTAGGCGCTATTGATCGGTGCGGCGCCAAGGAGCGGCATTACGATCGCCTTCATGAGAATCTTGAACGCGGTACCGAATGCAAGGCCGATCACTAGACTGCGGACCCAACTCCGAGGGCGCACATACCCGATTTCGCGCAATGGCGTATGTGACCGCTATGCCCACGCCAGAACCAAAATCGCCTTGAGCGCCGGGTTGAACGCGAGAACGATGACCAGAATGGCGAGGACGCCGAGCAGCCCGAAGCCTCGCAGAGCGATAGCGATGCGATCATCTCTGAAACCGTCAACGCTTTGCTTCATTTAATATCACGCTCGTCTGCTGCAACGACCGCTAGGTGGAACGCCGCCGATGTCGAACCCCAATGCCCAGACTTTGTCCCGATGAAGAGCAAGGGAACTCAACGGAATCGCCGGCGATCGAAGTCTAAATTATCTCGAACGGGCTTCAGGTCCGATGCGCTTCTCTTGCCCAACGCGAATCAGGTTGCCGTTTGGGTCGACGATCGCGAACTCACGTGCATTGTCAGGTCGCCTTTGATCAGAATGGCATAGCCTCCGAATTCCTCTGGCCACCATCCCGTCGTGCGAACCCAAATGCCTCGTAGAACTTCCGAGTCTCATCCAGATCGCGGGCTGGGAGGATTGGTATAGAGATCCCGAGGGTTCCACTCATTTAAGGAATCGTCTCACAAAATCCAGGACATCCTGACGGTCCAGGCGGAAAACTCCTCCCGTACCCCCGCAGGTCGCATTGCGCCCGAACGAAGTCACGCCGCCGATCACGTTGCTGGAACCAATGAAGTTTGGCCCGCCGGAGTCGCCGAAGCACGTTCCACCAGTCGAGGCGTTGTTCGACAACAGCAGCGAAAAATCGCCAGTGAAGCCCGTGTTGATCTGCACCAGCTGCGGCTCAGCGTTCATCCGGATCAAGTCTTCCTGAACGAAGACGGGGTTGATTCTCTGCACGCCGTACCCCACGGCGGTGAATCGCGTGGCGTTGCCGTGTTTAAGCGCGTCGAGCTGGTTCACCGTGGGAAGCTTTCCGTACCGGTCGGCAGCAAGCCGGACAGCCTTCGACAGCTGGATGATTCCCACATCGTGCAGGAAGAATGCGCTCTCGGTAAAGAGAGGGTGGGCATGCCACGACGTAGCCTCGACGGTATTGGGACCGGCAAACGGAAAGTTGTTGTTGCCGTCCTGGACATCGGCCTCGGTGAAGATGCGCATACCGCTAAACTCGCCCGGCTCTCCAGCACAATGGCCGGCGGTCAGGACGAGTTTCGGGGCGATGAGGGTGCCGGAGCAGCGGAACTCCGGCTGTCCGCCGACATCCATCACGATCATGACTACTGCGGGATGGGCATTGCCATCGAGCACGCCGTCGGTGATGAAAGAAGTTCGAGCCGAAGCGCGCAAGGGTTCTGTAGGAACCTTGTCACAACCGAGCGGGATAAGGCAAGCGACAGCAAGGGCTGGGATGAAGATGCGCGGCGTCATTGGTTGTCCTCAGGGATGAATGTCTCGAGTGCGAACATGACTAGCCACCGCCCAACGAACCACGGCTAAGGCGCGGGGTCAATGCCGACAAGGTCAAACCTACCGTCAAGCAACGGCAGCGCCAGAATCTACTTGTTGTGGCGCGTCACGCCGAGCGTACGGGTTCGTCGTAGACGAGGATCTGGACGCCGTCTCCTGCGATATGGATCCTCAGTCTTCGAGCGGCTCGACACGAACGGCCGTCCCGTAGCACAACACCTCTGTCACGCCTTTCATCAACTCGTTCGCGTCATAGCGGATGCCGATCACTGCGTCGGCCCCCGCCATATGCGCTTGAACCAACATTGTGTCGAAAGCCTGCTTGCGGGTTCGCTCAGCGAGTTCCGTAAAGAGCGAGACATTGCCGCCAACCAGCGTCTGCAAGCTGGCGCCGACGGTCCCGAAAACCGATCGGGATCGGACGACGACACCACGTACCACACCAAGATTGTCCACGATTCGGAATCCGGGCACGTCGAAGCCGGTCGTTGTCATGTTGGACGGAATGTCTGCTGCCTGCGAATGGATGATGGAAGACATGAGTCACGCTTCGCGGTGAGTGGTCAGACTGTCTTGCAAACGTCAGGAATGTTGGCCTACGCCTCAGTTCAGCTGCGGGCGATCCTACTTGCGTCTCACTCAACCTAATGACTTGGCCGCGACCGTCTGCTGCAGTGTTCGTTAGACAGCAAGCGCGAGTTACTTCCCACTCACGCCGGCCAGTTTTCTGCTGGGCGCTCTCGATCATTCCCCTAAACCTGCGCATGTCATCGGCGCTCACTTGGCGTCGTGCATGCTTGCCTGTGCCTGTGCGAGCCAGACACAGACACCGACTAGGAGTGCCGCGAGGCGTTGCATAGGAATTCTCTGGTGGGTGATAAGAGCTCGAATATACCAGAGTTCATGTTGCTGTCTAACGTGTGAGCTCAGCTGCGCGTACCGACAATTACCAACGAGCGCGTGCTGATGTCTCGACCGAGTCTAGACGAGAATCCGCAAGTATGGCGTCGATACGGGCCCGAGGACCACCGACATAAGTCCACGCAAAATCAATTTCGGTAGCGACGCACCACGCGTGGTCCGCCGCCCACCACAGGTTTGCTGACCGGTGCGAGTACGAGACCGCATCAAAGCTGGACAAGGCACCTTCCAGCGGCCCAGCGAAGACATGATACGCCCGATTGGGCAACTCGAGTTTGGGAACGAGGCCTCGCGGCACGACCGAGCCAGCGAATCCGTCCCATAGAGCGAAGTAGCACTGCTCGGGAGTTGTCGTCGCCGGGCGGAGATGCTCGACAAGCGGACGGATACTGCTCGGCGACAGCGTACCGGTGCGTGCTTGCGCGTTCGACAGGCCGTGATAGGCGAAGTCCGCGGCTGCAGCCGGATCACTGAGATTCCTGCCGGCATTGGCCGCAAGCGCCGCCCAACTCGACACTCCGACTACACTGTCGTCGCCGTCGCCGAACGGGTGATACACGCGTGCGTATGCAGCAAGGTCGCCAGGCAGGAACGACGCCACGCTGGTTGCGAAGGTAGTCAGCGGGGCGCCAATTCACATTATCACGCACCCCAGGGCTTGCGGCAAGCCCCCTGTGCGAGGTCAAACTTCGCGCTCTTTTTGAACCAGGAGTTGTGCGATGACCGACCATGCTGTGGTAATTGCCGGAGCCGGTCCGACGGGACTGATGTTGGCAGGTGAGCTGGCGTTGGCGAACGTCGACATCGCGATCGTCGAGCGGCGCGCCAACCAGGATCTTCCCGGCACGCGCGCGGGCGGTCTGGCCTCGCGCACCATCGAGGTTCTCGATCAGCGCGGAATCGCCGATCGATTCCTTTCGCAGGGACAAAAGGCTCAGGTCGCCGGGTTCGCCAGCGTCCGGTTGGACCTCAGCGACTTTCCCACTCGGCACCCCTATGGCCTCGCCCTCTGGCAGAAGCACATCGAGCGTATACTCGCCGGCTGGGTCCGCGAGCTGATGGTGCCGATCCACTACGGCATTGAGGTCGCTGGTTTCGCACAAGACGACACCGGCGTCGACGTCGCGCTGTCCGACGGCCAGTCGCGTCGCGCGGAATATCTCGTCGGGTGCGACGGGGGACGCAGTCTGGTCCGTAAAGCAGCCGGCATCGACTTCCCCGGCTGGGAAGCAACGACGAGCGCGCTGCTCGCTCAGGTCGAAATGACTGAGGAGCCGGAAACGGGCATTCGTCGAACTCCCTCGGGCACGCATGCCATCGGCAAGGAGGAGTACGAGATCAAGGGCGGCGAGGTGATCTACAAGAAAGGCGGCACGGTGGGGGTCATGCTGACCGAATCGCAGGTCGGAAACACGAACGAGCCCACGCTGCGCGACATCAGCGAGGGCCTGATCGCCGTCTACGGCACCGACTACGGGATCCACAGTCCCAGCTGGATCACCCGGTTCACCGACATGACTCGGCAGGCCGCGGCCTACCGTGACAGACGGATCCTGCTGGCGGGCGACGCGGCGCACGTGCATTCCCCTGTCGGTGGACAGGGACTCAACACCGGTGTACAGGATGCGGTGAATCTTGGATGGAAGCTGGCGCAAGTGGTCAAAGGGATTTCGTCAGACGGACTCCTCGATTCGTACCACGCCGAGCGCCACCCGGTCGCTGCCCGCGTGCTGCGCATCACGATGGCGCAAGTCGCGCTCATGCGCCCAGACGATCGCATCGAGGCGTTGCGCGACACCATGTCGGAGCTGCTGACCATGGACGAGCCGCGCAAGCGATTCGCCGCGATGATGTCCGGGCTGGGCATCCATTACGATCTGGGTGAGGGACATCCGCTACTCGGGCGTCGCATGCCTGATCTCGATCTCGTCACCGCCAATGGTCCGCTGCGCGTATTCACTCTGCTGCACGATGCGCGACCGGTGGTACTCAATCTCGGCGAGGCCGGCGGCGTCGACATCACGCCATGGGCAGATCGCGTTCAGTTGATCGACGCGCAATACGTCGGTACGTGGGAGCTTCCGGCAATCGGCCCGGTCACTACTCCCACCCTCGTATTGATTCGGCCCGATGGTTATGTCGCCTGGGTGGGGGACCTGAACCAGCTCGGGCTCGCGGACGCACTGACCAAATGGTTCGGACCGCCTGCTACGTAGTAGCGAAACGCCTCTAGCCGGTTCGTGCTGCTTAACGCCCGTTAGAACGCGGACTATCCAAAGCTGTCTGAGCTCGGTCCCAGAAATCACCATCGAGGCCAAGGCCAGAAAATGGAAGAGCCAGTCCGAAGGCGGAGGACCTTGAAGTGGTAAGCGGCCAGTTCCACTTGCACATCGAATTCCATGTTCAACGTTCGTTAGGCGGCGGGGCCGCGCTCCGCTCCATGGCCGAGACTCAGCACGTCGGCGCGATCCTTCGCGCTCGTCGAAGGATCGTCTCGGTCGACCGACTTGTCGGCAATGAGCGCCCGGAGGGCGATCACGCGGGCCCGCACGCCGAGCAGCTCTGCGACATCCTCGCCAAATGCATGGGCCGGCCACTCGCCCCGCCCCGTCCGGAGCGGCGTGTAGATGTGTCCCCGCTCATCACGGGCCAGGTACGCCAGCTCGAGCCGGACGTCACCCCGACCGAAGCAGGTGTAGCCATCTTCGCCGGCCTCCGGCGTGTGCACCCACGCCCGCTCGCCGAGGAGTGCGGCGACGCGCGCCCCGTCGTCCCGCCAGATCGCGAGGTCGAGGTCCGCATGCGCTCGCGTCACCCTGCCGGCGTGGAAGTCGACGGCCCAGCCGCCGAAGAGCCAGTAGGCCACGCCCCGACCTTCCAGCAGGTCGTGCAGCTCCGCCACCGCCGCGAGTTGGTCCGCCGTGTTCGGAGGCATGCTCATTCGCTAATTGGGGAAACTTTGAAGCCCCAGAATGTCAGGTAGACCCCGAGCGAGAATTCCCATACGGCGATTGGCAGCGCGGCAACCGCCGCGACAGGACTTACCGCTGCAATGAACCCGACCAGAGTTGCGAACCACGCCGCGACGAGCAGAGCCGCTCCGATGAATCCCAACACGGGAAGCCATCGTGGCACCAGACGCGACTGGTACAACAGGGATCCGAGCAACACGCCGTTCACGGCCGGGATAAAGCTCTGTGCGAAGAAGAAGCTCCACTGGTACTGCGCGGCCAAGCCTTGGGCTGTAACGAGCGCACTGCTTCCCGCGCCTGCTTGTCGCAAGCTCACGACCGACATGAGACTGACGATGCCGACGTAGATCGTCGCGGCCTCCAGGGTGCGTGATGCGACAAAGCCCACCGCGCGTGCTTCGCCCTGTCGCTTGACGACGGGATATAAAGCCACAGCGGTTCCGATACCGGCGAGGGCGACAATCATCTCCAGCAGGACACCCACAATCACCGGAGTGTCCGGCCCCGGGCCAACGACGAAGTTCGGACCACGCACTGACCTGTAAAGCGCGAGGGTGGGGATGGACACGAAGGTGAGCAGATAGAAGATGCCAGCGGCCAACGAGTACTTCCGAAGTGAGTTCATACCAACTCTCCTGGCGTCGGGCGATGCGAAGATCGGGGTGCGACTGCGAGCACGCTACACCCATTGCGGCGCAGCGGTATCCGAAAAGTGCTTGTCCCGGCAACGTTCGTTAGGCCGTGCCGGGCAAGGTTGCCTCACTAACCGAAACGACTGCAATCGCTCGACACGTGAGTAAAAGATCCCCGCCAACGTGCCGCTGATTGAAACGCGAAATCCCTCGCTCTCCACCTGCACGCAAAGGAACAGGCTCGAACTCGTATTCGCCCATGATGTTCTGGGTATCAAACGACATAATGTCTACAGTCTCGATACCCGAAAACCGAAAGACGAATTGGTGCTCAATCGGCGGCTCGCCAGCAGCGCGCTTCCGCAGATTGTCGCCGTGAAGATAAAGGTCCGCCTCGAGCAACGTTCATTAGGCAGGCGTGGCGTAGAGCGCTATATATCCACACGCGGTGCAACGAAATGCAATCAACGGGATCCTCGCATCCTTTTTCCATTCGATGCGCAGGAAAAAGTCGCGGGGTTCTGGCGGCCCAGGGACCCATGCACTTTGAACAGTAGCGTTACGGGTAACGTCCGGAATCCATCCGGCTTCCATAGCCGCATGACACTTCGGGCAGTTTGTCGTCGGCCGTGTATCAGACGTTCCACTCATCGGACCTAAATACGCCGCATCGCAACGACTAAGAGCGCCATTTGCCTCGACTACCATCACCGATAGTGCGTTCGCAGCATCGGCGGTCAATTCTGGCCGCCGTCAGCATCAGGCTGTTATTGCGCCTGCCCGCGGTCATCGTCGACGACGGCGTCAGCCTCGATCTCGAGTAGCCACTCGGGATCGATGAAGCGTGACGCTTGCATGATGGGTATCGAACAGTGATCAGTGCTGGTGGTCCGAACCCGAAGCGGCCATCGATCCATCCGACCATCGACGAACTGGGATGAGGAGGACTTGCACCGGAGACGTGGTGTCCACAGCAGTGCCATCGATGACAGTGGCGGCCATTCCGCCGGCACCCCAAGTCGAGGCGGGAAGGGCGCGGTCGTAATAGAACATCAAGTGCGGCATCCAATTCTGAGGAGTCTCGTCCTGCAGATGCTGTTTCGGTGACGTCATGTACGCCATCGCTCCCGCGGTCGGCATCGGAAACTCGTGAGATGCATACGCGACTCTGGTCCTGGTCAGGATCTTAGTTGGACTCATCCCCGCCAGGATCCACTCGGCGCGCTTGAGCATCTCGGGCAAGATGGTGCGCACGGCTGGCGGTGAGAGGCAGTGAGGCGCACGGATCTTCGGATTCCAGAAGTTCGGATCGCCGATCGAGGCCGCGAATGATCGTAACACGAGACAAACGAATCCATTCCCGCCGTGACTCGCTTCCACAAAGCCTGTGCGGGTAAGCACGAGCACCGTCGCCGACGCGGAGACCGCGGTCGGTGCTGCACTCCGGGCTAGCGCGATCTCGGCGGCGCGATCGGGCATCAGGTAGGGTTTGAAGTCGCGGGGCCGCTGCGCATCCGCGGTGGGGGCGACGAGGAAGGCGGCGATAGCCAGTTTCTGGATCAGCATAGGGAATCGAATCTTGTTGGTGGGTCATTCATCGGACGGGAGCATCTTGAGGTAACGGTCCGTCTGGTCGGTTGTAAACGCCGGAGCTGCAAAGCGATCAAATAAGAGTTGCGACGCAGCCGCAACAATTCAATAGACGCTTGTCAGCTTCAGTGTCGGTTAGATGGCGTGTGCGGGAAGCCTGCCGTCCTTGAACATAGCATACCAGGCGGCTTCGTCCCCTGCGTTGAAGATCTTCAGCTCTGCGAAAATCTCTCGCGCGAAGTCAACTGGCGCGAGACCACTGGCAGTGATCACGTGCATGTCTCGCACAGCGGCTGCCTCCACGTACTGCGAGGCACCCGCATACTCCGGCACATGCGTCGGCAAGTAACTCCGCGCGTTGCTCGTGTGTCGCCGCGTGTCCAACACGCCCGCGCGTCCGAGAGCGAGCGTGCCGGCGCAGATAGCCGCCACAGGTCTCTCGATTTCGACCAGGCTTTTGATCAACGCTTCGAGACTCTGGCGCGGGTACGCCGAGTGTTCCCACATATCGCCACCGGGCAGGAGTAACAGCTCGACTTCGTCGATTGCAACGCCATCGAGCGCCACGTCCGGAGACACTTTTAGTCCGCCCATCGAGACGACCGGAGCCGACGTGAACCCGACGACACGCACCAAGCGATGGCCCCAGCGGCGCAGTTCCGCGAGAGCATGAGCGGGTTCCCAGTCGGCGAAACCGTCGAAGACCAACACGTGAATCGAGCGCGTGCCATCCATTTGGACCTGCCAGTCAGCTTGCGGGCTGGAGAAGCGCAGTGAGCGTCACGGTGTTCACATGGCATCTATTCGCTGTAACTCTGACGTCGCTCTTCGCCCATCCCGCGTAGCCGGTTTTCGTAACCGCTACCTGATAAATTCCCGCCCGCTCACCCGCGGCGTACAGCGGAGAGGTATTCAAGTCTGGTCTGCCGTCAGGAGCTGCAACCGAGTCTTTGTAACTGCCGTCGCGGACGACGAGGCTCGCGCCAGAGGCGATGCCGGCGTTTGTTAAGGAATCGTTCACGTAGACGGCTATCCCTGGCCGAAACTCGTCCGTACAAACGGTAGACGTGGATCCGGAGCAACCGACCGCGCCAATCAAGATCGAGTACCAGCCAACAAAAGCTTTTGTCATAACAAATATTCCCCGGTCTGCTTCCAAATAATGCAACTATCCGGTCTTCAAGGGCCCAGCGACTTTGTAACTATTGACGACCGCACTAACACGTCGAACGAGATCGGTCAAAATCGACACGAGCTTCGAGAGATCCGTAAACTGTCGATTCAAAGAACGTAGCGTCGCCCCGAGGAGTGAACGATGAAGAGGTGTACGGCTGATTCACCCCGAGCCCGTGTTACCCATCATCCCGCTTGCTGACAGCGTAGCGGACGGGGCTGATCGCGCCCACGGCTGACCTCGAAGCGCGACTGCGACAGCGACACCGATTAGCAAGACGAGCCCGAAGTAGGCAAACCAGAACGTAGCGCCGGCGGTCGCCCGGGGCCACGCAACCTGGGCGATGGCCAGGCTGACGTCCGCGGTTGTGTGTAACAGCATGACGACGATGATGCTCGGCTTGGTCAGGAGGAACACGCCCGTATAGATGAAGGAATACGCAACGATAGACAACGCGAAGTAGCCGAATGGAATGCCCGCCTGCGCCGTACCAGGCAGCCACCACAACGGCAAATGCCAGATCGCCCATAGCGCTCCGATCAGCACAGATGCCGTGACTGGACGCACGGCCGTGAGAAGAGCGGGCAATGCGTATCCACGCCACCCAAGCTCTTCACCGAGCGCCGTGAAAATGAAGACTTCGGCGAAGGCGGCGGGGACGACGCGAAGCGGGAAATGCCCGGTTGTCAGCGGTACGCCGGCCAGACTTGAAATCGCAATGGCAGCACCAACGAGTGCCGGCCAGCCAAGGAGTGCGATGGCGAGTCCGACCCACGTGACGCCACGCGGCAGCAAACGGCGGAACAACAGAATCAGGTCGCGACGTCCGCCGAATAGGAGTGCCGTGGCCACAGCGGCGAGAGCCGGGCCGAAGGACCCGAATGGAGTCAAGGGAACTTGGTGCGCGATCAATCCTCGCGCCGACGCCAGGACCACGAGCCAGTACAGCCAGGAAGCCGCGATAGTTAGAGCGGCGAATACTGCGAATCGGCGAAGCTCGTGGCGCATACTCGATCTACCGTGAGCGTGTCAATGACCAACAACACGCGACCGTAGCGAGCGTTCGCAACTTGCCGATTACCGAGGCGCGGTTGCCGTGAACCCACGGACTTCCACCTTGTCGCCGATGTCAATGGTCATCAGATCTTCGCCGAGTACCACCGCGCCGGCGTAGACCATATGCGTGCGGCGGATGACATCTGCGCCCGTGGGTGGTTGGAAATTGCGGTCGGTCGTGAGCAGCACCACATGGGTGAACACAGCAAGCTTCGGCCTGACGCGCGCGAATACCCGCCCAGCATCTTCGGGCGAACTGTGGAAACCCAGGATGCGACGTGCTGTTGCTGCCGTCGGCGATTTCTCGAGTAGTTCTGGACGAACCGCCGCGACTTCATGCACTAAGACGTCAGTGCCGGCGGAATGGCGGATCAGATTCTCATTCGGCCGGGTGTCGCCGGAGATTACCACCGAATGTCCGGCGTAATCCACCCGATAGCCGAACGCTGGCTTGAGCAACCCGCCGTGATCCACAAGAAAAGCTGTCACCTTCAATCCTTGACGCTCGTAGAGCACGCCCTCGGAGATATCGTGCGCGATGACTTCAATTCCCGCAGGAGGCAGGTGTTCGCCTTCGCCACGTACATGGATATCCCACTGATACGCTTTGCGCAGATCGGACATCATTTCCATTGTGCCCGTGGGGCCCCACACCTCCAAAGGCGAACTGCGGCCGCCAAACGGCGTGGGCAGCCATCCGGTGAGCCACAAGTCGGGAATGCCCACCGTGTGATCGGAATGCAAGTGTGTGAGAAACAGCGCATGCACCTGCCCCAACGGGATTTTCAACTGCCACAAGCGTTGACTGACCCCGCGGCCGGCGTCGAACAGCAGTTTTTGCCCACCGGCTTCGACTAGCGTGGCGGGGCCGAAGCGATCGATAGTCGGATCGGGTCGCCCGGTTCCCAGCAGGACGACCTTTATGGCCGGCGCCTGCGCGCCAATCGATGCGACAGGGAGCACGAGGAAGGCTCCTATCAGCATCCGCAACGCTCGTGCGTGGATCATATCATATCCTCGATGCTTGGGCTGCCGATCCCTTACCCCATCGCCCCGACGAATCCCAAAGTTTCGCGCACACATGGCGCCTCACCGTCGCCGGCAACATCAGATCAGGGCGTGATGTTTCTCGGGTGCTCCGTCGATGCGATGAATCGCGCAATGTCGGACTTGAGCCGCCCCGCTGATTCCTGATTGAGATACGCCATATGACCGCTCTTGTAATACTTGAACTCCACGCGGTCTCTATATGTCTGATCGTATCCCAGATGCCGGAACGTGTACTCCGCGTTCGCAAACGGCGTCGCCATGTCGTAGTATCCCGCTCCCACGAAGACGTGGAGGTAGGGATCCTTGGCCATTGCACTCCGCAGTGATTCGGACTCACTTGGATACCCGCTCCCGAGATTGGAACCGGCGTTCAGTCCCGTGTAATCCCAGCGCCCGGCGTGGCCTCCCATGTAGTACTGCAGATCGGTCGTGTACGCGAGATCGGTGTGGAGATAGCGCATGAACGCCGACATGAATGCACCGGCGGGCGCCACGTCCGACGGATCGTAATCCTCGCGGGTGCTCGCGGCATTGCCATTGATTCCGATCATGCGACTGTCGTAGCGACCGACCGTCTCACGCTCTCCGCGCAGCAGCTCCGTTCGGTAAGTGCCCGGATCGACACGGAGATTGGTGTTGAGCACGTATTGCTGTGAAACCCCCGTGAGACGCGCCACTTGTTGTGCGACCCTCGTTCGCTCCGCAGCCGATAGTGTGTTGCCCTTCGCCAGCGCCGTCAGGTAATCACCAAACGCGAAGTCGCGCGCCTGTTGCACGACCTGTTCGACGGTCAGGCCTTGCAGATCGGGCTGCAGCTTCTTGTGATACCATGCAGTGGCCGCGTAAGTCGGGAGATAGCAGACAAAAGCCATGTCGTTCGTCTGCGCAGCCAAAATGTTCTGAAAGTCGAGGACGGTTCCGAGTAGCATGATCCCGTTCAGCTCGATGCCTTCGCTGCTCTGCAGCTCCGAGGCGAGGCCCGCCGAGCGGAACGTCCCGTAACTCTCACCGAAGAGATACTTGGGAGAACCCCAGCGATCGTATTTGTCGAGATAATTGCGGATGAATTGTCCGAACATCTTGATGTCGTTCGACGCGCCCGTGAAATCAGTCGCTTTCACTCCGGTGCCAGGTCGCGAATAGCCGGTCATCATCGCGTCGACCTGCACGAGATCGGTGACATCGAGGGGCGAATACGGATTGTCGACGAGATCGTATGGTGGCGCGGGCTGCGCGCCGTTCGGACCCATCTCCGGATGCCGCGGACTCATCATTCCCATCGACAGCCAGATCGATGCAGAGCCAGGGCCGCCGTTGAAGAAGAACGTGATGGGACGCGTGGTCGAATTCTGCTGGTCTCGCGTGTAGGAGATGTAAAACACCGTGGCCTTCGGCTTCCCCTCGTCATCGCGGATGATCATCGTCCCCGCACGAGAGGTGTAAGGAACTGCCTTGCCGTCTATCGTGACCGTATGCTTCGTCGTGGAAATCCGCTCGATCGCGGGAACGCCGGTCGAATCTCTCCGGGGGGCGGCACTGTCGGCCGTGCCACGAGGCGGCGGGAACACCGGCCGCTGAGCCGAAGCTGATTCCACGACGAGAAAAGAAGCGGCGGTGACGAGCAACAACAGGCGTCCAGACATGACCGGGTCTCCAATAGACGGCCAGCCTCATTGAGCTGTCCCACGCAGAGGCGGCGGATCGGGTGGTGAAGCGATTGGGATAACGGCAGAAGATGCCGCGAGAACCCAAAAATGTTAGGGTTCGATCACGACATTCCAATATAGCAAATTGTACGTGTCGTTCGACTAGCTGGAAAGTTTACGACGACGGCAGCAGCGCCGGAACGAGCACGAACAGACAATAGGCTGAACGGCATTATTCACACACAACTGAAACCCACATGTTGACCAGTCGAAAACTTGGCACTCAGGGACTAACGGTTTCCTCCATCGGACTCGGTCTCATGGGAATGAGCCAATCATACGGCCCACCCGAAGAGCGCGACGATCACGAGTCGATAGCCACGATCCGCCGAGCGCTGGAGCTAGGATGCAATTTCCTCGACACCGCGGAAGTCTACGGGCCTTACAAGAATGAAGAGCTCCTCGGGCGCGCGTTGAAGGAAATTGGCGCGTCACGCGAGCACATCGTGATCGCCACCAAGTTTGGGTTCAAGATCGAGAACGGGAAGAACGTCGGCACCGATAGTCGTCCGGCGCACGTCCGCGAAGCAGTCGACGGATCGCTCCGTCGATTGAACACGGAGTACATAGATCTTCTCTACCAGCATCGCGTCGACAAGACTGTTCCCATCGAGGATACGGTCGGTGCGATGGCCGATCTCGTGCGCGAAGGGAAAGTCCGCTACCTCGGCCTGTCCGAGGCCGGCGAACAGACCATTCGGCGAGCGCACGCGGTGCATCCAATCTCGGCGCTCGAGAGCGAGTATTCGCTTTGGGAACGAAACCTCGAAGCGCGCATCATCCCTACACTTCGCGAGCTAGGTATCGGGCTGGTTCCGTACAGTCCGCTTGGGAGAGGGTTCCTTACGGGCAAGATCGACGCTCAGACGAAATTCGACAGCGACGACTTCCGCAACATCATCCCGAGGTTCGCAGAAGAGAATAGGAAGGCCAATGCGGCGCTCGTCGATCTGGTGAAGCAGCTCGCGACACGGAAAAAGGCGACGCCGGCACAGATTGCACTCGCGTGGGTTCTGAAGAAGGGCGAGGATATCGTGCCGATACCGGGCACCAAGCGTCGCAAGTACCTGGAGGAGAATCTCGGCGCGGCAGATGTGTCGCTGACAAATCAGGACATGGCTGCGCTCGACGCGGCATTCACTCCGGACAAAGTATCAGGGACCCGGTATCCGGCGAGTTTGCAGGCGACGATCGACCGGTGAGCGCGACTGACGCCGCAACGATTCGCCGAGCGAAGCCGGAAGATCTAAAGGTCATCGGTCGACTCGGCGCCTCGCTCGTGCGGCTGCATCACGATCTGGATCCGAAACGTTTCATCGCCGCCACTTCGCGGACTGAGCAGGGTTACGGGTCGTATCTGGGCACGCAGCTCGGTAACCCCGACGTCATCGTCCTCGTTGCCGAGCGGGACGGTCAGGTCCTGGGCTACACTTACGCGGGCGTCGAAGGAACGGACTATATGGCGCTCCGAGGTCCGGCGGGGGCGGTGTACGACATCGTGGTGGATCCTGCCAATCGCGGACGAGGAATCGGAACCTTGTTGCTCGAAGCGACGCTCGCGGCACTCAAAGCTCGAGGAGTACCGCGGGTCGTGCTCTCCACGGCAGAGGGGAACGAGTCAGCGCAGCGGCTATTCGCGCGCCTCGGATTTCGCCGTACAATGATCGAGATGACGCGCGAGATCACGTAGCGCCCATTGGTCGCGGCAATCGGTTTTTGTTAATGGCAACGTTCGACCGCCTGGGGGCGAAGCTGCGAGTCAGCAGATACGCGGCAGCGGATCTCCAACGAGCATGTCAACCACGCGGGACCCGCCAATGGCTGTCCGCGCGACAACCATTCCTTGAGGCTCCGTAGCGACCGACCCGATGATCGCGGCCGCGGCACCAAGTGGTTGGGACTGGGATCTGGCATCGATTGACGTGCTGTTTATCGAGAACGTCGGAAATTTCGTGTGTCCCGCCAGCTACGACCTGGGCGAGGAAATGCGCGTCGTGCTGATGTCAGTAACCGAAGGTGACGACAAGCCGCTCAAGTACCCAACGATCTTCAACACCGCGGATCTGGCGCTGATCACGAAGATCGACCTTGCGGAGGCAGTCGCGTTTGATCGCGCGGGCACTCTGGCGAATTTGGAAAGCGTACGGCCGGGGCTGCAGACCTTGGAGCTGTCCGCTCGGACGGGCGTGGGAATGCAGGCTTGGCTCGAGAGCGTCGTCGCCGGCTGTTCTCGCGTTGGAACAGCGTAAATCCTGGGTACCAGCTCACCCCACAACTCTCGCGGCTTATGTAATCCGGTCGCCGGTAACCCACTCGACGATGTAGAGATTTCCCACTGATCTCTCGCATCGGGTGTCTGGCAACGAAGCGCTCCGTTCCATCAATTTGCGATTCGAAGAACCTGAATCATCCCGTGTGATAGCTGCGGAACGCAAAACACTCCGTACTCGCCCCTCACAAACGAAACCGTCGTCGTGAGCTCGGCTCCCGGAGGGATTCCGAGGACAGCGGTCACGTCCTCGTCGGGCCGCGCCGATTTGTCGCCTGGTTTCCACGCAATCGACTCGCGGCCCGTGTGTCCGGGTAGCACGTGCACCAAGCGGAACTCGTGCATGACAGTTCCATCGTTCACCACGCGCAGCACGCGCGTGCCGGCGCGGATTTCCGGCGAAAACACGAAAGTGTAATCTCGCATGTGCACTACTACGTCGGCCGGCGGAAGCGATGCAGCGCGTCGAGTATTCGTCTGAGCCGGACGTACGACGAGCGAACGGAACATTCCTTTCTCAAAGTGAGCCACGCCGTCAGGATCGGTTACGTCGCAGAGTAGCACATACTGTCCGGGCTCGAGCACCATTGTCGCGTTGACAGTCGCGCCAGGCCGCGGGAAGCCGGGACCACCGACGAAGTGCATCCAGGGTGGCCGCGGATGGCCCTCGCGCCTTGCGCGGAGTAAGTCGGTCGCGGTATGACCCGAATCGAGACGCACGAGAATCGCCATGTGGTCGCCTTGTGCAACGCGGAGGCGTAACGTCGTAAGGCCTGATGCGATTGTGTCAGGCGCCTGCAGGTAGTAATTGCCCGCGACGATGTCGACGACATGCCCGGGTAGCGCAGGCGGTAAATGTCCGCGCGAGGGCGCCGCGACTGAGAGCCACGCGATGACCGAAAGCGACGGCAACTTTATGAATTTGGCGATAGTCATGGATTGTCTACCCTCGCGAGTTTTGTAATCCGCCACTGCCTACGCATTTGCCCTCTTTCCCGCGCCCGGAACGCGGTGCAGATTCGCATGCCCTTCACGGTCAGTCCTACTCCATCGCCTCGATCGACTATGCAACGACTTTTTGTCCTGCTCGCGATTTGCTTCGCATCGGTCTCTATCGCTACTGCTGCGCGCAGCCAGCAGCCGCGCGTACTCGTCTTCTCGAAGACGGCGGGATTCCGCCATAGCTCGATCGGTGTCGGCATTGCCGCGGTTCGAAAACTTGGACAAGAGAATGGATTCGCGGTCGACGCGACGGAAGACGCCTCGGCGTTCGCGTGGAAGAATCTAGCGCGCTACCGCGCCGTCGTCTTCCTGAATACAACTGGCGACGTCCTCGACCCCGCACAGCAGGACAACTTCGAGCGCTACATCCAGGCTGGGGGCGGTTACGTCGGCGTTCACGCTGCCACCGACACCGAGTACGACTGGCCGTGGTACGGCAGGCTCGCGGGCGCCTGGTTCAATGGTCATCCCGGGAACCCCAACGTTCAGAAGGGCACCTATCATGTTCTCGACAAGAATCATCCGTCGACTGAAGGATTTCCGGACACGTTGGTGCGCGAAGACGAGTTCTACAACTTCAAGTCGATCGATCCGACCATCCACGTCCTCATCGAGATCGACGAGAAGAGCTACAAGGGCGGAACGAACGGAGAGCACCACCCGATGTCGTGGTATCACGACTTCGATGGCGGACGGGCGTGGTACACGAACATGGGCCACACCGAGGCCACTTACTCGGAACCGCTCTTCCTCAAGCACCTCCTCGGCGGACTTCGCTACGCGATGGGAACGGGCAAGGTCGACTTCAGTCGCGCGCGACCGGAAGAAAACCGCTTCACGAGGGTCGTTCTCACCGAGAAGCTGGATGAGCCGGTCGAATTAGCCGTGCTGCCCGACGAACGCGTCCTTTTCATCGAGCGCCACGGTTACGTCAACCTGTACAAGCCATCGACTGGTAAGGTGACACGGATCGCGACCATTCCCGTCAGCACCAAGTACGCCGATAGCAGTCAGGCGGAAGACGGTCTGCTCGGCCTCGCTGCCGATCCGAATTTCGCGACGAACGGCTGGGTCTACATGTACTACTCGCCCGCGGGACCGGAGTCTAAGAACGTGCTGGCGCGCTACCACATGGTTGGAGACTCGCTCGACGTCGGCTCGAAGAAGATTCTGCTCGAGATTGGTACGCAACGTCTGAAATGCTGTCACACCGGCGGCTCCATCGCCTTCGACAAGAAGGGCAATCTCTTCATGTCAACCGGTGACAACTCCAATCCATTCTTCAGCGGCTACGCACCCGTCGACGAACGGCCCGGCCGTATGCCATGGGACGCGCAGAAATCTTCCGCGAACACCAACGACCTGCGCGGCAAGATCATCCGCATCCACCCCGAGCCCGACGGCACTTATACGATTCCCGAAGGAAATCTCTTTCCGCCAGGAACGGCGAAGACGCGGCCCGAGATCTACACGATGGGTCACAGGAATCCGTATCGCATCTCGGTCGACTCGCACACTGGATTCCTGTATTGGGGCGACGTCGGGCCCGATGCGAACGTGGATTCGGCCGGCCGCGGACCGCGCGGCTACGACGAGATCAACCAGGCACGAACCGCCGGCAACTACGGCTGGCCGATGTTCGTTGGGAACAACCAGGCTTACTATAGAACTACGTTCAGCGATTCAGTGACGGTCGTTCCCGGCGAGAAATTCGATCCCGATCACCCGCTCAATACTTCACCCAACAACACCGGGTTGAACGAGCTGCCGCCGGCGCGCGGCGCGTGGATCTGGTATCCGTACGCATCGTCGCCGGAATTTCCCATTGTCGGTAGCGGAGGTCGAGCTGCTGAAGCCGGTCCGGTTTTCTACAGCAGCGATTTCCGCAACGCGGAGAGAGCGTTCCCCAAGTACTACGATGGGAAGCTGTTCATCTACGAATTCATGCGGCACTGGATCATGTCAGTGTCGATGGATTCGACCGGCGATCTCAAGTCCATCGAGCGCTTCATGCCGAACGCCAGCTTCAGCGCTCCAATCGAAATGGAATTTGCGCCGAATGGAGATCTGTACATGTTGGAGTATGGGACCGCCTGGTTCCAGGGAAATCCGGACGCGCGGCTCGTGCGAATCGAGTACAACGCTGGAAATCGAAAGCCGATCGTCGCAGCAGCTGTCGATCAGCGCGCCGGCGCGATTCCCCTGCGAGTGCAGCTCTCGTCGAAGGGAACCATGGACCTCGACGAGGATTCCCTCCGATACGTGTGGACGATCTCTCGGCGCGACACGGTCGTTGAGAGGCTCCTCGAGCCCAACCCGACGTTCACGTTTACGCAACCGGGGACGTACACCGCATCGCTCACGGCAATTGATGTGCATGGTGCAGCGGCGACAACTGCCGTGGAAATCGCGGCGGGTAACGAACCTCCGAGCGTGGATATCGATCTTGCGGGCAGCAACCAGTTCTTTTATTTCCCCGGCATTCCATTGCGCTACGCAGTGACCGTGTCGGATCGCGAGGACGGCTCGCTGAGCAAAGGAAGCATCGCGGCGCGGCGAGTAAATGTGACAGCTCAATATCTGAATGGCGCCCCGGCCGCCGGCGCAGCGGTTCCAGCCGGTCGCGCGAACAACGCGACTGGATTGGCTGCGGGCAGAAGACTGATCGAGGCGAACGACTGCCTCTCGTGCCATCAGTTCAACCGGAGATCGATCGGCCCCGCCTACATCGACGTCGCGCGGAAGTATCACAACGACAGCGCATCCATCGCGCGCCTCGTGCGGAAGATTCGTCAGGGCGGATCGGGCGTCTGGGGTGATGTGACGATGCCCGCGCATCCGAACCTCACCGAAGAGCAGGCGTCGACGATGCTCGCATACATTCTGAGCCTCGCTGACAAGAAGCCGGCGTCGCCGTCACTGCCGGTTCGTGGCGCGTACGTTCCTCCCGCAGGATCGGGAGATTCGCCGCAGGGAGAGATCGAGCTCCGCGCGGAATACACCGACCGCGGCGCGCACGGGATGCCGCCGATCTCGAAGGAAAAAACCGTCCTGCTGCATTCACCGACCGTCGTGGTAGCTGACGGCGTGCTTTCGGAGGGAGTGCAAAAGCAGACCGTCCAGGGAATGCCGGTCGATGTGACCGTCGTGAACAGATCCGGGTCGTCGGTGGCGCTAAAGCAAATCGACCTGACGAAGGTGGCCGCGGTGACGTTCCTTGCTCTCGCTCCAACTCAGTATCACGCAATTGGAGGAACGATCGAGCTGCATCTCGATTCGCCCACCGGCACACTGCTTGGCGCGACTGAAGCGATTCACCCGAGTGATGGCCAGGTACCCGCACGGCTGCGAGTGGCGCTCCAGCCGACGTCGGGAATGCACGACCTTTATCTGGTATTCAAAAATCCCGATGTGAAGGGCGATCAGTTTCTCCTCGCAATCCTGACGGCGACGTTCGAAGCGGCGGCGTCGCGCTAGCCGATCGCGGGAACTGCATCAGCGACGTGGGCATCGCTAGCATGGTCTAGTAGTACGAAAAGGCCGATTGAGTCTGAAAGTGTTGACCGGCGTCAGGGCCGGTGGTGAAAAGCAGATCGCCGCTCTTCACGAGCGGCCGATTCCTGTCGTCGTAGGTGTAAGTGTAGTCGACGGTGAAGTTGTCGCCGTCGCCGAGGTGCGTAGTTTTGGCGGGATTGCCCTTCTGGAGCCGGACACCGGGCAAAAGGATCCAGTTGTCGAAGAACTCGTCGTGGATCAGGCCGAAATCGTCGACGTTGATCCCGTTGTCGTAGCGCTCGAAGAGGTCGGTTGTGGCTGATTCCGTCTGGAGACCTTCGATCGCCGGAAAGTGCTCAGCGACCTCGAGCAGGTTGCCGTCAGGGTAATACGTCAGCGTCATGGTTTTGTCGACGATGAACGCGCCATTGAACAGGCGCTCGCGCTCGAGACGAGTCAGCCGCGATCCGTCGTAAGTGAGTGATACGTGCGCGAAGACGACGCCGGTCCCATCGACATAGTTGACGCTACTCACTCGACCAGCGTCATCGTAGAAGTATTGGATCCGATCGAGGTTGCCGACGGCATCGTTTCTCATCTCGCTCAGTCGTCCGCCGTCGTAAACCATAGTGTAGACTCTGAACCCCGCCGCGAACGAAGCCGACGTCACGACGCCCGCGCCGTCATAATCGAAATGGTAGAATGGCGCGGGAAGGTTCGCGACGGAAATCTCTTTGAGCAACACGGACGCTTGCGGCGGAGGCGGAGTCGTTATTCCGGAGTCACCCCCGCAGGCAGCCAGTCCCGCAGTCAGGAAGAACGCGAGCGTAGTTAGATGGCGCATATCGATTGTCGGTTTTGCGCGCGTCTCGAGTTCGTGCGCGTCGCCCATACTATAGGAGGGCGCCCGGACTCCGAGTATCGGGCGGGCGCCGCAACGGATGTGGGCGCGCGAGACAGCGCGATGTAGTCGCGCGTCCTACAGGACGGTTATCGGCGTTGTTGCTGTGGCGTCGCTTGAGAAGCCAACTGCACCAGATCCCAGCTGTTTCCGTACAGGTCCTCAAAGACGGCTACGGTCCCGTAGTCTGCGTCTTTGGGTTCGCGTACGAAGCGGACGCCTGCTGCTGTCATTCGATGAAAGTCGCGCCAGAAGTCATCGGTGCGGAGAAAGAGGAAGACGCGTCCGCCCGCCTGGTTGCCGATGAACTTCGCCTGCTCCGGGCTCGAGGCGCGCGCGAGGAGCAGCGACGTCCCGGTCGATCCGGCCGGCGCGACCACCACCCAGCGCTTGTCCTGCTCGGGCTGATAGGTATCCTCGACGAGCGTGAAGCCGAGTTTGTCCGTGTAGAACGCGATGGCTTCGTCATAGTCGCGGACGACGAGCGCAACGTGGGCGATACTATGCTTCATCAATCAGGAAGGGCAAAGGCGACGTACGTGTCGCTGGACTTCGTCCCGAGCTTTCCACCGCCCGCGGCGATTATTACGTACTGCTTCCCGTTCACCGAATATGTACTCGGCGTCGCATAACCCGCGGCCGGTAGTGTTGTCTCCCAGAGAAGCTTGCCCGTCGCTTTGTCTAAGCCGCGGAATTTTTCGTCCTGTGTCGCGGCGATGAACACGAGCCCGCCTGCGGTTACGATTGGACCGCCGTACTGTTCGGCGCCGGTCGGTGGAATATTCGGGCCCAGCTCATTGTGTTCGCCGAGGGGAATTCGCCACAGATATGCGCCGGTGTTGAGATCGATCGCGCTCAGCGTTCCCCACGGTGGCTTGATGGCGGAATATCCGCTCGAATCCCTCCATCGCTCGTACCCGACGAACTCGTAAGGGGCGCCCGCACGGGCACTAGCCGCGCTCGCGCTAGAAGTCCGCGCTGGCGAAGACGAGGATGAATCAGTCGCGCTGACGCTCCCCGGCCGATTCGGTGCTGTCGCACGATTCAGCAAGTAGGCGATCACCGCCTCCTTCTCATCTTGAGGAAGCCGCGCAAAGGACGGCATGAAGCCTCGACCGCGATCGATCACCTGCTCGATCTGGTGCGCAGAGAGTCGAGTACCGACGCCGACGAGTGAGGGCGCGCGACTGTTGCCACGCCGGTCGACCCCGTGACAGCTCGCGCAAGTCGACGCATACACGGCTGCACCGCTGCGTGGCGCCTCAGTCGAAGCCGGCGCGGCGTGAACCTGACGCATCGCTGCGATCCAAGGGACGTCGCTCGCGTTCACGTAAATGACGCCGCTCTCTCGATCGACAGCAGCACCGCCCCATTCACCCCCGCCATCGAAGCCGGGCAGCACGATCGTTCCTTCCCTGCTGGGTGGCGCGAAGAGAGCATCGTGCCTGAGCGTGCGAAACCGCTCGACCGCCGCTGCGTGGGCGCTCGCCGTGAGATCAGTGATGTCCGCTTCGCTCATAGACTGGCGCGCGAATGGAGCAGGCGCGAGGGGAATCGGTTGAGTAGGCCAGGTCTCTTCGCCTGTCAGATCAGATCGTGGCGCCGCGCGCTCTTCGATCGGAAAGAGTGGATTCCCTGAGGCCCGGTCGAAGAGAAAAACGAACCCGCTCTTCGTGATTTGCGCGACTGCATCGACGCGTTTGCCGTCGCGCACCACCGTAAGGAGGTTTGGAGCCGCCGGCAGATCGCGATCCCAGAGATCGTGATGCACCGTCTGGAAATGCCAGATGCGTCTTCCGGTTTCTGCATCCAGTGCGAGCAAAGTGTTGGCGAAAAGGTTCGCACCACGCCTCGCGCCGCCATAGAAATCGGGCGTTGCTGAGCCCGTCGGGACGTAGACGATTCCACGATCGACATCGACGCTCATCCCCGCCCACGAGTTTGCACCACCGGCAGTCTTCCACGCGTCAACCGGCCAGGTGTCGTAACCGGTTTCGCCTGGGCGCGGAATCGTGTGAAACGTCCAGCGGATCCTACCCGTGTGGACGTCGTAGGCGCGAATGTCGCCAGGCGCGGATCCCTCTTCCTCTCCGACCCGCGTGCCCTGGATGAGAAGATCGCGGTACACGACGCCGGGGCTCGTCGCGACTATGTAAGCGTCGCCGATGTCTCTGCCGAGTCCATTGGCGAGATCGACTGAGCCACTGTCGCCGAAGTCGAGCTCGGGGCGTCCCGTGGTCGCTTCGAGAGAGTAGAGACGACGTGCGGCGGAAAAGAAAATTCGACGTTCCGCGCCGTCCGACCAATAGACGACTCCGCGATTCACGTGGGTTTCGCGCTCTCGATTCGCGAACGGATCGAAACGCCAGATCTCAGTCCCATTGTCTGCGTGCAGCGCAACAGCGGCGAGTGCGGGAGTGGTCGTGTACAGAACGCCATCAACTATGATCGGCGTAGCCTGAATCTGCGACGCGCCGTCACGCGTATGGTAGGTCCACGCGACTTGCAGGTTCTTGACGTTGGTACGATTGATCTGGGTAAGAGACGAGTACCGGCTGTTGCCCGGATCGCCACCGGCGGTGCGCCAGTCGCCCGATTCCACAGTTGACGGCGCGGTGCGGGCGAAGCAGCCGATTAGTGCCGCGGCCAACGCCGACCGGCGGAGACCTGAGGCTAAGGAGCGTGGACGTTGCACGTTACCGAGGCTGTGGACGATTCACGTCACCGAAGCTACAGTTTGGCAACGTTCTTCGCTGACGGATGTCTAAATCACAACGCTTCACGCGATCCACCGTTTTTCTGGGAGGCTGAAATGGCTTTGACGATCGTAAAACTGGCAAGCTTCGCCGCCGTGATGTCGACGATGGCATCGGGGTTTTGTCGCGCCCAGCATCTGACTGGTGCGCACCCGACGGGCGAGGTTCCCGCTCCGGTCGCGCTCGACAATCCCGGACTCTTCGAGGCCAAATTCTCACGCGTCGGTGATGACGTTTTCATCGCCGGCCAGCCAAGCGAAAAGGGACTCCGCGATCTCCGCGCGCAGGGCGTGACGACGGTGGTCAATCTCCGGACTCCGCCGGAGATGGCGAAAGTTCCATTCGACGAAGCGAAGCTCGCGAAAGAGCTCGGCATGAACTACGTCAGCATTCCCGTGCGCGGTACGAGCGACATGCCGTATTCACCCGCGGCATTGAAACAGTTCGCGGATGTCATGAGCAACGCCAAGGGCAAAGTGCTGCTGCACTGCACCGTCGCCTGGCGTGCCAGCCACATGTGGGCCGCATATCTCATTCAGTATCGGAACGTGCCGGTCGAGACGGCGCTCGCGCAGACTCGGACGATCAACCTGATGGACGACATGCGCAGCGAGGGCGAGCAACAGCCCGTCGAATCATTCCTCGGTCGTGCACTTCCGGAGGTCGGCCACCCCAAGCAGTAAAGCGAGTAGCATATTTAGTCGATCTCACAATCTTCGACTATGACAATCGATCGCCGTGGTTTTCTCGTTGCGTCGTCTTCGGCACTCGTGCTGGGGAAGCGTGGGCTATTGCGCGGCACACCGGAATCCCTACCGGACAATCCGGCCCCTCCCGAGCTCGAGAGCCTCGAGGCGCGAGACATCACCGTCTACACAACCGCGGACAACTCCGCCTACCGCCTCTCGCCTACCGATAAGCTCACCTTCAAATACCTCGGCCAGCCTCTAGAGACGCAGGTCTGCGTTTTCGTAGATCCCACTAAGCGAGCCCAGACAATCATTGGCATCGGCGGCGCGCTCACCGATGCCGCGGCTGAGACTTTCGCCAAACTCCCGGCCGCGAAGCAGCGAGAAGTGCTCGACGCCTACTACGATCCCGACAAAGGGATCGGGTACACTCTCGGAAGAACTCACATCCACAGCTGCGATTTCTCATCGGCCAGCTATACCTACGTCAACGAAGGCGACAAGGACCTCAATTCCTTCAGCGTCGACCACGACAAACGATTCCGGATTCCGTTTACCAAGCAGGCATTGGCGACTGCGCGCGGCAAGCTCACGCTGTTCGCCAGCCCGTGGAGTCCGCCGGCGTTCATGAAGACGAACAACGACATGCTGCACGGCGGAAAGCTGAAACCAGAGTTCTATCAATCGTGGGCGAATTACTACACGAAGTTCATCAAGGCGTACGAGAAGGAAGGAATTCCAATCTGGGGAACCACGATCCAGAACGAGCCCATGGCGACCCAAACCTGGGAGTCGTGCATCTACAGCGCCGAAGACGAGCGCGACTTCCTGAAAAACTTCCTCGGCCCAACCATGAATCGTGCAGGGTTAGGGAATAAGAAGATCGTTGTCTGGGACCACAACCGCGATCTCATCTACCAGAGAGTCAGCACGATACTCGCGGATCCCAAAGCGGCTCAGTACGCGTGGGGCATTGGCTACCACTGGTACGAGCCGTGGAGCGGCGGCACCATGATGTTCGACAACGTCCGGCTCGTGCATGAGACCTTCCCGGACAAGCCCCTGCTCTTCACCGAAGGCACTGCCGATTCGTTCGATGCCAAAGACATCCACAACTGGAGATTGGGTGAGGTCTACGGTCACTCGATGGTCAATGACTTCAACGACGGTGCCGTCGGCTGGACGGACTGGAACGTTTTGCTGGATGAACAAGGCGGTCCAAACCACGTTGGCAACTTCTGCTTCGCGCCCGTTCACGGCGATACGAAAACTGGTGAGCTGACTTACACCAACTCGTATTACTACATCGGACACTTCTCGAAGTTTGTCCGCCCGGGCGCGCGCAAAATCGCCGCGTCTTCCAGCAGGAGCGCGCTCCTTTCTACCGCGTTCGTAAATCCCGACGGCAAGGTCTCTGTCGTGGTGATGAACCCAACCGATAAGAAGATTTCATACTTTCTCTGGGTGGCGGGCAACGCAGCGGAAGTCAGCAGCTTGCCGCATTCGATTCAGACGCTGGTGTTTTGACGGCGGGAGGCGGGAGGCGGGAGGCGCTGGGCGGGAGGCGCTGCGGCGCAATGGAATGCGATCAGGTCTCCGAGAGTTGAACCAGCAGTGGAAAGTGGTCGGACGCTTTCAGCGCCGCATCAGGCATACGTCGAACCTCACACGCGGTCACGTGTGACGCGTATGCGACGGGAGTGAAGACGTAGTCCAGGCGGACGTGCGGATTCCAGACTGGAAAAGTGAACCCGGGTTTCTCCGCAGAGTTCGTGTGCACTGTGCGCCACGCGTCGACATAACCTTCAGCCCGCATCATCTCGATCGTGCTCCGCGCTATGTCGCGGCCGCTGAGCCAGATCATCCCGCGGATCCATGCCGGCATGGGCGACGGATCGAACGCCTCGCCGGGCGCGAGCGCGTTGAAGTCGCCCGCGAGAACGTGGAAGGCGAACGCATGCTGCTCGCGTATCAGCTGGTCTTGAATTCCGCCGAGCAGTCCGCGCAGCTCATGCACACGACGTTGTTCGCTCCACTTCGAGAACCACGCGCGGAGATGCACCACAAATACGCGGGGAAGTCCATCGGCGAGCGCCACCTCGAGCAGGGCATGCCGAGTTCGTGGTGGATGGCGCCACGCGTGGTTGAGAACCGGCACTCTGCTCAGGAATCCAGTCGAGTGCGACCGCCGCGACCCTGAAAAACGCAGACCCGTCAACTTGGCGAGGCGCTCCACGACAAGTGGATCGCTCGCCTCCTGCAATGCTACGAAGTCCGGGTTGGCCGCTCTTATCACCTCGGCGAGGGCCTCGACGCGACCGACTCCCCCCTCCCGAATGTTGTAAGTGAGGAGCCGCACGCTCAGTCGTCGGAGGAGCGGTCTTCCGCCTCGTCCTGCTTATTCAGCAATGTCAGATAAGGCTGATCCATCACGACGTCGCGAAGAAACTGGACGAGCGATGTTGTTGCCTGGAGGTTCACTGGGCGACCAGTCATCTCGCACAGACGCTTGCGGAGAGGGGCAAGCGCCGTCGAGGCAAAGGGATGAGCGTCGCTGAGTGGAGCTGAGTGAACGCCGGGGATGTGAAAGTCGTGAAACAGCGCGACCATGTCACCGCCCACGAAGGTCACGTCCATGTCGCTGGTGCCCGGCCCGTCCGCATCGAATGGCTCGCCGGTTTTCCATTTGTCCCCCGTCACGGCACTCCCACGCAGGATCACCTCTACGTCGTCTGGAGTCGACTCGTCCAGTGCGCGCACGAATTCGTCGTAACGGCCGGCATCGCCGCGGAATACGAGACGCGTAACGCGGGCGCGAATAGTTTGCTGATCTTCGCTCGCGTCACTGGGGGGAGCGGCCGCCTTGGTAGCGCGGCTCTCACGGTTGGGAAAGCGGTCTGGTTCTGCAGTTGACATGGCAGGGAAAGGAATTGGATCCACCAGGAGAACTAAGCAAACTGGCTGCCAGCGGACGCGTCAGTCGAAACGCCAGCGAGGCCCCGTTCGACGCGAGACTTCCATTGCAGTCTTTTGGCGGGACCTCAGAGCTTGAGCAAACGCGCCAGAAGCTCCGGCGTTGCATGGAGTTGGTCGATGTGGTCCGGTGCCGAATTGCCGGCGAAGCCGACGAGCTCAAATTTCCCGGCGCGGACCTCGCTGAGCTGCTGCATGCCTCGCGGGCCCCAGCGGAGAACTGGTGTGCGATGCAGCCCGAGTGAGCCCAGGAGCCAGTCGGCCGTCTCGGTGGTGCTCGCGAATGTGCCGGGAAAGATCTCCGAATGCGTAACGAGAAATCGCTTCTCGCCTCGCATGGCGGCCCGCGCGAAGTTTGCGAACGCCACGAGATTCGTGGTGTCGAGACTACCGCCGGCGGCGAGAGGCCTACCTTCGGGGACGTAGGAGGTGTGCATTCCGTCGAGAAGGAGCACCGCATCGACCTTGGCGAAGTTGTGTGGATCGCGAAGGATCGCGCGCACCGCGCCATGTCCGGCGGAGAATCCAACCAGCGTCAGGTGTCCGACGCGTGCGGTACGCGCGGTTACTGCTGATACTTCGCGTGCGACGCCCGCGAGGAGTGAGTCGAACGCAGACGGATCGGTGAACGCGCGATCGTAAATGCCCGAACCGGCGCCGAGGTTCACGACGGCCGTAACGGTATGATCATCGATTGATGCGACGGCCTGCTCGGGGAGCCACGCGGCACCAAGGAAGTGGATGACGAGATCGAAAGCATCGTGCGTTCGGGCGCCATCGGGCACGAGGACTTCGACTGGTTTGCCCGCGGGACCAATGAGCGATCGAATGACGCCAGGCAACTTCTTCTGGATGAGGCGCTCGTGCGCGCGCGTTGCCTCAACCATCGGCGACGGATTCTGTGATGCGGGAGGCGGCGCTACTGTTTGTGCGGCGATTCCCGGCGGGCGTACTGCTGTCGCCAGGATTGCGGTCAAGGTTGCAATGACGCGAAAAGCAGTTAGCGCACTTGTCCGCGCGCTCGAAACCAGGTTAATGCACACGAACGTCTCCGATCTGCAATCGATTAAATGGCGTGCGAATGGGGCTGTGATCCGAGGTATTCACGCCGCCGCGCACGCAACGAAAGCGAGACAACGAACGCAGCGTTTCAACACTTAGATCTCTGCTGTCGAACTGCTCATCGTGAAGACTCGTTCACCGCGACCGCCTCCCGGATGAGCGCTTTGAATGCAGTCTCGTCGATCGCGTCACCTTCGTGCAGATCGATGGCGCGCCGGACACCGCCGTCGAGACTCGAGTTGAACAGCCGCTTCGGATCCTTGAGTTGAGCGCCCTTGGCGAAGGTCAGCTTGACGGCGCTCTTGTAGGTCTCGCCTGTACAGATCATTCCATCATGAGACCAGACAGGAACACCTGCCGGAGATGACGGCTTTCTCCACTTCACTTCCTCGATGACTTCAGGATCCGCCTGCTTGATGAGTCGCCGCATCTTTGAGAGTGTCTCGCCACGCCAATCGCCGAGGTCCTTGATTCTCGCGTCAATGAGCTGAGAGGGAGATTCACAGCTTTTCGAGTTGCTTGTCTTCTTCATCTCGTCCCCGCTCAGTTACTTTGAGGTCGTTGTTTGTGCGAATCCCTACTGCGCGGGAATGGTTGTCCCTGGCGACCCGGCGTAGCTCACGACCTCTCCATCGCGAGGAGGTCTCCCAATCCAAAGCCCGAGAAGGCTGCTCCACGCCTCGCCGTTTGCTTGAGTAGACTGGCTGGTTTCGAATCCAGCTGACGCGGGAAAGCCGGCCACCGCGCTGAGGTCCGGAATCTCCAGTTCCCAAGTTGATGGCGCGCTGCCACCAAAATAGCGGGCGGTTCCCGTCACGCTCCAATAATGTTCGCCGCCAGCGGAGGTAGCCTGGTCGAATAAGAATCGGACCGCGCTTCCGTACTCCGGCTGGCTTGGAAGCGTTCCACGAACCATCAGATAGGGAGTCGTCGCCAAAGTCGTGAACGTTGCTGCGTTCAGCTTTGGTCCGAGCACAATGCTCTTATCCGATGGTTGATGGTAGGAGAGAATCTCCGCACGGAACGATGTGAAATTGTCGCCGCGCGCGGTGAAGCTAAGCGTGTGGAGGTCGCCATCTCTGAGCAGGGCGGAGGGAATGCTCCGAAATGTGCGCGTGTCCCCGGTGTACGCTATCCCGTGATCCCAGTCCTGATAAGTTCCGTTGGCAGTGCGGATAGCGATAAAGAGATTATTGAAGTCACGCGGCAGCAGGCCGCTCACGGTCAGCAAATTTGACGCGAGTGGGACAGCCTCCGGAGACGAGAAATCGAATACGGGAGCGCTCGACCCATCGGGCAGTAGGACGTTTCGCCGAATAATCGCGTCAGTCGGACTGCCGATATCCGTACGGTTTATTGCTACCAGATCAAGGTCTCCGTCCGGCACGGATGTGAGAGTGAATAGGCCAGGCCCCGCCGCGCGCGACGAGCCCGCAGTGACCACCGCGTACGCTCCGGCTCCGAGATTGGACACCGAGCCGCTGAGCGTTTTCTCTCCCTGGACCTCCTGGCAGGTCAAGCCACTCACGTCCTGGAGATTCTGCGCCGACGTGTAGAAAGTCTCGGCATGCGTGCCGCGGACGAATGCAATCGCCACTTTCGGCGCGGCCGTAAACACGAAGGAACCGTTGGCGTCTGGCGAAAGCGTGGTCCATGACTGTCCATCGTTGCGGTAGGCAAAGAAAGTCGGCACGCTCGTCGAACAGAAGTCGAGTGCGACCGTGCGGTAACCTTCATATGGATCCCGTTTGCCCGGCTGCGTCGCATCAGTACCGCACCCGCATAACAGCAGCGTCGGCAAGCCGAGCGAGAGTAATGCGTGCCTCATGTGCGACCGTTGAAGTTTCGTGGCGCGAATAACGGCAGTGCGATTCGATTCTGCGGCAAAACCTGGTAACACGGCGAATGCGCTTCCCTTCTTATAAGAGTGATACTAACGCGTTGGATCAGACTGGAAGCGCATTGCGATCAAGGCGGACGAGTACCGCTCGACGCAAACGCTTTACCCCACGCACCTGTCTAAGTTGGAGCGCTCCGTGCGGCGCTGCACTAGAGGAAACCCCTGTATCTCCGCTCTATATTTCCGACGAACCTCGTGGTCCGGAATTCCCGTCTGCTCCAACTTACGACATGAAGATCCCACCTTCGTTCATCATCGTCGTCCTCCTGCTCCCGTCCGCGCTTCGAGCGCAGGATACCACCACAACCGTCCCGCCGACTAGTCCCGCCAACGTTCCAGGCGTCACCACGAACGGACGTCCGTCCGCCATCGCCGCGCCTCGAAAGGGCGCGATTGCAATTGACGGCCGCCTCGATGAAGCCGCGTGGGCGGCTGCGTCGCCGATCACCGACTTCAAGCAACAGAAACCGAACGAGGGCGAAGCGCCGACTGAGAACACCGAAGTACGGATTCTCTACGACGCCGACGCCATCTATGTCGGAGCCCGGATGTACGATTCCCACGGCGCCGCCGGTGTCACCACCATGCTGACGCGGCGCGACGGGGACACTGAGAGCGACATACTCCGGATAGACTTCGACGCGTATCACGATCGGCTGCATTCCGTCGAGTTCGACGTCAACCCATCCGGCTGGCGAGGCGACGCGACGGACGTCGACCGATCCTGGGATCCCGTCTGGGAAGCGGCGAGCAGCATCGACTCGCTCGGCTGGACAGCTGAAGTGCGAATTCCGTTCAGTCAGCTCCGTTTCTCGCGGCAGGGCGCTCAAACGTGGGGATTGAATCTCGCTCGCATCATTCACCGCAATCAGGAACGCGATGTATGGGCCTTCTGGAAGCAGAATGAAGTCGGCGGCCCCGCGTTCTTTGGAGATCTCACCGGACTCGAGCTGCAGGGCGGCACGCACCACGCAGAACTCCTTCCGTACGTCGTTGGCCGCGCACAGCGCCTCAATTCAGGGGACCCGCAGAGCCCATTCTTCCATAGAAGCGCGAGCGACATGCGCGTCGGTGCCGATGCGAAATACCTCCTCACGAACAGCTTCACTCTGGCAGCGACGGTAAACCCGGATTTCGGCCAGGTGGAGGTCGATCCGGCCGTCGTCAATCTCAGCCAGTACGAAACGTTTTTCCCGGAGCTCCGGCCCTTCTTCGTAGAGGGCAGCGACCTTTTCAATTTCGGCCAGCCAGGGTGCAACATTAACTGCGGCTTTGGTCTGGGGATTTTCTATTCGCGCCGCATCGGCCGGCCACCACAGGGTGCGGGTCTCGCGTTCGCGAGCGGACCTTTTGCGGACGTGCCCGAGAATACCGAGATTCTTGGTGCCGCGAAGCTGACGGGGCGCACCACGAGCGGATTCACCGTCGGGATGCTCGACGCGGTCACTCGCCGTGAAACCGCGGAAGTCGAGACCGAGAGTGGTACACGCATCCGACAGCCGGTCGAGCCGCTCGCCAACAATCTCATCGCCCGCGGCAAGCGCGACATGCGAAACGGGAACGTCGTTCTCGGCGGGATCCTGACGTCTGTCGATCGCAGGCTGGATGATCCGGGCCTCAAATCATTGCTGCCGAATTCCGCGCGCACACTCGGCACGGACGCGGATTTCTACTGGCTGAAACACACCTATCACCTTTACACCGCCGTCAGCGCGTCGCGCGTAACCGGTGACTCCCTCGCAATCGCGCGCCTGGAACGATCTTCCGCGCGCTACTTTCAGCGTCCCGATCGTAGCGTGTCTGGTGGACTCTTCTCCAGTGCGTATGATCCATCCGCCACCTCGCTGTCCGGGTATGGCGCCATTAGTAGGTTGTCCAAGCAGAGCGGAAAATGGCAGGGCGATCTGAACGCGGCGGCGGTCAGCCCGGGATTCGAGACCAACGATCTTGGCTTTCTCCAGAACGCCGACTGGCGCTGGATCAACGGCACCTTCGGGCCGGTGTTCACGAAGCCCACCAGATTCTATCGAAACGCACAGATGCTGCTCGGCGGCGAGAAACAATGGAATTACGACGGCGACGCAACCGGCGCCGATGCGACGGTCTTCCTCGAGTCGCAGCTTCTGAACTATTGGCAGGTTCTGCTGCTCGGTTCGCGATCGTTCGCGGTCATTTCTGACCGCCTGACCCGCGGCGGTCCGGACGTCAGGCTGCCCGCCGGGAACAGCGCGCTCGCGGAGGTCTCGACCGATCCGCGTCGGCATATAATCCTGAACTCTACGCTTTCCGCGAGCACCACTGACGATGGTGGGAGCAACTCATCGCTCGATTTGTCCGCGAGCATCCGCCCAGCGCCGAACGTGCAACTCACTCTTGGACCCGGCTACTCGCACTCGACCAGCATGTCGCAGTACGTGGCACAGATCACCGATCCGACCGCAACAGCATTCTACGGCAGCCGCTACGTGTTCGCCCATCTGGAGCAGAAGCAGGTGTACATGACGGTGCGCGGAGCGGTGACGTTCACGCCGTCGCTCTCGCTGGATCTGTTCGCGCAGCCACTCATCGCGAGCGGCAATTACACGGATTTCGAGGAGTTCGCCGCTCCGCGCCAACAGCGCAAACTCGTCTACGGCAAGGACGTCGGCACCATCGCGTCGACGGGCGAAGGCGGAAGTCTTCAGTACACTATCGATCCGGACGGCACGGGGCCGGCGCCGACCTTCACGCTCGGTAATCCGAACTTCAACTTCCGCAGCTTGCGCGGTACGAGCGTTCTCCGCTGGGAGTGGCGCCCTGGTTCGACCGCCTATCTCGTGTGGACCCAGACGCGAAGCGATGTGGCGCCGCTGGGGGACCTATCCTTCAGCCGCGATCGCAGCGCGCTTTTCGCCGCGCCGGCTGACAACATTTTCGTGCTGAAGATCAGTTACTGGTTCGGGATGTAGCTGACCGCTGCTTCAGAGAGTCCTTCGAGCTTGATCTCATGAACCTGGCGATCACCCGGCCCGGCTACGGCAACTCATAGTTCAGAGTCATCGGAAGTTCGTTGCCGTGGCCGACGGCCGACGTGCCCTCACCGCGCAGGTCGCGCAGCTCTCCGGTTCCAGAGCCCGGAATCACGGAATAGGATTCCTTCGCAAGACCGCCCTCGAACACCCCTGTCCGCTGGAGCACGAAGCTGCCTGCCTTACCAGAAATTCGTCCCACGACTCGCTCCATCCCGACGAAAGTTGCCGAGCTGTCGCTGCGGTACATCATCAGGTATTCGACGTGCCCCTCGCCGTCGATGTCGCCGGTGAACGTCTTCACCACGGAGGCCCGGGTCAGTTTTGGTTGGTCCGCGCCCTCGTTATAAGGCTTCTCGTCCCAGCTTTTGATGGCGAAGCGGGCGTTCGCGGTCTTCTTCATTTTTCCGCCTGGTGTGGATGATCGGAGGGAGAAATTAAAGACGGGGGCGGCGCTGTGCGAGATTTGAGTGGCGCATTGCCAGCCAACACTCGACCGTTCATTACGGAGCGGCAGCCGAGCTGGCGACATCGTCGGACCCCCGCGCTAAGGAACTCGTGGACAGAACTGGATGATGGCAACTGGAAGCAGTATCACGATGACAAAGAATATCAGTTGACGGAGCAAGCGGCTCGGCGCCGGTGGAGGTTCGTAGAGGTAGAACTTTCCCGGCGAACCCTCGCGAATCACGCCGCGACGGAGCAGCCGGTCGAAGGAGGCAGCATCCAGCTGCAAATCCTTGACAGACCGCGCACTGGCTGGGCTGATCGCACCCAACCCTCGGAATACACCGCGCAGCTCGTTATCCGCGCCGTAGTACCCAGAGATATTCACGAGCAACCTCCTTTGTTGCGGGCTCTTGTGATCGGCCTAACGCAAATTCAGCTGCGGGAATTCTCGTCTATAACGCATCTAACAGGTAGCGCGATGCAGGCGGAGAAGCGTGGTTACCCCCTGGTTGAACATGACGTGGGTCGCGCCGGCCGACAGGATGGCGAAGCTTAACCCGTCGGCGCCGTTACCGTAGGTTTCGTCGACGGTGAAGCCAATCGTTTCGTACCACGCGGCAGTCGCGCGCACGTCGGGTACGTGGATCATTGGAGTCGCCGCGTGAATCGCTAGCACTGTCTCGTGTATCATTGGTCGCCTCCTCGCTCAGTGCGTGTCAGGTACCGGATGGCACAGTACCAGAGGGAATGCGTTGGGATCGTCCACTGCGAGGGCCAACACCCCTGGCGGGGCTGAAGGCGGCGTGGTCTCTGACACGTAAACAACGATGTCCCTTCGAGCATAAAGCCAACTTCGCACTTCACCCGCCGGAGTCGATCCGGAGGCACATCCCGTATGACGTAAGCCCCAGGATTGTAGCGTGGACCCAATGGAATCGACGATCGCACGGGCGTTCGCCTCGGTTTTGGTTTCCCGGTTCAGGATGACTGCGCGCACACGACGTTGTTGATCGCGCTGAGTGCCAACCCTGCCTCGATTAGTCATCCATTCACAGTAGTCCCCGCCCTTGAACCAAATGGACTCTTCTGGCGGCGGTGTGATGCCACACCGCGGTGCGGGCGACTCGCCTACAAAGAAGTACATGAGTCGCACCAGCGCCAACCCGTCGGCAGTCGTAAGGATTTCCAGCCGTATCTCGAGCCCATTCGAATTCTCCGAAGCCCATACGAGCAAAGACATCGGAACTGAGGAGTTCATCCATCCGCTTTCCACTGGCTTTCTTGACGATTCCGGCGAGCAGATTGACGGCCTTGTTGTTGTAGTTGAAGCGGGCGCCTGGGGCATCGGAGAGTTCAGCCGCGAGCGCGAGTTGCACGACATCTGGGCTGGTCTCCACCTCATTGCTGACGCCGGTCTGCATGCCTGACGTGTGATCAAGAAGCTGCCGGACGGTGATTGCGGCCTTCTGTCCCTGCCGCCACTCCGGATAGTAGTGGGCGACTGGCTCGTCAATGGATGGGATGGCGCCGAGAGTCACTGCCCGACCGACTGCGAGACTTGCAATCGACTTTGTGGCCGACATCGCTTCGATAGGGACTTCCGGCTTCCCAAAGTGCCAGGATCCGACCAAACGGCCGTCCTTCCAGATGACAACCGCGTCCGAGTGTGTCGCCTCAGCCCAGTCTCATTGCGGCACGGCTTCGCCGCGCACCGCCGCCTCGATCTTGGCGACGTCAATTTTCTGCATCTCCATCATCGCCTCGAACGCGCGCTTCGCCGCACCGCCGCCGCTGGCCATTGCGTCGGTCAGGACGCGCGGCGTGATCTGCCACGATAAGCCCCATCTGTCTTTGCACCAGCCGCAGGCGCTCTCCGCTCCGCCGTTCCTGACGATCGCGTTCCAATAGCGGTCCGTCTCCGCCTGGTCGTCGGTGGCAATCTGAAAGGAGAACGCCTCGCTCTGCTTGAACGCGTCCCCACCGTTGAGGCCAATGCACGACACGCCGCACACCGTGAAGTCAACCGTCAGGACGTCCCCCGCCTTGCCGCCTGGAAAGTCGGAGGGCGCCCGGTGCACCGCGCCGACCCTGCTGTCGGGGAAGGTGCGGGCATAAAAGCGCGCGGCCTCTTCCGCGCCATGGTCGTACCACAGGCAGATCGTGTTCTTTTTCATCTTTACTCTCCTCGTAAGCTCCCCCGTCAAGCACACAGCGCAAAGTGAGACGGGGCAGGTGAATTGGCTCTCAGCAAGCCGATGAGTGTCCGTAGGTAAGATCAGGCCTAAACGCCCAAGTTCAGCCGCGAGCGATTCTACTAAACTAGCGCGACGCACTCGCACAGACGATGCGCCCACAGGGCCTTAACAAAGCGATTTGAAGCGCTCGTCTGCTGCAACTACCGCTAGACGACGAGAGGCGCGCGAGACCGGATCAAAGCCAGTTAGGTCCGCTCACCCGAACGGCGACGAGCCGGCACGGGACTCCCTTTGCAATAAGCCAGATGACTAACATCGGAAGGGATTGTTGTTTCTCGACATGGAACTCGATCCGGTCGTTGTCCGTATCGATCCCGCTCCCATTGACTCCGATTCGTGGCCCTCCCCTAAACGCAGATCGCAAATACTGCATCCAGTCATAGAGCACCGGGATTCGGCTTTGCCGCCTCGTTGTCAGCAGACGTGATCACGCGCCCTCACTGACGCACATAGCGCAAGTGGGTGGCAGCTGGACCATCAAGCACCTTGTCAATGCGAACCTGCGGCTCGGGCTCGCGCAGGTTCTCGAAGAGACGCCGCCCGCCGCCGAATAACACGGGTGCCAAAGCGATTTCCAGCTCGTCGACGAGACCAAGGTTCAGGTACTGCTGGATCACATCCGCTCCACCCGCGACACGAATGTCACGACTGCCCGCGGATTTCCGAGCCAGCTCGAGGGCACGCTCCGGCCCGTCATTGACGAAGTAAAAGGTCGTCCCGCCGGGGCGCACCCAGGGTTCGCGTTTCTCATGGGTAAGAACGTATACCGGTGTGTGAAACGGAGCCTCCTCTGGCCAGGCGCGCTCGCCTTGATCGAACATTCGCTTGCCCATAATGTTGGCACCGATGCGCTCCGTGGTGCTGCGAAGCAGGTCATTGGCCGGGCCGGTCTCTCCCCCTGGTCCGAGCTTGAGGTTCTCGCGGAAGTACTGTTGATTGAGGATCCAGGCCATCAGCGCAGCCCACTTAGCGCCCCAGTTCTTGTACTCAGGCTTGTCCCAATTCTCCATGGTCATTCCTTCCGGTGCCATGTAGCCATCGAGGCTGAGCGCAATGTTGACGAATACTTTGCTCATGATTCTCCTTTCGCATGTTCGGACGTCCGCCCAACGTACCGCCGTTCATCAGCGGCCGCACGAGAAACTCCATGAC
>JBOHTC010000171.1:0-34287 GCA_050733495.1 Gemmatimonadaceae bacterium | reverse complement strand
CGGGGAGCCTCAGCGTCAACATTTCTGGTATAATTTCGAGTACTGCGAATGGCCTTTATTTTGCTCCCCGTTAAGGTATCGTTTGCAGAAACCCTTCGCCACAGGCGTACTTATGTCCCCCTTCCGTTATCGCAACGAGCCACCTTACATATACGCCGACGAAGAGGAGGAGGATTCCTCTTCGCGTAGCGCACTTTATATCGCGATCGGCGCCGCCGCTGGATTCGCGGCCGGTGTACTCATGGCGGAGCGATTCGGAGGTTTCAAGGGATTGACCGACAGAATCAAGGACACCTTCGGTGGCGGAACGGGCGAGGAGGAAGAGGACTTCGATTATGAAGGCCTCGACGATGACGAGTTCGATCCCGATTTCGATGAGGACCTCGACACGCCAAAGGCGTCGCTCAACGGCGCCGAAGAGCTCGAGGAGAGAGTTCTGGAGGCTTTTAGAAACGATCCAATCCTCAGCGAGCGCGCCGTCGACATTGGCGCCGTCGAGGACGGAATCATCGAGCTCACGGGGTCCGTGAATTCCGAGGAGGAAGCGCGACAGGCGATCGTGGTTGCCCGAGGTGTGCCCGGAGTGGAGACCGTCGTAAACCGCCTGGTGATCGGCGCCGACGAAGAGCTGTTCGACGCGGCGGCACACCGTTATGAAGACGGCGACGCCGCTCTGACCGAGCGTCATTGGGAAGGACAGCAGCTTGGCACGGGCCGGCGGAGACAGGGTAATTCGACTGAAGTCGATCGTCACGCCGATCCGCGAAACGTTCTCGAGGATCGCTCGCTCAAAGAAGACCGCGCGTTCATGGCAGCCGCAGAGGAGATCCCCAACACCGCGGAGCGCCGCAGGTCTTCCAAGAAATCAGCGCGCGGTGGTCGCACCGATGGCTCTCCAGTTGCGCCGACCGGGGTGCCAAAGGCGGATCACGTCGCTGAGCCGGAACGAGCGCCCGCAGACGTATCGAGACCGCAACCGAACGCGTAGCTGACGTCGTCGTGTTGGGGGATTTGAGCCCGCACTGACTGGCGCACGATGTCGGCCGTGCGGGCTCTGCCCTCAGCACACCGTATCGCGGTTTGGACCGCGCGCCTGACGCGCGAACGGAACACCAAAGTCTTACCCGTCAAAATCGCGTCGGTTAACTTGCGCGGAGTATGAGCCCCAAGCAGAAGCCCGACGACTTGCCCGCGCAGTACGACCCGGGCGCGACCGAGCGCGCCATCTACGAGCGGTGGGTCAAGGCTGGGATTTTTGCGGCCGACGACAAGGGCAGTAAACGAAACGGAGGCGATCGCGATCCGTTCGTCATCATCATGCCGCCGCCCAACGTTACGGCCGTCCTGCACATGGGGCACGGCCTAAACAACACGGTGCAGGACGTGATCGTGCGCTGGCGGCGCATGGCCGGAGACGAAACGCTGTGGCTGCCGGGCACCGACCACGCCGGTATTGCTACTCAGAACATCATCGAGAAACAGCTGGCCGCTGAAGGAAAATCGAAATCGGATCTGGGCCGAGCCGCATTCGTCGAGCGCACGGTGTCGTTCGTCGAGCGCACAGGCGGCGAGATCCTGCGCCAGCTGCGAGCGATTGGTGCTTCGTGTGACTGGAACAGAACCGCCTACACTTTTTCGCCCGAGCTTTCCCACGCTGTGCGCGAAGCGTTCGTCCAGCTGTACGAGCGGGGCCTGATCTATCGCGGACACCGGGTCATCCACTGGTGCCCACGCTGCCTCACTTCGCTGAGTGACGAAGAAGCGCAGCACGAAGAGGAAACGGGAAAACTGTACCACATTCTCTACCGTGTCGCCGGGATGCCCCCTGCACCATTGCGCGACTCGGCGGGTCGGGGGCCCGACACACTCTTCGGTGTCGTCGCAGTGTCGACGACGCGGCCCGAGACAATGCTCGGCGACGTCGCGCTCGCGGTGCACCCGGACGATGAGCGATACAAGTCGCTCGTCGGGCGGCGCGCGATTCTCCCGCTGGCGAATATCGAGATCCCGATCATCGCCGATGAGTACGTCGATCCTGAGTTCGGCAGCGGAATTGTAAAGATCACCCCGGCCCACGACGCGAACGACTTCGAGGTGGGAAAGCGACACAAGCTTCCGATGCCCGTGATCATGGCGCCCGATGGAACAATGGCGAACGGTCAGGACGCAGATTCGCGGGTACCGGGCGACCTCGTCGGAGTAGATCGCTTCGAGGCCCGTGAGCGCATCGTAGACGCGCTCGATAAGCTTGGCCAGCTCCAGGGAATTCAGCCGCACCAGCACGCGGTGCGTCACTGCTACCGCTGCGACACCGTCGTCGAGCCTCGCCTCTCAGATCAATGGTTCGTCAAAATGGAACCGCTGGCAAAACCAGCGCTCGAGGCAGTGCGGGATGGCACCATTCGCATTCTGCCCGAGCGGTGGGAAGCGGTATATGTCAACTGGCTCGAGAACATTCGCGACTGGAACATCTCGCGACAGCTGTGGTGGGGACACCGAATTCCCGTCTGGTACTGCGACGCGTGCAACACGCAGATCGTGAGTCGCACCGATGTCAGCGGGTGTGATCACTGCGGCGGACCGGTTCGCCAGGACGACGATGTGCTCGATACATGGTTTTCGTCCTGGCTGTTTCCGATCTCGACGCTTGGATGGCCCGACAAGGACTCGGCTTCGCTTGTCGCCTTTTACCCAACGGACGATCTCATTACTGCGTCGGAGATTCTTTTCTTCTGGGTGTCCCGCATGATCATGGCTGGATACGCGTTCATGGACGCGCCTCCGTTTCACACCGTTTATCTGCACGGCACCGTTCGCGACGTCGATCACGTCAAGATGTCCAAGTCACTCGGCAACGGCATCGATCCACTCGACGTTGTTACGAAATACGGCGCCGACGCTCTGCGCTACACCGTCATCTCGGGAATGGGGATGGGCGCCGACCTGATGCTCGATCCCAAGGACCTCGAGCGGTCCTTTGCTCCCGGGAGAAATTTTGCGACCAAGCTGTGGAATATCGGCCGGTTCCTTCTCACCAACGTCGGAACGTCGCCAGTAAGAAGCGTCGACGAACTTCTGGACACGGATCTCACTCTCGCCGATCGCTGGATACTTGGCCGTCTGAACGCGACGATTGTGGAATGCGGCAACGCGCTTGGCCCACCGCGCCCGACGAACGGCAAGTGGCGGCCGGAGGAGCGGTACGCGGGACTTCGGTTGAGCGAATTCGCCGAGTCCGCGCGGCGATTCGTGTGGAACGACGTGGCGGATTGGTATCTGGAGAGCACGAAGGGACGAATAGGCGCGGCTGGCGCGGACAGTGAGGTGGCGCGCGCCGTACTGACCCACGTCTTCGACTTCGCGTTACGGTTGCTCCATCCCATCATGCCGTTCATCACCGAGACTCTCTGGCAGCAACTTCCCTTTCCGGAGGGTGCCGATCGTTGCGAGTTTCTGGCGATAGCACCGTGGCCGATGCCTCACCCATCTTCTGCGAGCGAGAAGCAGGCAATGGCAAGGTTTGATCTCGTCCGCGAAGCTGTGGGCGCTCTCAGGCAGATCCGATCCGATTACGCCATCCCCCCGGGCAAGTCAATCGAGGCGACCATTCGCGCGCGGACAAACGGATCACTGTTCACTGACCACGCACGACTTTTCGGACAGCTGGCGCGCACGGAGCTGCGAGCTGGCGCCTCGTCCGATAAGGCCGCGGCACACTCGGTCCTGACCGACGGCAGCGAAATCATCGTTCCCCTCGCGGGGGTCGTCGACGTGTCTCGCGAGTGCGCGAAGCTCCGCGCTGAGCTCGAGCAGCTCGACGCTCAACTCGGTGTACTATCGACGCGGCTTGCGAACGAAGGCTTCGTCAAGCGCGCGCCCGCCGCGGTTGTCGAGTCTGAGCGGCAGAAGGAACAGGAATGGCTGAAGCGACGCGAGCAGCTCTCCGCAAAAGTGAGCGTGCTTTGCGGCGGCTGATTGCCGCGGCGTTGCTGGTACAGGCGTGCGCATCGCCGGGTATGCCTCCCGGCGGCCCGATCGACACGGCGGCACCACAGATACTCAGCATTACGCCGGATAGTGGCACGGTCGGGGTGAAGCCGAAGGAAGTGGTCTTCCACTTCGACGAGGTCATTGCGGAAAAGCCGCCGTCGGTGACGACGCTCGCCGATCTTTTCCTGATATCTCCGCGCGATGGAGTCCCGGATGCATCCTGGCACCGGAGCACGATCGCTGTTAAACCTCCGCACGGCTGGCGCGCAAACACGCCGTACACCGTGATCATGCTGCGTGGGCTCGCCGACATTCGAGGCAACGTTCGGAACACTGGAGCAACGACCTTTTTCTCAACGGGCCCTGTGATTCCCCGCACTCGCATCTCGGGCTCGGTTTTCGACTGGGTGAGCGGAGCTCCCGCCGCCGGCGCGCTCGTCGAATCGTTCGTACCGCCAGATACACTGCACCCATACGTTGCGCTCGTCGACTCCAGCGGCCTGTTCGCGCTGGAGCATCTGCCGCCGGCAAAGTACACGCTTAGAGCCTACGTCGATCGCAACAAGAATCTTTCAGTCGATCCGAGCGAGGCGTGGGACACGACGTCGATCGCACTCACCGATACGGGACAAATGCAGCTGCTCGTATTTGTCCACGACACCGTGCCACCTCACATCCGAGACGTGGCGGCCGCCGACTCGCTCACTCTACGAATCGGCTTTGATAAGCCGATCGACCCGGGGCAAACTCTTAGCGCCGCAAATTTCGCTGTCCTTGGACCTCCACCTGACTCTGCGCAAATTCCGATCGCGAGCGCCGGCGCGGCTCCCAAAGACACTACTCCCAAGGGTGTGTCCCCTACTGCTAGTCCATCCGGGCGACCTCCAACGCGCCGACCGACACCTGTTCGTAGAGATACGACCCCTGCAGCGCCGAAACCCGTGATGTCGCGGCCATCTCCGATTTCGACAGCGCTAATCCGGCTCACCCGCCCGCTGGTCCCTAAAACGGTTTATCGCATCCGTTCGATCGGCATTCGCGGCCTGCTAGGTCAAACCGGCAACAGCGAGCACACTTTCACGCCGCCCGCACCGCCGCCGCCGCCAGTTCCCCCGAAAGGCTCAACGACCGTGAAGCCTCCGACATGACCGACCAGCGACGTGACTTGCCGAGCGTCAGCTCCCTCCTCGAGACGCCTGGAGTGCGTTCGCTTCTGGAGCAGCACCCGCGCCGGGTCGTGGTAGAGGCGGTGCGAAGCGCCGTCGACGCCGCTCGGACAGTGGGCGAAGTCGTGAAGAGTGAAGATCAATGGGTCGCGACCATTTCATCCGTGGTGAATAAACTCAGCCGCCCGTCGCTGCGTCGATTGGTCAACGCCACCGGAATAGTGCTGCACACCAACCTCGGCCGAGCGCCGCTTGCCGAGGCGGCAATCGAGGCAATCGCGGAGACCGCGGGAGGATTCAGCAATCTCGAGTACGATGTCCCGACCGGACAGCGAGGGTCGCGGTACTCGCACTGCGTCGGGCTGCTCGTTCAGCTCACCGGAGCACAGGACGCGCTCGTCGTCAACAATTGCGCCGCCGCAATTGTCCTCACGCTCAATACCCTGGCACAGCGGAAAGAAGTCCTCGTTTCGCGCGGTGAGCTAGTCGAGATCGGCGGAAGCTTTCGCATCCCCGACATCATGGCGCGAAGCGGCGCTCGACTCGTCGAGATCGGAACAACAAATCGCACCCACGAGGACGACTATCGTCGCGCGATTACACAAAAAACCGCGGTAATCGTCAAGGTACATCGCAGCAATTTCGCGATTGAAGGCTTCACCTCTGATGTTCGCGTCGATCAGCTCGCGTTCATTGGTGCTGAGCATGGCCTGCCGGTTGTGCATGACCTCGGAAGCGGACTGATGCTCTCACTCGATGCATTCGGGTTGAGCGGCGAGCCCACCGCGGCCGCGGCGCTAGCCGCGGGGGCGTCCGTTGTTCTCATGAGTGGTGACAAGCTCCTCGGCGGCCCGCAAGCAGGAATAATCCTCGGCGATTCGAAACTTTTGGCGAAGCTCCGGAAAAATCCTCTGACTCGCGCGATGAGAGTAGACAAGCTCACGCTTTCCGCGCTCGAGGCAACGCTCAGACTCTATCTCGAGCCGGAACGCGCGCTGAGAGACATTCCCGTTCTCGCAATGTTGACCGCTCCCGTCGATACCCTCGCTGCGCGCGCCAAATCCATTGAAGCGAAGCTCGGCTCCAGGGGCATCGACGCGCTTATCGTCGACTCGATCGCGAGCGTGGGTGGCGGCGCATTCCCGACAGCCGAGATACCATCGGTCGCTATCTCAATTTCTAAAAATGCCCAGGCGGCCGAACAGAAGCTGAGACTCGGAGATCCAGCCGTGATCGGACGCATCGTGGAACGACAGTTACTACTCGACTTGCGCTCTGTGCAGCCTCGCGACGACGCGGTTCTCGCGGATTCGATTCTCCGTGCTCTCTCATGAGCTCCCAGCCCGATGCGGTATTTCTCGACCGAGACGGCACCGTCATGGAGGATGCGCATTACATCAAATCGCCGGCTCGTGTCAAACTACTGCCGGGAGCCGCGGAGGCCGTCAGAAAACTCAATGATGCCAACATCCTCGTTATTGTCGTGACGAATCAATCCGGGATTGGACGAGGGCTTATCACAGTCGGTGACTACGAGGCCGTGCGAAACCGGTTTCACGAGCTTCTGTCGGAGCACGGCGCACGCGTCGACGCCAGCTACTATTGCCCCGAGCGCCCCGATCAGCCGAATGCATCAGGTTGCCGGAAGCCGGCCACCAAAATGTTCGAGGAAGCGATCCGCGACTTCAAGATCGATCCGGACAAAGCAGCATACGTTGGCGACCGCTGGCGGGACGTCGTTGCATCCGTCAAGCTCGGAGGACGCGCTATGATGATCGACTCGCCGATGACGACCCACGACGATCGGCGCCAGGCCCGCGAGAATGGAATCGGTGTTGTCGCATCGCTCCGGGAGGCCGTTGACTTGCTCGTCGGGCTTACTCCGCGCGGTAGCGCGCCGTAGAATCGGAGATGCCATCGCGAATCGCCGTGCTCGCCTCGGGGCGCGGGTCAAATCTCCAGGCAATTGTAGATCACTTCGACAACCTCTCGCGCGAGCGGGTGGCGAAAGTGGTGCTCGTCGCTTCGAATCGTGCCGATTCGCCCGCGCTGATCAGAGCGGCGACGGCCTCGATCGACATCGCCCACTTCGACGCGGCTGACGACGGTAGCGAGCTGCTCGCCCTTCTTGGCAAATTTCGCATCGATCTCGTCGTGCTTGCCGGATACCTAAAGCGGGTCCAGCCAATAGTGATTCGCGCGTACTCGGGACGCATCCTCAACATTCATCCCGCGCTGTTGCCGGCGTTCGGCGGCGAAGGGATGTACGGCGCGCGGGTTCACGAGGCGGTAATTTCCTCTGGCGCAACTGAATCCGGCGTGACGGTTCATCTGGTCGATAACGAATACGATCGCGGCCCGATCGTCGCACAGTGGCGGGTCGCCGTGAGCCAGACAGACACGGCCGAATCCCTGGCGGCGCGGGTCCTCAACGTCGAGCACGTCGTATATCCGCGCGTTGTGGAAATGGCCGCTCTGCTCCGACAACTCGAATCGAAACGCACTGACTGATATGCCAACCGCATTACTATCGGTATCGGACAAGACCGGCCTCGTCGATTTCGCTCGCGGACTCGCCAATTTGGGCTGGGAGCTGATCTCGACCGGAGGAACCGCCAACGCGCTGCGATCAGCCGCGATCAAGGTGCGTGATGTCAGCGAAGTGACCGGATTTCCGGAAATGCTCGACGGAAGAGTGAAGACGCTCCACCCGGCGATCCACGCCGGGTTGCTGGCACGGCGAGATCTGCCGGAGCACGTAAAGGCACTGGCCGAACGGGGCATCGCTCCCGTCGATCTCGTAGCAGTGAATCTCTATCCCTTCGCCCAAACTGCCGCCCGACCGGGCGCGAAGCCCGACGAAATCATCGAGCAGATCGACATCGGCGGTCCTTCGATGCTTCGTTCCGCGGCAAAAAACTTTGCGGCGGTCACAGTCATCGTCGACCCCGACGACTACGCCAGAGTCCTTGCATCGCTCGAGGCGCAGGACGACGACCTCGATCTGCGTCGACTCCTGGCGGAAAAGGTCTTCGCGCACACTGCCGCCTACGACGCCGCTATCGCGCACTGGTTCGCCTGCGATCGCGCTGAGACGTTTCCTGATCGGATTTCCATTCCCTTGCAGCGCGAAATGACGCTCAGATACGGCGAGAACCCGGGGCAGCGCGCGGCGTTCTACGTCGAAGGTCGCAACGACGGGATTGCAGCACTCGCCAAGAAGGGCGGGAAGGAGCTGTCGTTCAACAATCTGCTCGATCTCGAGGGCGCGCTCGTCGCGACGGATCCCTTCATCGACGAGACCTGTTGTGCGATCGTGAAGCACACGACGCCCTGCGGACTCGCTACCGGTGCGAATGCTCTGGACGCATACAAGAAAGCGCTCGCGTGCGACCCCGTTTCTGCTTTTGGATCAGTGATCTCGTTCACTGTCCCGGTCGACGATGAGACGGCCGAGGCGGTCTCGAGCCTGTTCGTCGAGTGCATCGTGGCGCCGGGTTTCAGCAACGGGGCGCTCGATATACTCGGCCGGAAAAGGAACCTTCGGGTCCTCGAGGGCCGCGCGCGGTGGCGCCCTGGAACACTCGATTACAAACGCGTTCGCGGCGGGTTCCTCGCGCAGGAGCGCGCGCGTCTCGGCGCGAGCGACAAAGATTGGCGCATTGTCACGAAGAGACAGCCGACTGAAGGAGAGTGGTGGGATTTGCGCTTCGCCTGGCGCGCGGTAGGCAGTGTAAAGTCGAATGCGATCGTGCTCGTACGTGAGGGCGCTACGATCGGTATCGGAGCTGGCCAAATGTCGCGCGTCGACGCGGCGTTCATGTCCGTTCACAAGGCGCACTTGACCGGGCACGACACGAAAGGATCTGTGATGGGCTCCGACGCCTTCTTCCCTTTCCGCGATGGCGTGGAGCAGGCCGTAGAAGCAGGAGTCTCGGCCATCGTGCAACCGGGAGGCTCGGTCCGCGATGCAGAAGTAATCGAAGCAGCGGACGAATTCGACGTTGCCATGGTATTTACGGGCATGCGCCAGTTTCGACACTAGTGTCGACTGGCTCCGCTGCTCGTGGCAGGTCGAGCGAGCTCGACTACACTCCGTCTTACCGCGCTGCGGCGATAGCTGCCACCCTCGTCTTTGTTCTCTATCTCGTCACGCTGTCCCCGTCCACCGCTATGTGGGACACCAGCGAGTACATCTCGGCTGCGTACGATTTCGGGCTTCCGCATCCGCCAGGCAATCCGTTCTTCGTAATTCTAGGCAGGCTCTTCGCGATTCTTCCCATCGCGCCAAACGTCGCCATGCGGATCAACATTCTCGCGGCGTTGTGCAGCGCAGGCGCGGCGGGGATGTGGTTCCTGATTACGGAGCGCGTACTTGTCGGGTGGCTCGCGGAGCGTTGGCAGCGAATCGTTGGCGGATCGCTGGGGGCACTGATCGGCGCGACTGCATTCACGGTCTGGGCGCAGTCCGTCGTCAACGAGAAAGTCTACACTGTTTCTCTCCTGGGGCTCGCACTCGTGTCGTGGGTGATCGTGCGCTGGTGCGACGATCCGGACGGCCCGAGAGCCGATAAGCTTCTCGTGCTCATCGCCTACCTCAGCGGGCTGGGCTACGCGAATCATATGGCGGGCTTTCTGGCGGTACCCGCGGTCGCCGCCGCGGTGGTGATCCGCCGGCCGCGCACGCTAATAAGGTGGAAGCTGCTGCTCGCTATCGCCGGTGCTTTGGTCCTGGGGATGACGCCTTTTCTGACGCAGCCCCTGCGGGCGGCCCGTTTCCCAGGAATAAATGAAGGCGAGCCGACCGGCTGCGAAACGCACATCGGCGTGGGCTGCACGTTCAGCAAAGCGACGTACGAAAGATTCAAGTACAACTTCAACCGCGCGCAGTACGGCAAGCCCGCCCTTGTCGAAAGGCAGGCGCCGTTCGTCGCGCAAATCGAGATGTGGTGGCTCTACTTCAGGTGGCAATGGCTCCGCGACCCGTTCGACAATCACGGCGCGCTGCAGCGAGCTCTCGCGACTTTGTTCCTGCTACTGGGAGGACTCGGCGGCTACGTACACTGGAAGAGGGACCGACGCTCGTTCTCCTACTTCGGTCCGCTGATGTTTACGGTCACGTTCGCGCTGATCTACTATATGAATTTCAAGTACGGCGCGTCGCAGGCGCTGGATCTTGGCGACAACGTTCCGCGTGAAGTCCGCGACCGGGATTACTTCTATTTGTGGAGCTTCTCCGCGTGGAGCGTCTGGGCTGCGCTTGGGTTCGTGTACGCCTGGGAGACACTCGCCGCGCTGTTCGGCACCGAGAAGCAGCGCGTTGGCGAGGAGACGCTCGATCTGCCACGGAAAAGGAGTTGGCTCCTCGCCGGCCCGGTGCTCGCGATCGCGTTGATCCCGCTGTTCGCCAATTGGCAATCGGCGTCGCGCGCAGGGCAAACCGACACCGCCGACTTCGCCGCGGACCTTCTCAATTCGGTAGAGCCGTACGGGATTCTCGTCACCTCGGGCGACAACGACACTTTCCCGCTCTGGTACGCTCAGGAAGTCGAAGGTATCCGTCGCGACGTGATCGTCGCATGTCTTTCGCTGCTCAATACCGACTGGTACACGCGACAATTGTTGCGGAGGCCGGTCTACGAGTATGACTCGCTTCACGGACCGTCCATCTATCGCGGGAAGGTCTGGAAGAAGCCGGCGGGGCCGCCACTGCGGCTCACGATGGATCAGGCGGATGCGGTACCGCCGGCGATCGAGCTGAGCGCTCCGCAAACTTTCGCCAAGGAAGGCACCGGCATCAGTGCGATCATCAACCCGCGCCACTTCGACTCATTCTCGGGTCTCGAGCGCGCCGACCTGTTCGTGCTGTACATGATCCGCGATGGTTACCCGGACCGGCCATTCTTTTTCAGCAGGACGACCGGCGGCTATCCGGAGGAAATGGGCTTTGCGCAATACACGCTGACCGTCGGCCTGGCGCGGAAGCTGATGCCCGAGGTTCCGCGCGCCGGCGATGGAATTGTTTCGATACCAGGCGAGGGAATGTTCGATGCGCTCAGCACCCGCGCGCTTTGGGAGACAACCTTCAAGGCTCAGGTATCGCTTGCAAAGCGCGAGTTGTGGGTCGACAGACCTTCGGCGGGAATTCCCTTTTTGTACGTTCGGACGGGGGCTGACTTGAGCGACGCGCTCAATCAGCTTGGACTGAAGGCCGAAGCTTCGCGCATCTCCGTTCAGACCGAGCGGATCGCCCGCGCAACCCAGCTCACGGATTTACTGGCGAGCATGACGAAATAGCGCACATTATCTTGGAGTCGGAGGGTTGGCAGAACGGCTATTGCACCAGTCTTGAAAACTGGCGCCCGCAAGGGCTTGGGGGTTCGAATCCCTCACCCTCCGTTACTGATCTACAAGCGAATCTCCAGGCGAGTTCCAGAGGAACACCAACGCGCGAGGTTGACCTTCCTTTTCAAGAGCTCTTAGCCAAGCTGCTGCCAGGCTCTTAGCTGCCCGCTTAAATAACGTGGATGCAGATCGCAGCGATCGGCGCTGTACGCCGAGAAAGGCTATTCAGCTATGAAGCTCTTGGCTTTTCAGCTTTTCTAGGCATCGACAGTCTCGAGCTGCCGATTGCTTACTGAGCCTGCTTCGGTGCTGGCCCAAGCCGACCGAGTCGCGCCTTCATCGTGCTGAACCCTGAGTCGTTGGTCTGCAGACTATTGAGCTGTGAGGCCGGCACCTGATTTAGCATCCGCTGGATGTCGGCGATGCGGTCCTCGGTTCCAGGGTGGTCGGAGAACCACGCTGCGGCATTCCCACCGCCCGACTGCTGCTCCTCCGCCAGGAGCTTCTGGAAGAACGTATACATGCCGCGGGGACTGATTCCGGCACGCATCACATTGTTGAAGCCGCCTTCGTCCGCCTGCACTTCATCGGCCCGGCTGAATTTCGCGAAAACTGCGGTGCCGCCGACGTTAATTGCGGCTTGTGCGATTCCGCTCTGGCAGATTCCCGTCAGTGCGCACGCGATGCCAAGCCCAACGTTTGCGCCCTGAGCCTGTTCCATCTGCTTGACTGAGTGGCGCCTCACCACGTGCTCGATCTCGTGACCCAGAACGCCGGCAACTTCGGACATGTTGCTCGCACGCTCGAGAACCCCGCGGTTTACGTAGACGAATCCGCCAGGCAGGGCGAATGCGTTAACTACATCGGAGTTGACGACCTGAAACTGCCAGCTGAGATCCGCGCGCGACGTGGTATGTGCTATCCGGTTGCCGAGGGCGTTGACGTAGTTGTTGATGACCGCATCCTGGACCATGGGCAGCTGCGCATTTACCTGCTGCGCCTCTTCCTGGCCCATCTGCACTTCCTGTTGTGTAGACACCCCGCAACCAGCAAGTAGTACGATGGCCCCGACTGCAAGTGATATTTTCCGCATGAAATTCCCCGGGTAAGGTCAGTCGCCGCCCCCGATGCGCGGCAGGCGAACGGCATAATTGGCAGAAACCAGACCACCAGCCTGCCGCCCACCTTAATGGCGGTCGCTGGCGAATCTGCCGCCTTCCCAGTCAATTTCAGTTAACCACTCGGAGGCGCGCGCAACATGGCTGACTTCACCAAGGAATGGATCGAGCATCTCAAGGGGCAGATCGGTGGCAGGCTCAACATCGTGGCCGACAAAATCGATCCCCAGACCTACGAGGAGCTCGTTACCGACCTCGCGTGGTTCACCTTCCGGTTTGCGCGCGATCCAGATACGAAGATGAGGAAAGTCTTCCGATGAGGCCGTCGTAGCGGCATTAGATTCGCCGTAGAGCCAGCGAGCCGCTCCCCCCGCTTCAATCCGGAGTGCCGATGGCGAAGTGTGAAATCTGTGGCAACGACTACGACAAATCGTTCACCGTTTCGATGAACGGAAAGTCCCACATCTTCGATTCGTTCGAGTGCGCGATCCACGCCCTCGCTCCGACCTGTTCCCACTGCGCCTGCCGGATCATCGGGCACGGGGTCGAGTCGAACGGCACGTTTTTCTGCTGCGCGAGCTGCGCCGACATGTCGGGAGTCAGGGGACTCGAGGACCGCATCTAGTTACGGAGGCCCGATCAAGTGAAGTGGAAGAGTCGACGAGATCCGCGTGGCAAAATTGGTGACGAGCGCGTACGCACGAAGTTCGCATGGCTCCCGGTCGAGGCCGACGATGGGTACACGTACTGGCTCGCCCCGGTGGTCGTTCGCGAAAAGCTTCTCCCCAAGGTCTCGCGTGGTGGCTTCGAGGATGACGAACAGGACTGGGAAGTGGTCGAGGCCAAGCCCGTTGCGGGTGAGAAGAAGAGGAAGAAGACCCGCACCAAATAGCTGATTGCCACTCACCATCGATCTGAATGCGGATCTCGGCGAGGCGTTCGGCAGCTCGCGCATTTTCGAAGACGCTGGGCTGCTCGAGCTGGTGTCATCCGCGAACATCGCGTGCGGCTTCCATGCGGGAGACGTCACCACCATGCGCGATACCGTGAGGGCAGCGAAGGTCCGCGGGGTCACTATCGGCGCGCACCCCTCCTACCCGGACATTCCAGGTTTCGGGAGACGGGAGCTGGGACTTCCACCAAAGGAGATCGCCTTTCACGTCGCGTCGCAGATACGTGCGCTTCGTGACGTCTGCGGCGCTGAAGGGGCGCGACTCGCATACGTGAAGCCGCACGGCGCTCTCTACAACAGGGCCGCGAGTGATTTCGAAGTCGCCGCCGCAGTTGTCAAAGCGATCAAAGAGGTCGAGACGTCACTGACTCTGCTGGGCCTCGCCGGCAGCGAGATGGCGCGCGCGGCGGATCGGGGCGGAATCGCATTCGCGAGCGAGGCTTTCATCGACCGCGCCTACAAGGCGGACGGGACACTCGTCCCGCGTGACCAGCCCGGAGCCGTGATTCACGACGTGAAAAATGCCGTCCAGCGCGCGGTGATGCTCGTCAAGGGGAAAACGATCACCGCCGATGATCAATCGGAGCTCCACATTTCGGCTCGGTCGCTTTGCGTGCACGGCGACAACCCCGACGCGGCCGCAATGCTTCGAACGTTGCGAAAACGGCTGGTGGATTCTGGCGTGACTATCGCGCCGTTCGCGGCTTGAGCCAGACGCCTCCCTACGCCCAGCCTCTGGGCGATTCGGCCATTTCCATTACGTTCGGAACGGAGCGGAGCGCTGAATTGCTGCGACGCGTGCAAATGGCTGCGGCTTCACTTGCGGCGGCGAAGATTCGCGGCGTTCAGGACATCGTGGCGGCATACCTCCGCGTCGCGGTTTTTTACGACCCGCTCGAGGTACCCTACCGTGAAATGTCGGCAACGCTTCTCGAGCACTGCGAGCTTGCGCGTGCTCGAGGTGCCGCACACTCAGCGGCGCGCGAGCACCTGATTGCCGTTACCTACGATGGTCCGGATCTCACGTATGTCGCGGAGACCACCGGACTCACAGAAGCGGAAGTTATTGCCCGTCACGTTGGCCGAAGTTACACGGTGGACATCATCGGCTTCGTACCCGGCTTCGCATATCTAAGCGAGCTCCACCCCGCGCTGCATCTTCCTCGTCGTGCTGAACCTCGCCCGCGGGTTCCGGCGGGAAGCGTTGCGATTGCGGGAGGCCAGACAGCCGTGTATCCACTCGATACTCCCGGTGGATGGCACTTGATCGGACGAACGACGACAAGGATGTTCGAGCCGGGTAGAGAGCCGCCCGCGCTCCTGCAACCCGGCGACAGGGTGCGATTTGAGGCTCGCAAATGATCGACATCACCCGCGCGCCTCCGTACCTCACGATTCAGGACCTTGGTCGAGCGCGTTCGCGTTCCTCAGGCGTTCCTCGCGGCGGCGCAATGGACAGGCTCGCGCTCCAGGCGCTCAATGCCATCGTCGGCAACCCCAACGATTCTGCGGCGCTGGAATGGGCCTTGGGCGGCGGGGAGATTCAGTTCGCAGCACCGTGTGCGATCGCCCTTGGCGGCGCACGGACAGAGGCTGCTCTGTCTGGGAAAATGCTAAGACCGTTTACGACTTTCCATGCCGCACCGGGCGACAGGCTTGTCGTCGAAAGATTTCTGTCCGGACGTTTTCTCTACATCGCTTTAAGCGGCGGGATCGAAGTTCCTGTTATTCTCGGCAGCCGCTCTACCTACCTACCCGGCCATTTCGGTGGCTACTCGGGCAGAACGATCACCCGCGGTGATTCGCTTTCGCTTGGTTCAGCTCCGAATGCGATACCAGCCGATGGTTTCTCGATTCCCGCGGAGCTGCTACCTCGATACGGGTCTCCGCGTGTTCGAATTACCGGCGGCACGCACGCCGATCTCTTCGATGAAGTGGCGTGGCGTGCGCTCGTGGAAGAGGAGTTCACGATCTCAACCGCGTCCGACCGCACGGGCTACAAACTCGGAGGGACGACGCTGGAAAATTCGCTTGGCAATCTTCCGTCCGACCCGGGCTGCCAAGGAGTCGTGCAGGTTCCCGGCGACGGACGGCCTATCGTGCTCATGGCAGATGCACCAACCGTGGGCGGTTACCCGAAGATTGCCGTCGTAGCGGAGGCAGACATGCCGGTTCTGGCGCAACGCACGCCCGGAGAGAGAGTCCGCTTCGAGCGAATAACCATTGAGCAAAGCCAGCGATCTCTGAGACGACGGGCGTCGGAGCTCAATACGATTCGTTCGGCAGGCGCGGCTTCTGCATAGGAGAACCGTGCGTATCGCCGCTCGTTGTGCGGCTCAACAATCGTTGGGGAGGCTGCATCTATGGAAGGCAATTTCCGCGAAGGCGTGGATCCGAACGTAGGCTCTGAGCAAACGAGCTTTGGAAATCAGCTCGCTTCTTCTGTCAAGGACAAGGCTTCGGCAATTCCGTCAATGCTCGCCGACGGCCTCGAGGCGGGCGCCAACGCACTCCGGCAGCGGACTGCGTCAACCGCAGCGACCACCACGGGCGATTCCACGGCTATCGCGGAAGACTCCGGAATCGCCGCGGTCACCGACACCCTGGCGACCGGCATGCAGTCGAGCGCGGACTGGCTCCGCGATGCGGATCTGGACAAGCTCAAACAAGGCGTCGAGAAGCAAGTCAAGGATCATCCGGCAAGGTCACTTCTGATTGCGCTTGGAGCCGGATATCTCATAGGGAAAGCGCTCCGAAGATAAATCCGATGTTAACTACCGGGAACTCACGCGGCGTCGGCGCGCTGATCCGCGAGGTGGCGGAGGATGGTGTGCATCTCGCTCGACAGGAGGTAAATCTCGCGCGCATCGAGTTTGCGCAGATCGCGCGAGATATTGGAACCGGGACGGGCTACGCCGTCGCGGCCGGGATGCTGGGATTGCTCACGGCACAGATGCTCGTATTCGGCATCGTCCTGCTCATGGGTGACGCGCTTTTCCGCGGCCATTACTGGATAGCCGCGTTCGTGCTGACCATCATCCTCGGACTGGCTGCCCTGTATCTGCTCCGACGTGGTGCCGCGCTCCTCTCTGCCAAAAACATCAAGCCCGAGCAAACACTGGCAACATTGCGGAGAAACACCAATGCCTGAAACAACTACGGAAGTTCGCGCGGACATTGATCAGACCCGCGCGCGGATGTCGAGCGCCATTGCCGAGCTGGAGGGCAAGCTCGATGTCGCGCAGAGGGTGCGCGAACACCCTTGGACCGCGGTCGGACTTGCGTTCGGTGCCGGCATCGCGCTCAGCGCATCAGGGACCGATTTGAAAGCCGCGCAGGCCACTTCCCACGCGACGAGAGATACCAGCACCAAGCTCGGTGTCGCGCTCGATGGAGTCGTCGCTGCGCTCGTCACCGGGGTCACGGAAGCGATCCATGCCCGCATTGACAACACGGTACGTGATGTCGTGACTTCGATCCGCGGTAGTTCCCCGACGAAGTCCATCGTCGGGATTGAGAGACAGCCCGAAGCGCCGAGGGCGGACTGAAGACAAACCGTACGGATGCTCGGTCAGCAAAATGAAAACGGCGCTGGAAAGTCCAGCGCCGCTTTTTGTTCACGCCCCTTCCTGCGCCTCGTTAAGGTGCGGGAGCCAAAGCCGGCGGAGCAGGCGACTTGAGGTACCTCGCGAGATACCCGTCCGTCACGTGCTCAATCAAACGATAACTCTGCAGGTTGTACGCGGCCCCGTGATGTCCCGGCGGATATATCCTGAGCTCAGCGTCTCTTCCAGCGTTGGTTAGCGCCGTCAGAAGCTGCATCGTGTTCTGCGGATGAACGTTGTCGTCCATCATCGAGTGAATGAGCAACAGGTTTCCGCGCATCTTTGCCGCCTGTTCGATCGGTGCACTCTCGACGTAGCCCTTGAGGTTGTCATTCAGCAGACCCATGTACCGCTCGGTGTAGATCGTGTCGTAGAGCCGCCAATCTCCGACGGCTGAATTGGCGACGCCAACCGGAAACAGGTTGGGATACATCTCCATCGTGTAAACCGTGCTATAGCCACCATAGCTGGTTCCGGTGATCGCGACGCGTTTGGGATCCACGTAACTCTGTTTCGCGAGATACTTCGCGGTCTCCGCAAAATCGAGCGCCTCATATTTGCCGAGCTGCTTGTAGACGACCTTCATGAACGCACTGCCATAGTTGTTGGTGCCGCGATTGTTCACGCCCACGACGATGTATCCTTGCTGTGCCAGCCACTGATGCCAGCCGCTCGCCGAGAACTGATCGTACACCTGCTGCGAGCCGGGACCACCGTAGACGTCCAGGACAACTGGGTAGCGGTGGTTCGGATCGAATGGAACCGGCTTCACCATGTTTGCGTCGATGTGGGTCCCGTCCGAGGTCGTGAACGAGAAGATCTCCGCCGGCGAGTACGCGTGCGTCGCGATCCAGTTCGTCACCGCCGGGTTGTTTTCCATCGTCCGAATTTTCTGGCCCGAAGCCGACCACAGCTCCACCTGCGTCGGCTCGTGGACCGCTGAGTAGCGATCGATGAAGTACGTCGCCTCGGGCGACATGTCGATGCGATGATTGCCCTCAGCGGTTGTAATGCGGCGCGGCGCCGAGCCGTCGAAGTGGATCGAGTAAAGCTGACGCTCGAGCGGAGATGCCTCCGTCGACGTGTAGTAAATCGTGTGCTGGTTCGCGTCGCTGCCCTCGATCCGCGTCACGCTCCAGTTTCCGTGTGTCACCTGGTTTATGAGCTTCCCCGAGTAGTCGTAGCGGTACAGGTGCTGAAACCCATCGCGATCCGATAACCAGAAGAACTCCGTCGATCCCGAAGGAAACGACATCATGTCGTCTACGTTCGCGTAAAAATCGTAGACATCGATCCACGTCTTCGACGTCTCGCTCATGACCTCACGGCGGCCGCCGGTGCGCACGTCGAAGAAGTAAAGCTTCATCAGGTTCTGCGGCCTGTTGAGCGTGATCACCGCGAGGGTGTCCGGCCGGCTGGTCCAGTAAATCCTCGGGATGTAGAACTCACCCCGCTCGCCCGTGTCGAGCCAGGTGTTGGCACCCGTCGCCGTGTTGACGACCCCGATTCGGACGGTCGCGTTCGTGTCGCCGACCTGGGGGATGCGGATTCTCTCCCAATCCTGGTGCAGTCCAGAGTAATCAGAAAGCTGTATCTCTGGCTCGGCCGAGTCGTTCAATTGCCAGTAAGCGATGTAACGGCTGTCAGGCGACCACTTCCATGCCTGCGCCTGCCCGAACTCTTCCTCGTAAACCCAGTCGAAGTGGCCGTTGTACACGTGCTCCGACGCATCGTGAGTCAGCCGCTTCTCCGCGTGGGTCGAGAGATCAGTCACGTACATGTCGCCGTCCCTCTCGAAGCCCAGTGACCGCCCGCTCGGCGATAGTTCCGCGGTGCGCGCGCCCTTGGTAGCGAGCTGCATCTTGTGGTCGGCGAGCGAATAGATGTAGAAATCCGAAATTCCGGAGTTCCTGTAGATCGGCTGGAAATTCGTCTGGAACACCAGATTCCTGGAGTCGCGCGCCCATTGGAACGAGTCATACGCGAACGGCTGGGTGGTTCCGGGCAGCGTTAGACCTGCGGAGGCAAAAAGAATCGTGTCCTTCCCAGTCGCCGGATCGTAGGCACGAATCACGGGCGTATTCGTCCGTGCGTCGCGATCGGTGTACGAGAACCGTCGACCGTCTTCGATCCAGTTGACGTTGCGCGGCCCTTGCCTCCCGTTGAGTATCGCGCCCACCTGGAGTGCTTCGTCGAGGCTGCCAAATCGCTGCTTTTCCTGCGCCCCCGACGTAAACGGGAGACAAATGACGAGCACGACGAAAAACAGCCTTGAGGTTTGTCTCATGTGTGTGTTGGGCGGATAAATGGAATCGATTGCGCGGCTTCTTTCAGGCGCTTTGTTTTGCGAGAGGGTGGATGCGTGCCTCTTCGCATTTTCTGCAAAGTACGACGCCCCGAAAAGAGCAGATGATGCAGATGAAAGTCCCACAGCTCGCGCAAGGGTAACCCTCGGACGCACGCTCCTCATTGTTGCATGATCGGCAAATCATCGCGTCTCGTTCGCGAAGCACCTGGCGCATTCTCGTATCTCGCGGCGGTCCGGGGAAGGAGGATTCAGCGGCGGACCGATTGCTGAATCTACATCAGGGTCCGCATTTTACAACGCGTTTGGCCGCCTGAAGCCAACTCGACATCCGGTCAGGTCCGGCATCTTCCCACCCGTCGGGCACGGGCGCGAGCCGTCGCTTTTCGCCTTCACCCTCGAAGCAGAGCCATCCGTCGCTGTACTCGCTCGCCACGGCGATGCTCCGGCGAAAGGGCCCTCTCCTTCGTTCCGGTGTCCGCCGACGATCCGGGATGCCCGGCGCGCTGATTGAATCGCGTGCGGCCCTTCGGTCAGCCTTTCGTCTCTCCGCGGCGGCCGGCGTCACGAGCCACACCTCCCATCGCCTGCCGGTCGTGTCGAGAAAGGTCCGATAACTCACCGCGAGGTCCTCCGTCGCCGATCCTGCGCCACAGTCTGCGCTCACAACACTCGCCTTGCACAGCAGGTGCCAAAAGCAGTCGTTCAGTGAACGATATTGCGGTCATTTTCTCGCAGGAAAACGTACGTATTTTTTGCGTTAGTCTCGGGCCGCGTTGCAATCAGCGAACATCCAGTTTTCTTCCCGCATCGAGATGATCGAAATTCAAGATCGTGTTGAATACCAGGAAATAACTCCCGATGGTCTCACCACGGTAAATCGGATTGTTCGCAAAGAGAACAACATGCCCCTTCCCCAACGGCGCATCGACTACGACCGGACGCTGCGCGACGTCGTTCCCATCCAGTAGCCCCGAGGCCAACAGATCGCGCTGATCGCTGAATCTGAGAACAACGCGCGGTCGGAGCTCCGGGGGAATCACTGACAGCGGATTACGAAGCTGCTCGTCGGTCACCGGAGCAGCCTGCCACGGTTCGACGGGTCTGCGCTGTGGAACATCGTTGCGGCGATCGAGCGCAAATCGACCCTGCGGCACGTCCACGTCTTCAGTCGTGCCTCTTCCGGTGGGCCGCGCCTTCGACGTATCGGCAAACCGTCCTCCGCGAGTTCCCAAAACGTTCGTTATGCTGAAGCTCGAGCCATCGTCGCTGTAAACTGCGAGACTATCACGCAGTCCGTAGGCTATAGGGCTTACGTCATCGACGACTTTCGTACGAAGCAGACTGCCGACGACATGCAAACGGGGCGGCTGATTCAGCGAGACTCCGCTCGCCAGCCCAAAGTTGACGGCAAGATCCGCCGTATTTTCTACGGTGACGAGCACGCCTCCGTTTTTGACGAACGTCGCGAGGTTATCTAGGCCCTTGAGGCCGAGGCCGGGCCGTATGTCGTCCGTCTCGTCGATTGCGATGTTGGGCGTGAGCGCGGTCTTCTTCCATGGCATCGGATTCCGCCACATCGGAAGGCCGGCGACGATCGATTGTGGGCTTCCACCACCCGGCGGAAAAAGAATCACGTCGTACTTTGAATTCAGATTTGGATCTTTTGCTGCGTCCTGCACGCTGATGTACGAATAGGGGATGTGAAGAACATCGAAGGCCTGGCGCCACCAGCCTTCTGTCTGGGTACTGATCCAGGTGTGCATTATCGCGACCCGCGCAGCGCGCGCCGGATGCAGCGTCACCGACGGAGCAGCGGCGAGTGCGTACACTCTGACGCCCAGCTCGGTGGCGGCCTTGTCCAGATCGGCGGAAGAGATCTTTCGCACGACGAACGAGCCCCGCCCGAACTTGTGGCCCTCTGCCTCGAACGGCTGCTCCGCAATCTCGAAATCCGCATCCTTGAACCGGTAGCGAAGCGTCGCCAGCGCGTTGTCGGCGTTGTGATCGATGGCGAACTCGGTTCCCGATCCTGTCACACCACCCGGAGCTTTGATCTCCCCACTCACCGGCTCCATCGGAACCGCAAGAATTTTTGGATCGGTAACGCGAAAGGCTCGGACCGCGAAATTTTCAGGGAACGTCCAGCCCGTGTCGTCGTACGGCGTGCGCTGAGGGTCGGTCGGGCTCCAGTACTGGTAATCGAGTAGTGCGTCGGCGATTCGCGAGTAGGGCTGGTCCATCCTGATGATGTAGCTGCCTGCGGGAAACTGGCGCGCCTGCTGCCGTGCGACTGAAAGCGGAAGTGTGTCGTATGGATTGATGGGTGGTGGTGCCGGCGAAGGCCGAGCCATTTCACTCGGCCTCGTGCTATCCGCTGCGCGCGCGAAATCGGCGGGTCGAGTGGTGTCCGGCTGCCTCCCATTCTGCCCAGACGGGGTGGGCGCGTTCGACCGGCGCGGAACGGGAACCATTGCCGTGAACGGCGCGGTAGCGCGATAGATCTCGACGTGCTGCTTCTGGAGAATACGAAGCAAATCTGCCTGCGCTCCTGGCCGGCGATCGTCCGCGGGAAGCACGTACGCAGCTGGCCCTTCCGTAGTGGCTTTCAGTATCGACCGCTTGCTCTTCTCATAGAAATTCTCGAGAAACTGCTCTCGGTTGTTGGCAAAGTAGCTGAGCGAGACCAGCAGGCCCGTCTCCTCGTAATTGTTGTTGTCGCGGAGAGACCACTTCACATGCGGCAGCGGAGGATTTTGCCGGTACCACGTGCGCGATGTCTCGGTCGGCGAGAGAGTGCGGTCCATCGTCTCCGCAGTCCCGCCGTTTCCGAAGGTCTCGTACAGACGGCTGATACCATTGTGCGTAGCCGCCATGAACATGAGATACCCGGGAGACCAGGTGTCGAAGTCGCCGTGGGTATAAACGCCAGGCATCCCAAATCGCGTCATCTCCTGGACGTTGTTCCAGCCGAGCATCTGCCACTCGTTGGTCAGCAGCGGGTCGAGCCACGCGTTGTAGGGACCGTCGCCAACGGTATTGTCGTACAGATAAGATCCCGACTCGTGCAGATCGTGAAGAACCTGCGCGTTCCACGCGAGGTAGGTGTCGAGCACGTTCTGCGACAGCTTGAGCGTCAGCGCCATCGCATCACGGTTATTGTCATGAGCGACGTAGTGTCCCCAGTACAGGAGTGGCACCGGAGTTTCGCCGGGATGAGCCATGTGCCAGCGGAAGACATCGACTTCGCGGTCTCGGCCATCCACTTCCGTGACTGGAGTGATGAGGGTGATGAGGTGGTCGCGAATGTTCTTGATGTACGGGCTCTCATCCACCGCGAGGCGATACGCGAGCTCCATCAGCGCCGTGGGTGCGCCGGATTCAGTCGAGTGAATGGTGCCGGTGATGTAGTAGACCGGCGTTGTTTCTGAGACGAGCCGCGCGGCCTCCGCGTCGTTCATGTTGATAGCGCGCGGATCGGCGAGCTTGGCGAGGTTCGCCTTATTCTGATCGAGCTTGGCAAAGAGGGCTTCTGACGCAACAGCCACCGCTATCATCTCCCTCCCTTCTTCAGTAGTGCCGATCGAGTACACGCGCACTCTCGGACTCGCCTTCGCGAGCATCCGCATGTAGGCGTAGACCTCTTTCGAGTAGGGCAGGTTATTTCTCGCGCCGGCAATGTCGCCGAGGACCACTTTTGGAGTCGGAACTGTCGAGGACGCCGGCAAATAATCGACGAGCGGCGAAAGGAAGAATGGCTCAGTCGTGTACTCGTGAATTTTTTTGGTGTACTCTTCGTCGATCGGTTGATTGGGATCGCGGCCCGGTCTGGTGGCGGAAGGCGGAGGACTCGATGCGCTTGCTGCCGATGCAGAGGACATCGACTGCGCAATGAGTCCATCCGAAAGTGGAACAGCGAGAAAAAGCGGGAGAAGAACGGCTGAAATTCCGTTGCGCCGCATGAGTTACCTCAGGGAGTCGATCGTCGCGTTCTCCGGTGGAGGCCGGCAGCCGAAAGTAGCGAGAGGTACCAGGCGGAGCAACCGATCACATCGTCTCTGGAAGCATCGCGGTTGAAGTAGTTGAACTCCGACAATAACTTGCGAGACTCTGGAGAGATGGCCGAGAGGCTTAAGGCACCGGTTTGCTAAACCGGCATACGTGGAAACGCGTATCGAGGGTTCGAATCCCTCTCTCTCCGCTCAGCGGGTCCGCGCTCGGTGTGTGGGCCCGCTTTTCTTTCTCGAGTCGTCCATGAGCGCATCAGTAGCTCCGCGTCTTCGCTTCGCTCCGTCCCCGACGGGATATCTCCACGTCGGCGGCGCGCGTACTGCGCTTTTCAACTGGCTTTACGCGCGGAAGTACGGCGGCGTGTTCCTGCTCCGCATCGAGGACACCGACAAGGCGCGCAGTACTGATGAGAGCACGCGCGCGATCTTCGACGGCATGGAATGGCTCGGCCTCAACTGGGACGAAGATGTCGTCTACCAGGGAGCGAATCTCCCTCGGCACCAGGCGGATGCTGCACGGCTTCTCGAGACTGGCGCTGCGTACCGCTGTTTCTGCACGCCCCCCGAGCTGGAGGAAAGGCGTCGCGCGGCAGAAGCGCGGAAGGAGGCATTCAAATATGATCGACGATGCGACCGTCTACCGACACCGGAAGTGACGCGCAGAGTAGCGGCTGGAGAGGCACACGTCATTCGGTTTCGTGTCCCTGATGGAGCGACGGAGTGGGATGACCTCGTTCACGACAGAATCGCGTTTCCCAACAAGGACATTGAGGACTTCGTGATCCTTCGGTCCGACCGAACGCCGATCTATAACCTCGCAGTCGTTTCAGACGACATCGCGATGAGAATCAGCATCGTAATGCGTGGGGACGACCACATCTCGAATACACCGAAGCAGATTCTTCTTTACCGCGCGCTCGGAGCTTCGCTACCGACCTTCGCCCATCTGCCAATGATCCACGGGCTAGACGGAAAGAAACTGAGCAAGCGACATGGAGCGACCGCGGTTGGCGACTACCAGCACTACGGCCTCCTTCCAGGCGCGATGCTCAACTTCCTGGCTTTGCTAGGCTGGTCGCCAGGTGGCGATCGCGAGATCATGACCCTCGACGAGATGGTTCAGCTTTTCAGCGTCGACGGACTGCAGAAAAAAGCGGCCATTTTCGATCCAAGAAAGCTCGAGTGGATGAACGGCCAGCACCTGTCGATGATTCCGCTGGAGGAGCTCGAGCCGCGTGTCACGCCTGCCATAGTTTCGGCGCGGCTGGCCACTGAGGAGCAACTGGTCGATCGCCGCGAATGGTATCTCCGACTCCTGGACCTGTTGCGCGTTCGATCCCGTACGATCGACGACATCGTTCGTCAGGCGGGTCCGTATTTTCTCGAAGATATCGAATATGACCCGGCCGCGGTCGCCAAGAACTGGAAGGATCCGGCGGAATCCGCGGATCTTCTTCGCGCCGCACGCGCCGCGCTTGCTGGCGCCCCGGAATGGAAGGGAAGCGCTCTCGAATCCGCCCTCCGTGGACTTGCCGAAAGCAAAAGTATCACGGCCGGAAAGGTCTTTCAGCCGCTCCGCGTCGCCTTGACCGGTCTAACAGTGAGCCCGGGGATATTCGAGATGCTGGGCCAAATGGGACGCGAGCTCTCTCTCAAGCGCATCGACAAAGCCTTGGTCGCTCTTGCCCGGTAGGTCTTCGGCGGTGACGCTACGAAACAGTTGACCGAGTACGCTTCCGTACACAGATTGTGGGCAAACGCGGGGCTTGGAACCAGCCGGCCCCGCCACTTCCAGGGGCACAATGATGGCCGAGCAACTAACGAAGCTCGAGAGCTCGGTGTATCACTACCTGCTCGATTTCACGTCCGAGAACACCTATCAGCCGAGCATTCGGGACATCGGCAAACAATTCAAGATCAAATCGACGAAGACGGTCTCCGATCTTCTTCAGTCGCTTGCGAAGAAAGGATATATCGAGCGCGATCCATCGAGATCGCGCGGTGTGAATCTTCTTGGATTTGGCGGCGCGCTGCGTACACAGCCGGTGCCGTACTACGGAAAAATTCACGCAGGCGAGCCGGCGCTGCTTCCCGAGCATCGCAATGGTTTCATCACCATCGACAGACGCTTCGTTCCGTCCGACGATGTCTTCTTTCTCAAGGTTAAAGGCGACAGCATGGTCGGCCGCTGCATCAATAACGGCGACTACGTGATGGTGAATCCGCGCCAGGAGCCGCACGACCAGGACATCGTCGCTGCAAGGCTCGGCGAAGACGCCACCGTGAAAACCTATACACAGCGCGGTGGCTCGATCGTGCTGGAAGCGGCCAATCCTTCCGATCGTGACATCCCAATCCAGTCCGGTACGGATTTCGGAATTCTCGGCGTCGTGTGTGGAGTTTTCCGGGCTGGTTTCGACGCCAACCTGGGCAGCACGACACTTCAGTCGTAGCACGCAAGACTTCCACAGCTCGAGAGGGCCATGCTCAAGCAACTCACTCCGGTCCTCATCGTCGACGCGGTCGAGCCGTGTATCAAGTTCTGGGTGGATCGGCTCGGCTTCTCGGTTACAAACGAGGTCCCCGGGACAGACGGAAAGCTGATCTTCGCGAGCGTTCAGCTTGGACCCGTTGAGATTATGTACCAGACGCGCGCGAGTGTCGTCGACGAGCAGCCTGGCGCGGCGAAGGATCTTATGGGTCACTCAGTCGCGTTATTCATAACCGTCGAGGATCTCGATCGAGTCGAGAAATCACTCGCTGGAGCTCCCGTCGTGAAGGCGAGGCACGAGACGTTTTACGGGAGCACCGAGATCTACGTTCGTGAGCCGGGTGGGAACACCGTCGGCTTCGCGCAATTCAGCTAGCAAGGGCCCGCGGCGCTCGGCCGCATGCGTCGATCTAGAAACTCAGCCAGTACGACACCTTGACCAGGAAAGTATTGTCGGGTCGGGCGCTGAACAGATCTCTCATGTCCCGCGACGGGACGAAGGTTCCGAGGTTGCGATCCTCCTGATCCCGGCCCTGCGTCCACACAAGAAACACCGTAGATCCGGGCCGGTACTCCCATCGCGCGACCGCGCTCGCGTGTAACTGCTTCACGTTGAAGCTCGCGGCGTCCGTCGGCGCGACGTAAGGCCCGTACCTGTCGTCGTAGCGCGCTGCCCGCGGGTTGGCGAGCTCGCGGAGACGAAAATATCGACCAGTCGTGAGAAACGGCTCTGCGTATAGCTGCAGCGACATTGTCGTCGTCGCCGTGTAATTCAGCCTGCTGGTGAAGCTGAGGAGCTCCTGATCCAGATGCGCGAAGAGGTAGTGCGTAGTGTCGCTGCCGATCGCGCCAAAGGTGTCGAACCATTGGGTGTCGCTGCGATTCCGCTGATAGCGCGTGCCGAGCTCCCAACTGAGGTTGCTCCGCGTCTGGACGGTTACGTAGGGACGAATGCGCCATAGCGTCGATCTGCCCCCATCGCCGACGGTGTAAATCGCCGCAAAGCTCGGGACGACCGTCTGCCGCGGATCGGCGCCGACGTTGATCAGCAAATTCGCGTCCGGAGATGCTCTGACGGCTGGCCCTCCGCGGGCGCACCGGTCGCAGTACGCGGTGAACAGGTTGTCCGCCCACATGTCGGCGGAAAAAGTCATCCGGTTCCGAAGCTCGGTCGAGAAATAGACTTCGCTGAAGTTCGTGGTTGGCAGACCATTCGCCGTGAACTGATTGTATTCATAGAATTCAACCGCTGCGTTCCGCCAGAAGGCCCGCGGCTGACTGCTCTGCAACAGGGCGTAGACATTCCCGATTTGTTCGTCTGCCTGCGAGAGAAAACCAACATCGTTCGTCTCGAAGCCGGGTGAGAGCCGCTCGTACAACGCCGCGTAAGTGAACGTCCCGGCGACCTTGGCTGCTTTGAGCTGGACGTCCGTGCCTGCGAGAGACGTGCGCAGTGAATCGTAGGGCAGGCCGGCGTCGGGCCGATTGTAGTAGTGGACTGCATTCTGTTGGGTGCGATCGATTGCTGCGGCGGTGCCACTCACTGCACTCGCGGCCAACGAGCCTGACAGGCTGTATCGACCGTCCATGAAACGATGACGCGCGTCGATTCCGCCAACGACGGCCTTGCGGCGAAGAAACTGCGCGGCCTCCCCGTCAACCTGCCGGTCGACGAAAGTGAGTATGGTACCCACGCCAGACTCCCCGTTCCGGAAGTCTTGTGACGCGCGCAGAACTCCGTACTCCGTACGCGGCTCGATCACCGTTGGACCGATCGCACGTTCGCCCGTCATCGCGAAGAGACTCCCGAGTGAAGTGCCGCTGCCGAGCCGACCCGTAAGCTTCGCGGCGCCGAGTATGGTTGTAGCCGCGGGAATGTCCGCGTTCGGATCGCTAACCAGACCGGAGAGTTGCGGGGCCCGGCCGATTCTTCGCGAGTAGAACAGCCGCGACGGATCGCCGTTGAAGTTGAAAATTCCGGTGCCTTCGAGAAAGAATGGCCGTTGCTCGGGTAGGAACGTCTCGAATGCCGTGAGATTCAGCTGCGCGGGATCCGCTTCCACCTGGCCGAAATCGGGGTTCACTGTTGCGTCGAGCGTGAGGTTCGACGTCACGCCGTACTTCAGGTCGCCGCCTATAGTCTGCTTTTCGGCCCGTCCAAATCCGGAGAGCTGCGGAATGCTCACGTTCTTCGCGACTGCGTAGGGCGCGACCTCCAAACGATGGGACGACCCGAGCCCACGCAGACCAGCGAGCTCTCCGAACTGTGACGCGATCCCGCTTTTCGACCGCCGGTAGAGCGGCCAGCTATCGCGCTCTCCCGTCCGTACGATGTCACGCATCACCATGAATCCGAAGGTGTCTTCCGCTTCTCTGGGATAGCGGATCTGACTGAGCGGGATTTGGAATTCGGCTGTCCACCCAAGAGAGTCTATGCGCGTGGCGACGTCCCAAACCGCGTCCCAGGTCGCGTCTTCCTGCGAGTCGTTGTACGTATAGTAGTCGCGCTTTACACCGGCCGGATTGACGGCGAATTCGTATCCGGTGCGACGATCGTGGTAGGAGTCGATCATCACCTTGATCTGTTCGCTCGGCGTCTTCACATCGCGCCGGGACAAGAGAGACACAATGCTATCGGGATGCGGGTCGAACATCCGGGCGAAGATGTACAGACTGCCCGCATCGTACGCGACCTTGACCTCGGTCTGGAAACTGGGATCGCCGTCTTCTTGGGGATCGAATACGCGGAAGCCGGTGATGGCGGTCGCACCCTTCCAGATTGGGTCGTCGTCGCGCCCGTCGATTACCGGTGGGGTGCTCGTGAACACGGCGCTCGCCCGACCGAGAGTCGTGCTCGGCGCAGCGTCCGTTTGATGTCCCGTCAGCACGGTTTGGGCGCGCGACTGTGTAGTCGCAACCAACATCGCTGCAAATGCTAGTTTTCTAGCACTTGACGGCGTGAAAATCCCATTGCGATAGCCCATGAAACCCTCCGTTCAGCGCCGGCTTAGCCGGCGCTCGTTTTCCTGCTACGAGTGAAAGACAGCCCCATCCTTGTCACCGGTCACCGGCGGCTGCCGCCAGCACATTCGCACGGTCGCCCTCCGACGGAACGGCCATCGCGGCCTTTACGAACGCGTCCTTCAGCTCGCGCGTCGTGAGCAGTTTTTGCGTCGCGACGGAGATGAGCACGTTGGCTCGATCGCCGCTCGAGCCAAGAGTAGAAGCTCTGTTAATCAGCGCCAGAGTCGCAGCAGTCGCGCCTGGTTGAATTACTCGTTCCGAAACCAGGCTAATGAGTACGTTCGCGACATCACCACTCGACCCCATGCCCTTCGTCGCGTCGATCACAAGCAAAGCGATATCGGGATCGGCGTGGCCGTATGGCATCGCTGAAATGAGAACGTTCTCCATGTCGCCACTCGATGGCACCGTCGAGACCGCTTTGAAGTACGCGGTCCGCAGCGATTCCCTCGGAGTTGCGAGATATTCCGCAGCGGTCGTTGTCAAAAAGTTCGCTTTGTCACCGCTCGAGGGGAGATCTTCCGCCGCCTTCGCCAAGAGCACCAGCAGCTCCGCGTCGGCATTCGGCGCGAGTATCTCCAACGTGCTCACTCTGTCTCCACTCGACTGGATGCGAGGAAGAGCTGCAGCCAATGCCTGCCGCGCCGCAGGGTCGTGCATCACGCTTTCTGGCAGCTCCCGGATGATGGAGCTGAGCTCCCCAGAGCTGGATGCCAGATCGGCCGGCGCCTGAATGGCAACTTTTTCAGCGTCCGCTGCGGACAGCGGCGCTCCTTTTAGCAGCGCGCGATAGTGAGCACCTCGCGCACCAACACTATGTATCTCAGCGATAGTTCTCAGCACTGCTGGCACGCCACCCTGCGCGCGAAGACGCGCAACCCTCTCGGGCACGTTGATGGCGGCTTCGCGGAGAACTTCCGGCAGGAAGCCCGATAACCAGCGCTGCATCGCGTCATCGAACGGAACGGCGCGGCCAGCAAGCGTTGCACTGTAGGAAAGGGATCCGTCGCCAACCGGCACTACTGATACGGAGCGGTCCGACGTAGCGGTGCGCTCGCGAAACCTTGCAAATCCGCCGGGAGAAAGCTGCGCGATGTGCGTTTCGTCGGGTGAGAATTTCGCCGGCCCGATCACCGACGCCTCAGCGCAACGCGCGCCTGTCGTCGACATGTACTGAATGATCTGATTGGAGACATCCTGGGTCACATTGACGTGCGTGCCTGTGTGGCCGGACGAGGATGCGTTGTCACATGCCCATGCCTGGCCCGACCGCTGCTTCGACCACCCAGGCGTCGGTGTGGGACTAAAGGCGCTACCAGCCGGCGCCGCCGATGATGCGGAAAGCGGGGACGTCACCGACGCCGCGCTCGGCGCACTCGGATCAACGAACGAAATCTTGAAGGATTTCGGAAATTCGTCTTGCGTAGCCCTGGGCTGTTCGAAGGGACGCCAGGCGGCCAGCGGGAGCGTGAGCAGCGCGACGACCACCGCGGTCATCATTGTGCCTCGACGGTTCAAAGTGTGTCGATCCAGCTTTGGGTCGAGAATCGCCAGCATTCGACCCTCGAACTCCGAGCGCCGCGCCATCGCGAGAGCAGCGAACGCCGGAGCTGCGTGATCGTGCCGTCGCGTTCCAATGGAGCGAACCATCTCGAGCAATTCTCCCGCATAAAGGGATGGCGTGGTTCCATCGCGCAACACATAGTCATCGCACGCGTGCTCCCGCTCGACCCGCATCTGGTGTGCGGCGATCCACACAAGCGGATCGAACCAAAACAGAGCGATTGCGATTTGCGCAATGAGCTGAGTCAGCGCGTCGAAGCGTTTGACGTGAGCCATCTCGTGGACCAGCACGAACCGGCGCCTTTCTTCAGGCCAGGTGTCTGCATCCTTCGGTAGCAACACTGCTGGATAAAGCACGCCCCAAGTGACTGGAACGGCCAGCCTGCTGCCGCGAAGAAGCGTGAGCGGCCGCGTTACGCCAAGGCGATTCGCGAGGCGCTGAGTCAGCGAGAGCCAGACACCGTCTTCGACTCGGTCGCCTTCGCGCGCGAGCTGTCCAACCCTCCACGTGCCGGCGGCGAGACGCAGAAGAACGACTATCGCGCCGAGGAACCATGCGAGAGCAAATATCTGGATTTTAGAAATGCGCGCCGGTGTGGTCACGGATGCGCTGCCGAGATCGGGTGCGCCTTTGGTCGGACTTGCAGGCTCTGCGCCAGAGATAGAAACCGGAGTCGTTCCCGACGGCTTTGTTGTGCGCGCCGACAAAGGCGTAGCTGCCTTAGTGGTCGAAACGATCGATCCGATTGGAACGCCGACGTTGGCGACCGCCGTCGGCGCGTTAGGCTGCATCCAGTTTGCCGTCGGCAGTATCGGCATCGTCCACGCTGGAAGCAGAAGCACCAGGGCGGGAATCGCGATATGGCCAACCACGGCCGCCGTCCACACCGCGTGGCGCGAGGCTGCCGAGCGATTGCGGAGCGCATATGCCGCGATTGCCGCGATGGCTATAAGGATCGCGCCCTTGAGCGCCGTATCGACAAGGATCGGAAGAGCGCCTTGCAGGACGAAACCACGCGCTAGAAACGAGGAGAGCATCTTAACGTCCCTCCTTTTTTGCGTTATCGACGAGACGCGAGACTCGCTCGAGCTCCGCCTCGGTGAGCTTTGGCCCTCTTAGCTCGAGGAGCGCCGCTACAGCGTCCTCTGCTGAATTGTCGAAGAAGGTCCTGAGCACGTGAGTAAGAGCCGAACGACGAGCGGCATCGCGTCTCACGGTGGGACGATAGACGTAAGCTCGCCCGTCCTCCTCGTGCGCGACGCGACCTTTCTGCTCCAGAGTGCGCAGAGTGGCGCGTACGGCGGAGTATCCGGGCGGATTTGGGATTCCATCCATGACTTCTCCCACCGACGCTTTTCCGCGCTGGAAGAGCAAATTCATTATCTGTCGTTCTCGGCGACTGAGGCCTTCGAGCTCGCTCTCATGAATCATCTACCAAACCCTCTGAATCCGGTGGAAACGGTCACTAACTGCTGCAAATCTAGCACATGCTGGAAAATTAGCAATAGCGTGTAAATGGTGGGGTTGGAATGGCGAGCCTTCCTTGGGTCAAGCGGTTTTTGGTGACGGGGGACCGACGCGCGAGCGGTCAGTCGTGCGGCTTCTGATCGCTCGTCCCGTCTTTTGTAGACGATGATCCGGCAAGCGCTGCCGCGCGCTCGCGCTCCTTGCGCTCGCGGATGCTGCGGACGGCCTTCATGAAGTCGGCTTCGTTGATCGCCTGCCTCGCGTGCCACGCGATGTCGCTGTTCATGCTCGCGAACGAGCGATCACGCTCCATCGTCGTCGGGTTTCCCTGGATGTTGAGGGGCAGCATTGCGAGCAGTGCCGTCGGGATCGACACTGGCCCAAGGCGGATTGCCCGCCTGTCGATTCCCCACTTGTAGCCGCCCTTGTCGATGGTCCAGTCGGTCGGATCGCGCTTGCCGGCGGCGGCGGCGATAGAATCGTTGTATGGGCCGATCGCATCCGCGATCAGGCTGTCGATCGTCTCTTTCACCGTTTTCGGCGCGCTCACTACCCGGCCGGGCGGCTCCCACACGCGGGGATCGGAGTACTGCGGCCGGACACCCCGCGTTGGTCCGCCGGTTCCGACGAGGGGACCACTTCCCTCTTCCTCCACTTTCTTCACCGGCCCCGTGGGAACCGAGATCTCAGTCGGAACCGATGTTGGCGCCACGACGTGAATCTCTCGCGGCGTTGCCGGCCTTCCGTCCCCGCCATTTCGACCGGCCACGGGCTTCTTTGCACCGCCGTTGGCGATACTGACGAAACCAACGTGCTGCTCGACGCTCGGACTGCGATTCTTCTGTAAAGAAAAATCGCCATTCAAGATGAGCATCTGCATGAGCGCGATCGCCACAACCAAATGCACGCCAACGGAGAGAAGAAAAGGCGTGGAAAGCCTTTTCTTCTCCGTGTCGGCCTTTGCGACGCGCCGGAAGATCATCAGGCTCGGGCCATTCCAGCGCCCGTTTGCTGGCGCACGCCAGCTCGGCTGCTGTCTCCGGCTTGCCCCACGAGCTTCTTGAGAACCCGCCCTGCGCGCGTCGCCGCTTCGCGGAGACGCTCCGGCGAAGTAATGAACGAGACGCGGAAAAATCCTTCGCCGCCCGGTCCGAACAGGGAGCCCGGAAGCACCACGACTCCTTCATCCTGAAGCAGCCGCTCGCCAAAAACGGCGCTCGGAATGTTTTTTGGAAGCGGACACCAGAGGTACATCGTCGCCTTGGGCGGAACGCATGGGAATCCGGCTTCCGAGAAGGCGTCGACGGCGGCGTCACGGCGCCGTGTGAATTCCGCGACGTTCTTTGGAATCCAGTTGACACAATCGTCTAGTGCGGTCGCAGCGGCTGCCTGAATTGCCATGAATGTCCCCGTGTCGATGAACGACTTCACCTTTGCAACCGCGCCGACGAACTCCGCCTTTCCGCACGCCCAGCCGCAGCGCCACCCGGTCATGTTGTAGGTCTTTGACATCGAGTGGAACTCGATCGCGACATCCCGTGCGCCAGGAATCTCGAAGATGCTTGGCGGCACGTAGCCGTCGTAGGCGAGCTCGGAATAGGCGTTGTCATACACCAGCAGGATATCGAGTTCCTTGCAACGGCGAACGATCTCCTCGAGGTATTCTACGGGAGCAATGGCCGAGGTCGGATTATTGGGATAATTGAGGTACAGCACCTTCGTTTTCTTCAGGATGTCCGCCGGAATCTTGTCGAGATCGACGAGGAAGCCGTTCTCCGGTCTGAGCGGGTACTTGTAAGGAATGCCTTCGGCGAGGAGCGTCCCACCGAGGTACGCGTTGTAGCCGGGCTCGGGCACGATCGCGTAATCGCCCTTGTTCAGGTAGGCGAAAGCGAGGTGCGAGATTCCCTCCTTTGATCCAATGAGAGGGACGATCTCCTTGATAGGATGGAAATCCTGGCCGAACCGGCGCTTCATGAAGCGCGCGACTGCTTCTCGATACTCCAGTAATCCGAGCGCAAATCCGTAGCGGCTCATCGTCGGAATACGCACCGCCTCGGTGATTCGCTCGATCACGGCGGGAGGCGGCGAGAGATCGGCGTCGCCCGCGCCAAGGTCGATGACGTCCATACCGCGAGCGATGAGCTCGCGCTTCTGTTCGGGGATTTTTGCGAGGGGATATTCGGGAAGACTCAGCAGGCGGTCTGTGTAGGGGGGCACTATCGGCTCTCTTGAACGGGGTTGCTCACG
>JBOHTC010000170.1:0-14412 GCA_050733495.1 Gemmatimonadaceae bacterium | reverse complement strand
CCTCAAGGCGGGAGACGAAGTCGAAGTTCTGCTCGAGCACCTCGAGGAACAGGAAGGTTCCGTCGTGATGACGAAGAAGAAAGCCGACTTCATGCGCGTGTGGGAGCGCATTCGCGTTGCCTACGAGAACGACGAGCCGGTGCGCGGCACGCTGATCAAGAAGATCAAGGGCGGCGTTGTCGTCGATCTCATGGGTGTCGATGCATTCCTCCCTGGATCGCAGATCGCGCTCCGTCGCGTTCCGAACGTCGACGAGCTGCTCGGTCAGACTTTCGACTTCAAGATCATCAAGCTCAATAAGCGCCGCCGCAACATCGTTGTCTCGCGTCGAGTGATCCTCGAGCAGGAGAGAGCCGGCAAGCGCGAGAAGCTGATGAAGGAGCTGCAGAAAGATCAGGTGCGCAAAGGCGTGGTCAAGAACATCACCGACTTCGGCGCGTTCATCGATCTTGGCGGCGTCGACGGTTTGCTCCACATCACCGACATGTCTTACGGACGCATTCAGCATCCGTCCGAGATGGTGCACATCGGTCAGGAGCTCGAAGTCAAAGTCCTGGACATCGATTGGGATCGCGAGCGCATCTCGCTCGGCCTCAAGCAGCTCCAGAGCTATCCGTGGAAGGACGTCGCCGAGAAGTATCCCGTTGGTACTCGCGTGTCGGGCAAGGTCGTGTCGATCACCAACTACGGCGCGTTCATCGAGCTCGAGCCGGGAATCGAAGGTCTCGTTCACATCAGCGAGATGAGCTGGACGCGCAACGTTCGTCATCCGTCGAAGCTCGTTTCAATCGGTGAAGCGATCGAAGCGGTCGTGCTCAAGGTCGATCCGAACGAAGAGAAGATCTCCCTCGGCATGAAGCAGACAGAGCAGGATCCGTGGATGATGCTCCCGGAGAAGTACCCGGTAGGCACGCGTCTCAACGGCAAGGTGCGAAATCTCACCAGCTTTGGCGCGTTCGTGGAGATCGAGCCGGGCATCGATGGCTTGATCCACATCTCCGACATGTCGTGGACCAAGCGTGTCCAGCATCCTTCCGAAGTCGTGAAGAAGGGTGATTCGGTAGATGTTGTGATTTTGAACGTAGATGCTGAGAACAAGCGTATCTCGCTCGGCCTCAAGCAGGCGACCGAAGACCCGTGGCTTCGCATCGGGGAGACCTACCCGGTCGGCACCGAGCTGCGCGGCAAGGTCGTGCGGTTGATGGACAAGGGCGTCGTCGTCGACATCGGGAACGACATCGAAGGCTTCGTTCCGGTTAGCCAGCTCAATTTTGGCCAGCCGGTAAACAGCCCCGCGGACATCGTCTACGAGACGATGAATCTCGACCTCAGAGTGCTCGAGGTCGATCCGATCCACCGGCGCATCGTCCTCGCCGTGACGGGAATTCCCGAGGAACAGCCGCCGCGCCCGGAGACGCCTTCCAAGGTGATTCCGATGGAGTCCGACGATTACAACATGTCGGATCCCATTCCGGCGCCGCCCGACTCGTTCATCGAAGAGCCGGCGTAGCTCAGATATTCAAATGAACAAAAGCCCGCCTCTTGAGAGAGGCGGGCTTTTGTATAGGTGTCCTCACGTTACGATCGGTCTGTGACTCGATCCCAGCCATCGCGTACCGCCTCCTTAATATCCTGCCACGCGTTCTTCGCGTCGGCCCGGTATGCTGCCCATCCGCTCTCCAGAGCCGGCTCTACGGAATCCCAGTGCTTTCCGGCGAAGCGACCCGCCGACTCCGCACCGTACCTGTATGCACTTCGATAGTAGTCGTAGCCGCGATCAGCTCGGGCGTACGGGCGTGCGTGGTAGTTCGCCTGCCAGTATTCATCCTCCATTGGCCAGTCGATCTCGTGCATGCTGCCCGAGGTGCCAAAGTTGATGTCAGGCTTGTCCTGCGCCATGTCGGCGATCGTGTTCTTGGTGAAATCGGCCATTGGTTCTCCTGGTTGGATGCCGCGTATCGGCCCAGCACTTCATTCATGGCAGCGGCTATGCCAAACCGCCCGATACGCCGGGCATGCGGGAATCGTCATAATTGGGCAGGACTCCGACTCTTCCACGCAGCGATCCATCTCAAGAGCTAATGATCAGCACCGGTTCTCCGCACGAAGCCCTGCTCATCCTTGATCCCGACCTCACCGTCCGTGCGGCGAACAAGGCGTTTTACGCGATGTTCCGGCTGGCCCCGGAAGAATGCGCGGGCCACAAGGTTTATCAGCTTGGTGGAAGAGACTGGGACGCCAAGCTGCGTTCGATGCTGGAAGCAGTACTCGGGGGAGAGCCGCAGTCAGACCATTTCGAGCTTATCCACGACGAGAAGCAGGGCGGGAAGTCCACGCTCTGGCTGAGCGCCCGCCTCGTGCCGTCTGCGGAGCCAAGTGATCGAAAGATCCTGCTGGCGATCGAGGACCTCAGCACCGCCGGGTCCTCTGAAGAGATGGTCGCGCTAAAGACTCAGGAGCTTCACGTCTTCGCGGAGCTCGCAGGGAAGGCGGCGCACGAGCTGAATAATTTGCTCACCGTCATTCGGATGAACGCCGATCTGATAGAGGCGAGTCTGAAGGACGCGAAAATGTCGAGCGCCGAGGCCGTCGACATCAGAATGGCCGCAGAGCGCGCCGAAGCGCTCACGAAAAAACTCCTTCTAACCAGTAGGCGTTCGCTGCCGCAGCCAACCGGTCTGGATCGCGGCGTTGCCGTGCCACTCCCTGGTTCGCCTATCAAAGAGACTGCGGCGGAAATCGCCACGCGTGCGTCGGAGGACGCGAGATCGAGCGGCGTGAGACGACTCAAACACGGCGCGCCGACGGGATCGGAGACAATCCTTCTCGTCGACGACGAGAAGGCGCTGCGCAAACTTGGGAAGCGCGTGCTCTCGCAAGCGGGGTATCGGGTCCTCGAAGCATCCGATGGGGCGATGGCTCTGCGAATCGCCGCAGAGGAAGTCGGCGAGATCGATCTCGTCGTCACGGATGTCGAGATGCCCACTCTTGGGGGGCGCGGGATGGTCGACGAGCTCCACGAGCTCAGCCCAGGCGTCCGCGTGCTGTTCATGTCCGGGTACACCGACAACGAGATCCTGCGACGGGGTATCCGTTCATCGGAATCGGATTTCCTGCAGAAGCCGTTTACTGCGGAGTCGCTGTGCGCGGCGGTGAAAGCGGTCCTTGCGAAGCCTTCAACCAAATCGGCATAGCGTGATTCAGGCGAGCGGTGACGACAGCGGACATCCGGCGCGGATTCTCATCGTCGACGACCAGGAGCAGAACATCCGCCTTCTGGCGAGAATCCTCGAGCGTGCCGGTTACGATCACATTGCGTCGACGACGAATCCGGAGAATGTCCCGACGATTCAGGCCCAGTTCAAGCCCGATCTAGTCCTGCTCGACCTTCACATGGGTGGCAAGGATGGTTTCGAGGTTTTGTCCGACCTCCTCGCACCGGAGCGGGGCGGTGATGACCTTGCCGTCATCATGCTGACCGCCGATCACGGTGCGGAAACGAAACGCCGCGCTCTCGCGCTCGGCGCCAAAGATTTTGTCGGCAAGCCTTTCGACTCTGCGGAAGTCTTACTCCGCATTAGAAACCTCCTCGAAACCAAGTTCCTCCATCAGACTTTGAAGAACCAGAATTCAGAGCTCGAGCAAAGAGTAGCCGAGCGCACCCGCGAGCTCGAGCAATCGCAGCTGGAAGTCCTGGAGCGTCTCGCGGCCGCCGTCGAATTCCGCGACGACGATACGGGTGAGCACACGAAGCGCGTGGGCACCGTTTCGGCGATGCTCGCTGAGGCAGTCGGACTACCCGCTGCTACGGTGCATCTGATTGGACGAGGCGCACCGCTTCACGACATAGGAAAGGTCGGAATCCCGGACAACATTCTCCTCAAAGCCGGCCCGCTCACCACTGAGGAGTTCGAGATCATGAAAGCCCACACCGTGATCGGTGCACGCATGCTCTCAAACGGGAGGTCAGAGCTCGTGCGAATGTCACAGCGCATTGCACTGAGCCACCACGAGTGGTGGGACGGTTCCGGATATCCGCATCGCACCTCTGGCCAGCGCATTCCACTCGAAGCGCGGATCGTCGCGGTTGCGGACTTCCTCGATGCGCTCACCCATGACCGGCCCTACCGCCTCGCGTGGTCAATAGAGGAAACGCTCGCGGAGATCAAGCGCGGCAGCGGCAGTCATTTCGATCCGCTGGTGGCTGAGGCGCTTACCGCCATCGATTGGCACAAGCACGCTGAGCTCGTAGCGTAGGCGCGCGGCGGGTTTTTTGCTTTACCCGCACTCCGGTCGACTCCTTCACGCATGGTCGGCGGCACAGATGTCGGCGTCCTTCAAGCGCGGCTTCGAGTCCGGCGATCCACGGAGTTGCACCCTTTGACATAAGCCGCGCACTGATCGACTCTGCCGCCACCGTTGACGGCGTGTAGTCACTGCGCGATCAGGCGTTGACCAGGTAACGCGTCCGAAGGATCTGGCGGTGGTGCAGCTCGTGACCGGCGATGATGTACGCCAGCGCTCTAACGGTGACCTCGGCTCCGCTCGCGATTCCTCTCCTAGCCCACGCGTCTTCGTCGAGGTGCCTGAAAAAGAATATGTTCGCTTGCCGCAGGGCATCGAGCTCTGATGCGAGCTCGGCGAGAGGATACGCGTTGGCCTTCGCGGCGCGTACGTAATCATCCTGCTCGAACCCCGGGAGCGGCTGCTGGTCGCGACGCGCAAATCGCAGCGCTCGCGTGGCGAATACTCGTTCAGCGTCGATCACGTGCCCGATCACTTCGTTGATGGTCCACTTGGCGGGCGCGTAACGGTGTGTCGCCATCGCGGGAGCAATGCTGCGCAGCAGCGATTGTGTCTCCTTCATTTGCTCGGTCAAGGTGTCGATGATATCGCCTTTGCCTACACGCTCGATGTACCTGCCGTAATATGGAAGGAACTCCGTCTGCTCTGGCTTCGTCGCTCTTACGGCTTGCGCCAATTCGTCCTCCGTTTCCTGGGTCAGTTCAATATAAAATGTGCGCGGCCTCGATGCGCCACTGGCTGATTGCCTTAGTTTCACTCCGTGAAAATGACCCGTCGTTCTCAATCGCCCGCCACAATTCCGCCAACGACAGATCGACACGATCCGTACGTCTCACTCCGGAATCCAAATTTCCTGTGGTACGTCGCGAGCACGGTTGCTCTCACCCTGGGAACGCAGATTCAGGCGACAGTCGTGGCGTGGCAAGTGTACGCGCTAACCAAGGACCCACTCTCACTCGGCCTCGTCGGATTGGCCGAAGCCCTACCGTTCATTGCCGCGGCGCTGTATGCCGGACACATCGCCGATCGGCACAATCGAAAAAGCCTCTCACTGATCGCGATCGGAATCCAGGTTGCGTGCGCGGCGGCGCTCCTGATCGTCACCCTCCGGTCGGATCGCTTTCTTACGGGCAGAGTGTGGCCCATTTTCGTGGTCGTGAGCGCGAGCGGTCTCGCTCGGAGTTTTCTGCAGCCCGCGCGCACAGCGCTTGGAGCGGAGATTGTCCCGCGCGAGACCTACACGAACGCGGTTACCTGGCGGTCGTCACTATGGCAGTTCGCCGCGGTCGTAGGCCCCGCCATCGGGGGAATCATCTACGGCTTTTCGGGAGCGAAGCTCGCCTACATCCTCGAGGCGATCCTCTGCGCAATCGCCCTCATCCTCTTCACTCGAATTGGCTACACGCGCCATCCCCGAGTGGCCGACGAGGGAACGATCGGGCAGAACCTCACGATTGGGATTCGCTTTCTACTTACCCAGCGCGAGCTTCTGGGCGCGCAGCTGCTCGATCTATTCTCGGTATTCTTCGGTGGAGCGCCAGCACTGCTTCCGATCTTTACGTCCGATATTCTGCACGCCGGGCCGCAAGCGCTTGGCGTTTTGCGCGCGGCCCCGGCGGCGGGCGCGGTCTTGATCTCCGTTCTGCTGGTTCATAGGAAGCTGCGAAGGGCGGGGCCAACCCTGTTTCTCTGCGTCGCAGGATTTGGAGCCTCGTGGATTCTGTTCGCGCTGTCGCGCTCGTTCTGGCTCTCGCTCGCGCTCTTGGTAATCAGCGGCATGCTCGATAACGTCAGCGTCGTGATACGGTCGACGCTGCTCACACTTCGAACGCCCCAACATCTTCTTGGAAGAGTCTCGGCGGTGAGTCAAATCTTTATCGGCTCGTCGAACGAAATTGGATCATTCGAGTCCGGTGTTGCCGCGAAGCTGCTCGGCACTGTTCGATCCGTAATTTTTGGCGGAGTCGTCACACTGGGGGTTGTCGGGATAACGGCGTGGAGGATTCCGCCGCTTCGGAGGTTGGACGAGCTCGATTAGCCCGGATTCCAGGAGCTGATTCGCGGTGGTATCCGAATCCTGGTCTTCTATAGCCTCGGGTGCGTAAATCGCGAGTCCAGTGCACTAACTGGCTTAAGGAGCGTTGCCGGAAAGCGCCTCTAGCGTCCCATACACGACGCCCCAACCTCAGCCGGTGGCTGAGGTCGTGACCACCAAGGCGCGTATCCGGAGGAACCCTGGGACAGTCTGTATCACGCGAATATGAGGAGACCGCTTTCGCGGCGGGTCTTCGTTACGTCACCGACGCCATGCCGGGCATTCGACGGCACCGGCACGGCCGCGGGTTCAGGTATCTCGACCCGGAAGGCGTGATCATAAATTCGCCCGATCTCCTGAAGCGGTTTCGGTCGCTCGTCATTCCCCCGGCGTGGACCGAGGTGTGGATCTGCCCGCATGAAGACGGACACCTGCAGGTGACCGCGCGCGACGGCCGCGGAAGAAAGCAGTACCGATACCATCCGGGATTCAGGCAACATCGCGACGGCACCAAGTTCGAGCGGATGTTCGAGCTGAGTGACGTGCTGTGGAAGATCCGCGAGCGAGTTGAAAGTGACATCGAGCTCCCGGGACTTGCGCGCGACAAGATCATGGCGACCGTGGTGTGGCTCCTGGAGACCACTCTGATCCGAATCGGATCGGACGAGTACGCCAAGGCAAACAAGTCGTACGGGCTGACGACTTTCAAACGCCGGCACGTCGCGGTGGTGGGACACAAGCTGCGCTTCGAGTTCCGCGGCAAGAGCGGGATCCAGCACGCAGTGTCAGTTACGGACCGGCGCATAGCGCGCATCGTCCAGCGGTGTCAGGAGCTGCGCGGCGAAGAACTTTTCAAGTATCTGGACGACGACGGAAAGCGGCAGACGGTGCAGGCCGAGGATGTGAACGCGTATCTCCAGGAGATAACGGGTCGGGACGTCACCGCGAAGGATTTCCGAACGTGGGCCGGAACGATGCTCGCCGCAGAAGCGCTTCGGCAAATCGGGCCGGCCGAGACTCGACGCGAAGCCGAGCGAAATGTCGTCGCCGCCGTGGACCTGACCGCCAAACGACTAGGCAATACGAGGAGTGTTTGCCGGAAGTACTACATCCACCCAGTGCTGATCGAGGCGTATCTCGAGGGATCCATTCTCCCGCCCACTCCGGAACGGAAATGGAGCAAGCGCAAATCGCGCGGACCGACACTGCGTCAGCACGAGACGGAGGTCCTCAACTTCATCAAGGCGCGACTCAAGCCGCAAAAGCGTCGACTCGCGGCGAGTCGCTACAAAAAGCCGCCGGAGCTCGTCTCCGGTGAAGCTCCAGCAGCCGCGGACCCTGGTAGCGCCGCCGCCGTTACGGAGCCCGCGCCCCCGTCCGGCCGAGACGAAGAGCTCAAGCCGACGGGATCCTAGTCGAGGTAGGGATAGTCCGGATCGGCTAGTCGCGCCGCGCGTGCGGCGGCTTCCGGGCCCGCGATCTCTTTCGCCAGATCGAGCAGCATCGGACTCAGATGCGATCCGTAGCGAAGCAAACTGGCTGCTCTCGATCGTCGCGCGAGCAGAAATGCCAAAAAGGGTTGATCCGCCTTCAAGGCGTTGCACTCTGGGCAGGCGAGGACCAGGTTGTCGCGTCGGTCGTACGCCGTCTTGCCCTTGCGAGGCGTCACGTGGTCCATTGTTATCGCCCTGGCGGTCACGCGCCTCTCGCAGTAGGCGCAAACCGGCCCGTGACGGTCGAGTAGCCACTGCCGCGTTTCCATGTACGCGTTTCGGCTCGTGGGGAGCGACGTGTGGTGCTGCGCCGGACGGCGCCGCGCGCGTTTGCGCGGCTTGCGGGGTCGTTTTCTAGGTGCAGTCAATTTGGACGGGTGTGCTTGAGACGAACAACTACACCTGGAATAATAGCAACGCCTGAGCCGCGCCGGTTGCTACCCGATCTGGATCTCCGTGGGCACGCCGGCATTCATCAATGAAGCGCCCCCGTCGGCATAAATCACCTGACCTGTAATCCAGTCGGCCTCTTTCGAGCAGAACATATCTACCACGCCCGCAATGTCCGCCGGAGTTCCAAGACGCCCCATCGGTGTCCAGCCGCGCACGTGCCAATTCGTGATGAGGTCCTGCACTTGTTGGGGGAGCGTATTCAGCACGCTGTCATTGGTCCAGCCGGGGCTGATCGCGTTGACAGTGATCCCTTTTTTGGCCAGCGCCACACCGAAATACCGCACGAGCGACTCCAGCGCCGCTTTCGCCGAACCCATTCCGACCCACGGCTGCAGCCCGCCGGTCCGGCTCCCTTCGGCGTAGGTGATGGCGAGGATCTTACCGCCCTTCTGCATCAACGGTATTGCCTCTCTGACCGCGACGAGGAACGCCTTCGCCTGCGAGTTGAGTGCGGTGTCCCAGGCTTCGAGGGTGATGTCCATAGGCGCCTGAAAAAAAGTAGCCGCCTCGGGACGAGCATTGCTCACGAAGATGTCCAGTCCTCCAAATTCCGCGGCGACCTTGCGAAACATCGCTTTGATCTCGTCCTGTTGCATGACGTCCGCCTTGACGATGAACCCATCACTCCCACGTTTGCGAACCTGGGCGAGGGTATCCTTGGCCGCTGTTTCGTTCTGCACGTAGTGGATTGCCACCTTGGCGCCGCTCTCAGCGAGTTTGAGCGTGATGCCGCGCCCGATTCCGCGGGAGCTGCCAGTGACGAGCGCGTGCTTTCCGTTAAGTGACATCGTCGCCTCCTTCCTGAGTGTGTAGACCTTCGCTAAAGTGTGACATCGGGCCATCTACCGCCACAGTTTTTTGGCGTCTTCGCCCATGCCCGCGCTTGGAGTCGCTCGCCAGCGCACGCTAGATGCCCCTTACAGAGGGAGTTAGCTTTTCGCTTCTATGACGATGCGAGAGAAGCTGGAGGTCCTGGAGCGGCGTCGCGCGGAGTCCGAGCTAGGTGGCGGCGAAGCGCGGCTCAAATCTCAGCACGAGAAGGGGAAGCTTTCAGCGCGCGAGCGGCTGGACCTACTGCTGGACGAAGGGTCGTTCGTGGAGCTGGACAGGTTCGTCGTCCATCGCTCGACCGACTTCGGCCTCGAGGCGCAAAAATACTATGGTGACGGCGTCGTCACCGGCCACGGGAAGATCGACGGACGGCTGGTCTACGTTTTCTCCCAGGACTTCACCGTCTTTGGCGGATCGCTCTCCGAAGCATTCGCTGAAAAAATCGTCAAGATCATGGATCTGGCGATGAGAAACGGCGCCCCCGTGATCGGACTCAACGACTCGGGAGGCGCCCGCATCCAGGAGGGCGTGGTATCGCTCGGCGGTTACGCGGAGATTTTTTTGCGCAACACGCTCGCCTCAGGAGTGATTCCTCAGATTTCCGCCGTCCTCGGGCCGTGCGCGGGCGGAGCCGTCTATTCGCCAGCGATAACGGACTTCACATACATGGTCCGGGGGACGTCATACATGTTCGTTACGGGACCGAACGTGGTGAAGACGGTGACGCATGAAGACGTCACGATGGAGGAGCTGGGAGGCGCCGACACCCACTCGGAGACGTCCGGCGTCGCGCACTTCGCCTGCGATTCGGAGCCCGAGTGCATGCAGCGCATTCGCGATCTCTTCCGGTTCATTCCCTCCAACAACCTCGGCGACCCCCCGCGCGGAACAGGCACCGATCCACGTTTACGCCGCGACGAGGCGCTCCTCGACGTGGTTCCGGACAACGCGAATAAACCGTACGACATGCACGAGGTGATACACCGCGTTGTCGACGACGGTGAATTCTATGAAGTCCAGCGTGACTACGCGGGCAACATCATCTGCGGATTCGCTCATATCGGCGGCTTCAGCGTCGGTGTTGTCGCGAACCAACCGGCCGTCCTCGCCGGCGTCCTCGACATCAATGCGTCTCTCAAAGGGGCGCGATTCATCCGCTTCTGCGACGCCTTCAACATTCCGCTCGTTACTTTCGAAGACGTTCCCGGATTCCTGCCGGGAGTTGCTCAGGAGCACGGAGGCATAATCAAGCACGGGGCGAAACTGCTCTATGCGTACTGCGAGGCCACCGTTCCAAAGCTCACGGTCATTACGCGCAAAGCGTACGGCGGCGCCTACGACGTCATGAGCTCGAAACACATTCGTGGAGATTTCAACGTTGCATGGCCCACCGCGGAGATTGCGGTAATGGGCCCGAAGGGTGCCGTCGAGATTCTCTTTCGGAAGGAGATCTCGGAGAGTGGGGACGAAGCGTCGGCGACCGAAGCCAGGATCGAGGAGTATCGTCAGAAATTTGCGCACCCTTACATCGCCGCGGGTCGCGGTTACGTGGACGACATCATCGACCCGCGCGACACTCGCCCCGCGCTGATCGATGCGCTCGAGAGCCTTCAGAACAAGCGCGACAAAAACCCGCCGAAGAAACACGGGAACATTCCGCTGTAGTCGTGGCCGGAGAAAGTGTTTAGCAAAGTCCTGATCGCGAACCGCGGTGAGATCGCGCTCCGGGTGATGCGTGCGTGCCGGGAGCTGGGCGCCAGAACCGTCGCTGTCTACAGCGAAGCAGACGCCCGCGCTCCTCACGTCCGCGATGCAGATGAAGCAATAGCCATCGGTCCCGCTCCCTCCAGCGAGAGCTATTTGCGCGGCGACAAGATAATAGAAGCCGCGAAACTGACTGGCGCCGAGGCGATCCATCCCGGCTATGGATTTCTATCTGAGCGCGAGTGGTTTGCGCGAGCGGTGCGCGATGCGGGATTGGTTTGGGTTGGACCGAGCGCCGAGGCAATTGCCGCGATGGGGAATAAGACGGCGGCGCGCACGCTCGCGCTCGCCAACGACGTTCCCGTTGTCCCGGGAACGACAGAGGCGTTTGCCAACTCGAAGGAAGCAGAAAAGGTGGCAAAGAAATTCGGCTATCCCGTCCTGCTCAAAGCCGCGGCAGGGGGCGGTGGAAAGGGAATGCGCGTGGTGTCGTCGGCGAAAGACATCGCCGGCGCATTCGACGCTGCGCAACGCGAGGCAAAAAGCGCGTTTGGCGACGATGCGATCTACCTGGAGAAGTTCGTCGAGCGCCCGCGCCACGTGGAGATCCAGATTCTCGCGGACTCACACGGGACCGTTCTGTCGTTGGGCGAGCGTGAATGCTCGGTGCAGCGGCGACACCAGAAGATGATCGAAGAGGCGCCAAGCATCGCGGTAACGCCCGAGCTCAGAAAGAGGATGGGCGACACCGCCATCCGCGCTGTGCGCGCCACCGGATACGTCAACGCTGGCACCTGTGAGTTTCTTCTCGACCAGAACGGTGATTTCTATTTCCTCGAAATGAACACTCGGCTTCAGGTCGAGCATCCAGTTACGGAGCTGGTAACGGGAATCGATCTGGTTCAGTGGCAGCTGCGGATCGCTGCCGGCGAGAAGCTCCCATTTCGGCAGGAAGAGATTGTTCCGCGCGGTTGGGCGATGGAGTGCCGCATCACGAGCGAAGACGGCGCGAACAACTTTCTGCCGTCTACGGGTCGCATCGAGTACCTGCACCTGCCGAGCGGTCCCGGAGTTCGCTGGGACGGCGGTATCGAGTCGGGGAGTGACGTTGGGTTGTACTACGATCCGCTGCTGGGGAAACTGATCGTCTGGGCCGCCGACCGCGCACAAGCTGTGACACGAATGAGGCGCGCGCTCGTGGATCTTACGATTCTCGGTGTGGAGACTTCTCGGGATTTTCATGTGCGAATGATGGATGACGATGAGTTCCGTGCCGGGCGCATCGACATCCAGTGGCTGGAAAGACGCCTGGCTTCGATACTCGAGCGCCAGCCGCCAAAGGAGACCGCCCGGACTGCCGCTATCGCGGGGACCCTGCTGGCTGAACGCGATCGTACCGCGCGAAGCGGAGCCGGAAGCTCCGGCGCGATGCCCGCCGCAATACCGACCGAAATCGAGTCGGACGCCTGGAAACGGGCCGGTCGGCTCGAAGCGCTTCGCGACTGATGGCTACCGTCAGCGTTGCGATTGATTCAATCGCTGCAGGCGGCGATGGAGTTGGCAGAAACGACGGACTGGTGGTGTTCGTTCCCCGCACAGCACCAGGTGATGTGGTCACGACCCAGATCGCGGGTCGCGGCCGCTTCGCGCGGGGAACGCTCCGCCGCGTCATCACACCGTCTCCAACTCGAATCGATCCACCCTGCCCACACTACACCCGCGACAAGTGCGGCGGGTGCCAGCTCCAGCACATGACGTACGATTCGCAACTGGCGGCGAAGCAGTTGATCATCCGCGATTCGTTGCAACGAATCGGCAAGCGAAAAGTCGAGGCGCCGTCCATAGAGCGAAGTCCGAACGAGTGGCGCTATCGGACCAAGCTTACGCTTGCGATTCGCCGTCGTGGCGAGCGGTGGATTGCAGGTCTTCATCCCTACGACGATCCGGTGCGAGTTTTTGCGCTCTCTGATTGTCCGATCACGGATCGAACCGTAGTGTCAGCTTGGCACGAGGTAATGAAGGCCGACGCGTTCTTCCCCGACGCAGGCGAACTAAGGGGAAGCATCCGAATTACTTCAGGTGGGCCAACGCTGGTTATGATGGGCGGCCATAGCTGGGCGGCTCGCGAACAATTCTCAGCAGCCGTGCCATCTCTTTCCGCGGTGTGGTGGGAGCCCGCGGATGAAAAACCCCGCCGGCTTCTGTTCGACAGACGCGTCGACAAAACGCCGGGCGCTTCGTTCGCCCAAGTGAACGCCAGTGCTGCACAGCTTCTCCGTGAATACGTCGTGGACCGCGTGCGCGCATTCGGCCCACGAACAATTGTGGACGCCTACTCCGGAGCAGGACACACGGCCATCGCCCTTGCAGATGCGGATGTAAGAGTGACTGCAATCGAGCTTGACGCGGACGCATCCGCATGGACATCAGCGAAGCTTCACGCGCCTTCGGTGGCGCTCGAGGGGAAAGTGGAAGATCTGCTGGGCGAGGTTCTTCCGGCGGACGTGGTTCTGCTCAATCCGCCGCGAGCCGGACTCGATGGGCGTGTGACCGACGTGCTGCAGGCAAATGCTGCCACGATTCGTGGGATCGTTTACGTCAGCTGCAACCCGGCGACGCTTGGGCGCGACCTCTCGAGACTCCCGGGCTACGCGATCGCGAGCGTCCATGCGTTCGACATGTTTCCGCAGACTGCGCACGTCGAGACGGTATGCGAGCTCAAGCCCGTCGACGGCGAGCTCCGATGAAATACATCGTTCAGGTCAATGACGAGCAGAAATCCGTCTCAATAGATGCGGACGGACTCGTCTTCGAGACAGAGACACCCGTCCATGCCGAGCTAACGGAGATTGAACGCACGCCCGTTCGGATGGTCAGGATCGGAATGCGAGTGGAGCGCGTCGTTGAGCAGAAGCGCGAGGGCAAGGGCCGGTACACTCTCTGGATTGACGGATATCGGTTTGAGGTCGAGGCACTCGACGACCGCACGCGAGCAATACGCGCCCTGTCGGCGGCGACCGCCGGCCCGTCGGGGCCAGCGCCGATCAAGGCGCCAATGCCCGGGCTGATAGTGCGCATCAACGTGAAGCCCGGAGACACTGTCGAGGCGGGGCAGGGCGTCGTCGTGATGGAAGCAATGAAGATGGAGAACGAGCTGAGGGCGACGTCGGCCGGGACTGTGAAGAGCGTGGAGGTTGCGCCGGGTGCGGCGGTTGAGAAGGGTGCGTTGCTCGTGGCGCTCGAGTAGGCCTTCTGCACGAGCACAAACTCCGTTGACACGCGCGGCCTGCCCGAATAGCTTAAAAGGCTGTCGCAAAACCACTTAGTCGCACTCAACCGCTCGGAACCCATCACGAACGAAAGGGGGCCGGCTCTTCCATACGTTCCGCTTCATATGAAGACATACTCCGCGACCCCGCGGGATATCCAGCACCAGTGGTACATCGTCGACGCCGAGGGCGTGGTTCTCGGGCGGTTGGCGACCGAGGTCGCGAAGATCATCCGTGGCAAGCATAAGCCGATGTACACGCCCCACATGGATACCGGGGACAACGTGATCGTCATCAACGCGGCCAAGGTTCGCGTCACGGG
>JBOHTC010000169.1:0-36600 GCA_050733495.1 Gemmatimonadaceae bacterium | reverse complement strand
CGAATACATCATGCGCGATGTGCCTTGGGGCTGGCTGGTGCGCTACATGCACTCGACCGGCGCTTCGGCCTTCTTCATCGTGGTCTACCTGCACATGGTGCGCGGCCTGCTGTACGGCTCGTACCGCAAACCGCGTGAACTGGTATGGCTGTTCGGCGTCGGCATTTTCCTGTGCCTGATGGGCGAAGCGTTCATGGGCTATCTGCTGCCATGGGGCCAGATGTCGTACTGGGGCGCCCAGGTGATCGTGAACCTGTTCTCCGCCATTCCTTTCATCGGTCCGGACCTGGCCCTGCTGATCCGCGGCGACTACGTCGTGTCCGACGCCACGCTCAACCGCTTCTTCGCGATGCACGTGATCGCGCTGCCGCTCGTGCTGCTCGGGCTGGTCGTCGCGCACATCCTCGCGCTGCACGACGTGGGCTCGAACAATCCCGACGGCGTCGAGATCAAGAAGCACAAGGGCCCGAACGGGAAGCCGGTGGACGGCATCCCGTTCCATCCCTACTACACGGTGAAGGACACGGTAGGCGCGGTGGTTTTCCTCGGCATCTTCTGCGCCGTGCTGTTCTTCACGCCGGCGATGGGCGGCTATTTCCTCGAGTCGAACAACTTCATCCCGGCCAATCCGCTGCAGACGCCCGCGCACATCGCGCCGGTGTGGTACTTCACGCCGTACTATTCGATCCTGCGCGCGGTGCCGCCGTTGTTCCATTCGCAGTTTCCGGGCGTAATGGCGATGGGCGTCTCGGTCATGGCCTTCTTCTTCCTGCCCTGGCTCGACCGCTCGCCGGTGAAGTCGATCCGCTACCGCGGGCCGTACTGGAAGGCGGCGCTCGTGGTCTTTGTCGTCGTGTTCCTGATCCTCGGCTACCTCGGCGTCAAACCGACCACGGTGTGGGGGCAGTTCGGCTTCAACGCGTTCTTCCTCGACACCAAGGATCGCGCGACCTGGGTGGCGCGGCTGTGCACGATCATCTACTTCGCGTTCTTCCTGCTCATGCCCTGGTACACCGCGCGCGACAAAGTGAAGCCCGTGCCCGACCGGGTGACGATGTGAGGGCCGCGACCATGAAAAGACTGCTTCTCGTTCTCGCCTTCGTTCCGGTCGTGGCGCTCGCCAGCGAGGCGGGCGAGGCGCTCGACCCTGCGCCGATCGACGCGCGCGACCTCGTCAGCCTGCAGTCCGGCGCGCGCACGTTCGTCAATTACTGCGTGAACTGCCACGGCGCGCAGTACATGCGCTACAACCGCCTCGAGGACCTGGGCCTCACCGAGGCGCAGATCCGCGACAACCTGATGCTCGCGAGCGACAAGGTCGGCGACACGATGAAGGTCGCGCTCTCGACGGAGCAGGGCAAGGCGTGGTTCGGCGTGCCGCCGCCGGACCTCTCGCTCGTCGGACGCTCGCGCGGCGCGGACTGGCTGTACACCTACCTGCGCTCGTTCTACCGCGACGAGAAGTCCGCGACCGGCTGGAACAATGCCGTCTTCCCCAATGTGGCGATGCCGCACGTCTTGTGGTCGCTTCAGGGCGTACGCGCGCTCGAGACCACGGAAGCCGAAGGCGAGGGCGAGCACGGCGGCGGCGCCGTGCAGCACTGGACGCAGCTCAGCCCCGGCACGATGAGCACGGTGGATTACGACCGCACCGTGCGCGACCTCGTCAATTACCTCGTCTACATGGGCGAGCCCGCGGCGCAGTCGCGCGAGGCGATCGGCATCGTCGTGCTGTTCGTGCTCGGCGTGCTGTTCGTCCTCGCCTACGCAATGAAAGCGGAATTCTGGAAGGACGTCCGCTAGCCCCCGTGCCCGAACCCACGGCCGGGCGACGACCGCGCGCCCGGCCTTTTTTCAGGATCCCCGCCTCATGATGCAACTGTATTCCGGCACCACGTGCCCCTTCAGCCACCGCTGCCGCTTCGTGCTGTACGAGAAGGGCATGGACTTCCAGGTCATCGACGTCGACATGTTCAACAAGCCCGAGGACCTGGCGGTGATGAACCCGTACAACCGCCTGCCGGTGCTGGTCGAGCGCGACCTGATCCTGTACGAGTCGAACATCATCAACGAGTACATCGACGAGCGTTTCCCGCACCCGCAGCTGATGCCGGCCGACCCGGTGATGCGCGCGCGCGCGCGGCTGATGCTGTTCAACATGGAGGTCGAGCTCTTCAGCCAGATCGATTCGCTCGACTCGGGCAAGGAGAAGCAGATCGAGAAATCGCGCCAGCAGGTCACCGACCGGCTGATCGAGCTGTCGCCGCTGTTCACCAAGACCAAGCACATGCTGGGCGACGACTTCACCATGCTCGACGTCGCGATCGCGCCGCTGCTGTGGCGGCTGGACCACTACGGCATCAAGCTCGGCAAGACCGCGGCGCCGCTGATGAAGTACGCCGAGCGCATCTTCTCGCGGCCCGCGTTCATCGAGGCGCTCACGCCGTCAGAAAAAGTCATGCGCAAGTGAGCGAGATCGCCACCAAGCCGTACCTGCTGCGCGCGCTCTACGAGTGGTGCGTGGACAACGGCTACACGCCGCACTTCGCGGTGAAGGTGGACTCGGGCACGCAAGTGCCCTCCGAATACGTGAAAAACGGCGAAATCACCCTCAACGCGTCCCCGAGCGCGGTGCACAAGCTGCAGATGGGCAACGAGCTGATCGAGTTCTCGGCGCGCTTCGCCGGCGTCGCGCGCCAGATCTCGGTGCCGGTCGCGAACGTCTACGCCGTCTACGCCCGCGAGACCGGCCACGGCATGACCTTCGACGTGGACTCGCCCAAGCCCGGTACGCAGGCGGTCGCCGAGGCCGCGCCCGCGGCGCCGCGCGAAGCGCCGGTCGCGCTGCCCGCGCCGTCGTCCAACGAGCCCCCGAAAAAACCGAGCGGCGGCAAGCCGACGCTGCGCCGGGTCAAGTAATCCCCCAGGAGAAGCCATGAAACGCAAGTACGGCGCCGCGCGCGCCAACGAGACCCTCGCCGAGCAGCGCATGCGCGAGGCCGCCAAGGAAATGGGCGACAACAGCCACAACTTCGGCTCGATGCTGAAGAAGGGCTCCCCCACGCGCGGCAAGAAGCGCGGCCGCATCTACCGCATCGTCAAGTAGCCGCTAAATGGGGACAGTCCCCATTTAGAATGGTGGACGGGCCGGCTTAGCTCAGCTGGTAGAGCAGCGGTTTTGTAAACCGAAGGTCGGCGGTTCGATTCCGTCAGCCGGCACCGCCATAACGTTCCAAGCCGTTCCAGCTCGTACCATATCTACTATTATTTCATAGGGAGAATGGGGCTGGATCGGCTCCGATCGTCCCGGGACGTGTCTTGACAGCTCGTCGAGCGTGACGGTATTTTGGGCGGTATCCGGAGCCCAGACGAGGGCAGATACCGTCAACCATGCCTCTCACCGACACCTCAGTTCGTAGCTCGAAGAAGCGAGAGAAGCCGACCAAGCTTCACGACGAACGCGGCCTATATTTGCTAGTGAACTTGGCGGGAAAGTACTGGCGCTTTGACTATCGGTTCGCCGGTAAGCGAAAGACTCTTGCCTTGGGCGTCTATCCGGACGTCAGCCTTGCGATGGCACGCGAAAGGCGAGACGAGGCGCGCCGACAGCTCGCCCAGGATATCGATCCTGGAATGGCCCGAAGGATTTTTCGAACCGTCAACTTAGAGCGAACTGCAAACAGCTTCGATGCTGTCGCCCGAGAGTGGCATCAGCGCTTTAGCAAGAATTGGACAGAGGGCACTGCTGCGGGAATTATTCGTCGACTCGAGATCGATTTATTTCCGTGGGTAGGAGGGCGGCCAATCGCAGAGATTCGACCGCCCGAACTGCTTGCGGTACTCCGACGAGTCGAGAGCCGCGGCGCACTTGAGACCGCGCATAGGATTCATCAGTACAGCGGCCAAATCTTTCGGTACGCTGTGGCGACCGGCCGAGCGGAGCGTGATCCTGCCGCAGACCTGCGCGGTGCTTTGCCGCCGGTACGGGCAAACCACCACGCCTCGATTACCGAACCGAAGGCCGTGGGTCAGCTTCTGCGAGCGATCTCCGGTTATGCAGGCTCCTTCGTTGTGAAATGTGCCCTACGGCTAGCGCCCCTCGTTTTCGTGCGGCCAGGCGAGCTCCGGCATGCTCAATGGGCTGAGCTCAACCTGGATTCCCTCGAGTGGCGTATCCCCGCTGAGCGAATGAAGATGCGGGCACCGCACGTCGTGCCCCTTTCAACACAGTCAGTAAATATCCTGCGCGACCTGCATCAAGTTACTGGAAACGGCCAGTATGTATTTCCGGGTACCCGCTCGAACAAGAGACCGATGAGCGAGAACACGGTCAACGCGGCCCTTCGTCGATTGGACTACCGGTCCGATCAGATGACCGGGCACGGCTTCCGTAGCATGGCGAGCACGCTGCTCAATGAGGCCGGCTGGCACCGCGACGCAATCGAGCGCCAACTCGCACACGCGGAACGGGACGCAGTGCGAGCAGCCTACAACTACGCAGAGCACCTGCCGGAACGGCGCCGCATGATGCAAGCGTGGGCTGACTATCTCTCAAGCCTTGAGAATGGCGCCGCAGTGATCCCAATGCGACGCTTAGCCTGAGCGCGCCATTCAGCTAAATCAACACCGTGCCGACGACCGGCTCGTTGTAGCACGTTTCAAGACGTTGCTTGACGGTCCTGAACGACGCGGTCTAAGCTTCTCACTCTGGAGGGCTCTTCCAGGCTCGCAACGACGAGCGAATCGCTCCGACAAAGAGGAGCGATAGACGGGGCTGATAGGGCGTAAGCCCGACTCTGACGACCCCTAGCCGGACGAAGTTCGGCACTGGAATCGAGGCCGCGGGGGCAGGAACCCCTCAACGAAGGCTAGGGCGGCAGCCGCTGGCCTTTTTCTATTCGCGCTGGCATCGCCGCCTCTCATGGATCGTCTTGGAGGAAGTGGCCATGCCAGCTTCATCAATCGAGACCGCCGAGCTCTGCCTCATCCGGCTGCCTCAGGTCCTTAACATCGTCGCCTGCAGCAAGACCGAGGTCTACCGCCTCATTCGCGCCGGCAAGTTCCCGAAGCCGGTGCCGCTAGGAGCGCGCTCGAGCGCTTGGATCCTTGCGGAGGTCTACGCCTTCGTGGCCAATCGCATCGCTAGGCGCGAGAAGGGAACTCGGGATCGCTCTGAGCTCGGGCGACGGCTAGTTCGTTCGCGCACCGCGCTGGCGCCGCATGAGGTTGCCGCGACCATCGATAGAAAATGCCCCGAGTCGGGGAAGATCGACCGGCGCCACAGGAAAGCCGAACACGCGACGAACCAAAGCTGCACACGGCTCGGCGAGCAACCTCCAGATCGCGCAGGCAAGCTCATTGAGGTGGCGCCATGACCGGCGTCACGCGTAAGCGACTCTTACTCCACAAAGGCCGTAGCGGTGGGGACAGCGACCCCTTTGCCAGGCTCCCCGTGGAGGTGCTCCAGAGTCCTGCATGTGCCACGCTGCCGCATGCTGCTCATCGCGTGCTCGTCGCGTTGGCCGCGCAGTACAGTGGGCGCGCCAACGGTAGCCTGAGCCTTACCCGACGCACCGCTGCCACCTTCGGGCTGGGCAATCCCCAAACGCTCGGCACTTCCCTCGCCGAGCTCGAGGCGCGCGGGCTCATCGTCCGAACTCGGCTGGGGACCAGAATCCCTCCGCGTTCGGCCTTCTTCGCGCTTGGCTGGTTGCGCATCGACGAGCCGCTGCGCAACGATCCGCACGAGCTGACGGCAACGCTGATGCCACCCGACGCTTGGACCAGGTGGATCGCTGGTGCCCGAGGGCCACACTGGACCGTCACGCGGCGAGCGGCGAGATACAGCATGTGTACAACGGTGAGTAGCGCATGTGTACTTCGGGACCCACTAACGGGTAGCGCAGGTGTACCCACGAACCCCCGCTGCCCAGTAGCGCAGGTGTGCAGCTCTAAGATCTCCACCAGGGGGCGCAGGTGACGGCGACGGTCATTCCCCTTCCTGCAACGGGTTGGTGCGTGCGGGCAGGGGCAGGGCGGGCGCATTTCTTGGGGTGGAGCCGCAGGGGGGCCTGGAGCGCGTGCGGTCGCCTCGAGCGGATCGAGGAGTATGTGTCGCAGCGCCTACGCCAGCGCCAGTGGGAGAAGCCTCGCTGCCTCGTCTGCGAAGCCCAACACACCCGGCGGGTGTCGGGTGAATCATGCTGACTCACTTTGTCCACGCGGCCGGCCGCGCCTCGCGGCGCCGCTGCTGGCATCCAATACGAGTGCAAAGGAAAGGGCTGTGCAATGAAGCGGAAGAGACAGAAGGCGCCTAGCGTCACGGGGGTCGCCGCGCCGAACAATCTCCCGCGCACCCGCGGCGCTGCGATTCGGCCGCGTCCCAAGAGGCGCATGACAGCGAGCGAGCCGGCGCATATCTTGGCCATGTACGCCGCCCGTATAGAGGGCAAGCATCCGGACATCGTCAAAGCGTCGTTGGCCCTCGATCCGATTTTGGACTCGGCCGGCACGGTGCAGAAGTTCAACGGCGGTGGTGATCTCAATATTGCGGCGCTCGTCTTCGAGCTCGAACAGCAGGTGCGAGCCGTGGGTGCAGGCAAACTCGAGCGCGCGGAGGCAATGCTGGTATCGCACGCTCATGTGCTCGGCACCATCTTCTCGACGCTTGCGCGCCGGGCCGCCACAAATGCGAATCAACTCAATGCTTGTGAGACCTATCTGCGCCTCGCACTGAGGGCGCAAAGCCAGTGCCGCACTACGCTCGAGACGCTTGCTCTGATCAAGAATCCCGCGTCAGTGACATTCATGCGCCAAGCGAATATCGGCCAGGCCGTGCAGGTGAACAACGGCCCGCGCTTCGACACCAACTGCGGTTCGCGCACGCGTGAGGAGAAAAAAGTCGCAAACGAACTTTTGGGGAGCAAGGATGGACAACAGTTGGACTAATGCACGGCGGGCACGTCAGGCAAAACTGATTCAACGCTGGAGACCGTGGGAACGGTCAACGGGCCCGAGAACGAATCGCGGTAAGGCACGCGCTGCGCGAAATGCCTTGAAGCATGGTGAACGGTCTGCGGCAGCTATCGCATTCACGCGCCAGCTCAGGCGGTACCTGCGCGCCGTCGCAGAGGCAACAGTGAGCGTTGGGGGAAGCGAGTGAACACTGAACCGCGAGGCGGCTTTCACGGCCTGCGGCAGGCTGATCGCCCCGAATTGTCCGATGGCCAGGAGTCGCACGCTTCGGGCATCTCCGCTGGCGGTGGTGAGCTGTCGCTGAAGGAGCTGCCTCCGCAATGCTCGAGCCAGACGCCTCGAGCCACGCTGCGCTAGATGTCGAGATCCAGCGGACCATCAGCCCACAGGCCCGCGCGGTAATCGAGGCGAAGCGCCAGCAACGCTTTGCTGGCGCCCCAACCTGAGGCAGGCAGGCGGGGAAAGTCTATCTCGAGGGCGCGATTCCTCGCCGTCTCCGAATCGCTGACCGGACTGGCAGTTTTGAGAGCCAACGGGCGCCAAGGGTAGGGAGGATATCGTCGAATCTGCCGTCACTGAGGATGGGGAGCGCTCGTAGCTACCGCCACTCCTTCAGTAGCGTCGGACTGCCCACGAATGGCGTGCCGGTGTCCAGAGCCCGAATCAGCCAGCCGCTCCGGGGGAACCGCGATCTCGGCATGGCCTCCTAATCGAACGTCAGGGCTGCTCACCGCCTCCATAACGGGGAGTATGAGCGGGAGAGGCGATGCTAGTCTGCACCTTGCATTTGATCGTTCGTCGCCCTATACAGCCCAATGTCCGCAATACAGGGTCAGGAGCCGCCGCGCGTCAAGAAGTTCCGGCTTGAAATCGCCGCTGCGATCCCGCGTATTCCCAACGACCGCGCGTCGCTTGAACATATGCGGAAGAAGCGACTAGTTGACGTGCTCATAGATTACATATCCTGGCGCGCGCGGTATGTCGGCGTGCGTTCGCGCACTGTCTCGGTCGAACCCGCTGCAAGGATTGATCCCCAATGGTCCAGGCATTCACGCGCCATCAACAGCTTTCTGGACAAAGTACGCCGAGGCGATGACCTGACGCCGCACCTCTCGATACAACCTCGCACACGCGGCTACGCCTTGGCCGCGTACGCCCCGGATGCGACCTCGGATGAACGATGGTCGGACAAGGATTTCTTGCTGAACACGTTGGACTATCATCACTTTCATCTGGACGCCGCAGGCAAGACCGGCGGCCACGGCAAGGGCAAGGACGAATTGATCTTTGCCGAAGTGACCCGCGATAGGTTCCATGTGGTGGCGATATTCGGACACAAGGTGTTTGAACCGGGAACGAAGGAAAGGCGCCGACTGACGAAGCTGCATCATGCGATCGCAGCGCGCGGAGCGCCGCCCGGGGCCGTTGTTATCGGCAGCACGATGTTGACGACGAGCGCTCATACGCTGCACGCTGTCAGATACGCGCAGCGCTGCGCGCAGGTTGTCGAAGATATGGACCCGAAGATCGATGACGATGACGAGATCAAGGTGTGGTTTGCACACGCGAACATGCCCGCGCCCCAAAAGCCGACATTCGAGTGGATCGCTCTTCATCTCGATCTTGGATTTCTAGAGAAGATTACAAAGACCACCTTCTGGCTGCTCAAGGGATGGAACTAGCACCGACCCCTGCGCCAGGATGCAGGGAGGCTGCAGAGCCGCCCAAAGGGAGCCCGCAGCACCTCCCAAGTGAGGGGCCGGCCCGCCCCGGGAAGCAGAGCCGCAAGGCGGCGAGCAGACCCCCTTGGAGCGAGATGCCGAGATATAGGCGGGGGAGGCCGGCGCGCCCCCCTATCCTCGGCACCAAACCCTTGCGCGCCAGCGGCGCGCCTGCAATTCTTCGACCATCAATTTCGTGCCGGAGCATGTCATGGAACCCAAAACAGCCGCTGAAGCGCTAAAACTCAGCAAGCTTGAAGCCAAATGGAGCAAGCCGCTGATCGACGCCGGCTACACGGTCGTGCCGAATGTCATCTTCCAGCGGCAGCGGGCCTTGGGAGTAACGCCGCTCGACCTCAATATCCTCCTGCAGCTCTTCGCCTATTGGTGGAAGCCTGGCGACCTTGCGCGCCCTTCAAAAAAGACCATCGCGGCGGCAATCGGCATCCACGAGACCACAGTCCGCAAGAGGATCAAGCGCCTGGAAGCCGGAGGCCTGATCAAGCGCATCGAGCGGCGGGTCAACATGGCCCGGAACAAGCCGAATCTGTACGATTTCGCCGGGCTGATCAAGGAAGCCACGCCCTACGCGCTGGAGGACATCGAGAAGATCGCCGAGCGGAAGGCGGAGGCGCTCAAGCGCCTGGCGCGGAAAGGTAAACCGGCTCTGAAGGTTGTGCTGAAGAAATAGGGCGCTGCGGCGTAGCTCAGCCCGGATAGAGCGTCCCGCTTTCTACATAGATCACTGCCCGCAAGCGTGATTGTATGGGCGGGAAGGGCGTCGGTTCAAATCCGGCCGCCGCGAGCCCTTCCCAACGGCTCAGAACGGCAGATCGTCGTCCTGAGCCGGCGGCGCGTCCGGCAGGGCGCCCTTGGGCAGCGGCAAATTCGTGACGACGTAGAGATTGAGAATATCGTCTCTGTCCATGAACATGACCTGGCTGCGCCTAGAAGCGTCCAGCTTGTTACCGAGCCAGTTGCGCGCTGCCTTGGTAATTTCGCCGCCGGCGACGATGAAGGCGTGATCGACGAGGACACGCTTTCCGATCTCGGGGTCGAAAATCTCGTGCCCGAGCATCATGGTCACCTGATTGTGCAGCTCCGCAACATTCGCGTTGCCGTCTCTGCTAACGCCTGAGGAATCAATCTTGCCCCTCTTCGCCTGAATCCCGAAATAGAGAACGTGCTGCGTCGGCAGCGTGTACTTCATCCAAAGGTCCTTCCCGTATTCAAGGGCCTTGTCCTTGTGCCCGGCGGATGTGACACGGTGAAAACCCAACTGCCGGAAGAGCGGTAGTAACACTTCCCGGATCAAATCGTCCTCACACGCACCGTCAAGATAGGCAAGCAGCAGCTCCCGCTTCTTCATCTCTGCCGCGGAAAACGGGCGATGCGGGCTTGGCGCCGCCACAGCGACGGTTTTGGTTGCAACGTGCCGCAGGAAGCATTGTTTGTCGGGAGCATAGAAGGCTTCGAATCCTTCGCGGGAGAGAGCGGCGTTTAACAGCGCTAGCGCACCTGGCCTGTCACTTCCCTCATTGTGTGCGTCGCTCTGATCCATCAGCGTGCGGATAACGCGGGCGAAGGCTTCGGGTGGCGTCTGAGCGTTTTGGTGAGGCTCTGAGAGAATCGTCTTGAGAATGTCAGCCACCCAGTAGTTCCGCGTCGAGCCGTCATGTGCGTAGTCAGTTTCACAATCCTCGAAAAACCGCGTCAGATAGCTACTGCTTCGATAGACAAATAAGCTCTCCACCATCTTGAAATTGCCGCAGATCATGTCGGCAATGGCCATCAGTGTGCGCTTCTTGAATTCCATAGCCGTCTTCGCCTCCCTACGCTCCCTCGCACAGGTTGAACGGGAAGGTTTGCACGATTTGCGGAATGCGAGCCGCCACGCGCTGACGCAGCGCGATGTCAGGAATCATGGCTTGGACGAAAGCGCCGACGGCACCGGCAAAGTCATGGACCAGTGAATTGATCCCGATGATGACGAGCGTGGGATCGATCGCCGGGTTGTAGGCGTGCTGTCCGCCGTCGTGATAGCCGAATCGCTTCGCCTCGGGATTTTGCGCGTGGTAGTCGGCCTCGATCGAGTAGGTATGCACCATGGCGCACCGGGCGCCCCACACATCGCTGCCGGCGTACTGATAGGTGCTCTCGGGGGCGGCCTTCAAGTACTGGTCAACCCAGGCGATGAAATCCTGGCGTACTTGCTTCGCCTGGCCGTCGGGCATTGAGAGGAAGGCCATTGCGTCGATGCCGATGTAGACCATGATGGCAGCGGCCGTCGTCGCGCCGGCGTCCTGGCATTTCCTGATTTCCTCGAGTATCCCCATTACACCAGCGAGGGGGTTGTCGGGCATGGCCGTCACGCTCCTTTACCTGTGGGCAGAGCCCTATGCGACTGCAAGCCGTGGAGCGGGGTGGGGCGGATATGCCCCTTGATCACCGCCACGGGGTTTCACGGAAGCCGGATCAACATGACACCCCCCGCCCCTATCCGCAAGGTCCCTAGGAACTACGCGCACGGCCAGATCGTGGTGCGTGTGACGGGATTCGAACCCGCACTGGACGGTTTGGTAAACCGCTGCCTCTGCCGATTGGGCTACACCAGAGTATTTATCAACGAGCACGGCAACGACAAATCTTCTTTGGCGAAACCGGCGCCGCCGCGCCGGACCGGGCGCTATTCCGCGCTCTGCGCAACACCTCGCCTCCAGTTCGAGCAGCTCGTCAGGGTGGGCAACCTGCTCAACTCGGAGGATCTGAAGGAGCTCGAGGACCTCGTCGACGTGGCGCCTGTTCGGCATGGTCAAGAGCCACGGCGCGATCCTGCTTCGTCCCGGCTCTTCCCGCATCTTCCCGCTTGTTCTCTCGTTTGCCCCGGCAATCCCTCGCGCTGCAGGTTAATGTGGGCTGGGAACTCACCAGCAACGGTCACATTCCCTATACGTGCGAACACCGCTAAGGTGCGGATCGACGCTGAAGGCCTTCAGGGCTAACCGGATGCCGCGGGCTCGCTAAGGTGAGCTCTGTTGGATCCTTGGTGTACGCGTTAGGTAAGGGTAGTGAGCGGTATTGGACCCATTTTGTGGAAGCGGAGGCTTTGCGATGGAGAACCTCGTCAAGCTGATCCAGGCGATTGGGGCCCTAGAGCCCAAGGTGGCGGCGCTCGCGGTGGTGGCGCTCGCGCTCGTCGTCGTCGCGCTAATCGCGATGCGGTGAGCGCTTCAGTCCTCCGCCTCGGCCGCGAACGCGTCGAGGCGCGATGCGCGCCCTTTGGTCGTGAGCTCAATGGGAGTTGCCGAGCAATAGGGTGCCCAACCCGAAGACCGCGGTTCCCCTCGCCGACGTCGAATCTGCGGCGCAACACTTTGGCACTACTGGAAAATGGTCACGGGACCATTTGCAAGTACCGCCAAACGTACCGCGTTGCAGGTTGCCTAGCGACCTATCAACTGCTGCAGTGGCTGATTCGCCGGTGGCTCATAGACGAACCGCCAATCCTGATAGGAACTAGCCTGCGATTCCTTTACCGAATGAACAGGGCGCCCTTGAGCGAGGCTGTAGACGCCTGCTATGCCGCCCTCGGGTACAACGACTAGACCCCACTCGGGCTTGCCGGTCAGCGGATCGTCGTATATTCGCCGAAGGTAGCGTTGCCGGGTCAGGAAGCGGCTGTCCACTAGCAGATCGTCGAGTGCCCGGGGGTATCGTTTCGTCGCGCCAGGCGTTCGCTGATAATACAGCCCGATAGCCTGCCGGAACTGCTCACCGATCCACAAAAGCTGTGTCTCCTTCTCCCGCTGCGCCGCGTGCGAGGCGAGTTCTCCATATGCGGCCAGGCCGGTGCCCAACGCTGCAACGAGTATTAGCAGAGCGACGTACGTGAAGCCTTGCTGCACGCTACCACTGGGCATAGGGCCGTCCGTCCGCACCGTTTCCCGGTGCGCCGCTCTTGACATCGAACACGCCCCCCATCCTAGCGTCTGCCGGAGGTACCTGGACCCAGGTGGTCGTACTCTCCGTAATCGGATCCGGAGGGACCGCTCTCAAGTACTTCTTTGTCACGAGGTCCTCTAGCGCAGCCGGGTAACGTCCGGTATCAGCAAAGTGCTTGTCGATCGCGTCGCGCATGAGGGCGAGGTCCTGCTTTAAAGCCGCTTCCTCCGCTCGGGAGACACCCCCAAAGTACCGGGGCACTGCGATCGAGAGCAGCAGCGCGATTATCGCGAGGGCGACCAGAAGCTCGATCAGCGTGAAGCCGCGATGTCGCACTCACCACTCCCGGTACGGCACCCCGTTCAGGCCGATCTTGTCGCTGGACGAGGAGATATCGAATACGTCCTTACCCGGCACCGGCTTGTCAGGCGGGCTGTCGTAGCTTCGAAGGCGCCAGGTCTGCGAGGGCGAGGCCGTATCGTCGGGGTACATCGGATCGCGCGGCAGCCGTCGCAGGAAATAGATCTTCGCGCCGGCGGAGCTTTTTGCGTCCGGAACCCCCTCTACGAGCACGCCGAGCGAAGGCGGAAAGCCCGACTGGTCGGCCGCCCGCACGATCCTTCCCTCATCGGCGGCATGCTTGTAGGCGTCGAGCGCATCGCGCACGACGCGCAAGGCTCTACGTAGCTCATGCTCCTTTTCTCGCTGGGCCGAGATTTCCGATAGCGGCATGGCGATTGAGGCGAGCGTGGCGATGATCGCCACGGTGATCAGAAGCTCGACCAGCGTGAAACCGCGCGATCTCACGGCCGCTTCGGGGCGGCCGCCGCGGGCAGCAGGTTTAGGGGCGCGGCGCCAATTGCGCCTTCCGTCCCCGAGGCGAACTCTTCGAGCCGCACGTCGGGCCGTGCGATGTTCCGAATGATGTGCGGTGTGATGAGGAGAATAATTTCTGTCTTTGTCGTATTGTCGGAATGGTTGCCAAAGAGCCGACCGATCAAAGGGAGCTCGCCAAGACCCGGGATCTGATCTATCGTTTTTCGGTCTTCGTCGCTGATGAGGCCCGCGAGGACTTGGGTCTCGCCGTCCTTCAGCCGAAGCGTAGTGCTCGCGTTTCGCGTCCCCAGTTGGTACGTAAGCGTTCCAGATGCGCTCTTGATCTGCTGGACGATGTTGCTCACTTCCAGACCCACCTTGATGCCGACCTCATCGTCCAACGTCACCGCAGGCTCGACGTCGAGCTTCAAGCCCACGTCGAGATAGTTGACCGACTCCGCGACAAACCCCGTCGACGTGGACGTATTGGTAATGACGGGCACCTTGTCCCCGATGTGGATCTTGGCTTTCTCATGGCTCTTTACGCGGATGCGCGGATTGGCGAGGACGTTGGTGCGGTTCGTCTCGTTCTTGAGATTCAGGACCAAAAACGGGTCGCTCACGGTAAGGCGAACGAGGTTGGAGTCCCGATTCAGCCATTCAGGCAGCGTGATCGTTCCAGGCGTGCCCGCGCCGCCAATCAGCGAGTAGCTCACTTGGCTCGGATACTGGATCCCGAGGTCTTGAAGCACGTTGGTGCCAACTTCCATCACCTCCAGCTCAAGCATCACCTCTGGCTCGGCAAGATCCTGGGTACGTACAAGCCGTTCGGCCATGCGCACCGCTTCCGGGGTGTCGCGCATGACGAGAAGATTCAGCTTCTCGTCAACGATCAGGTCCTTCGTCTTTACGAGCGTCTTGATCGTGTTGGCCATCTGCTTCACATCGACGTTCGTGAGGTAGAACGACTTGACGACAAGCTCCTGGTAGTCGCGCTGCTTCGCCTGCGTGTTCGGGTAGATGAGAACGGTGTTCGCGTTCAGCACCTTCCGGTCGAGCTGGTTGGTCAGGAGAATGAAGCGCATCACCTCGTCAATGGGCGTATCGCGCACGAACACGGTGGTGCGCAGGTCCGGCCGCACATCGCGGTCGAACACAAAATTTAGCCCCGTATTGCGCGAGAGTAGCTCGAAGACCTGCTTGATCGTTACATCCCGGAACTCGATCGTGACGGGTTTTTTGAGCGCTGCCGAGAGCTCGGGACTGGCAATCGCAGCCCGCGCGGAGCGCTCTTCGACCTGGCGAAGGAGTCGTAGTGCGTCGCGATGCGCCGGATTCTCCGCCAGGACCTCTCGAATCCGCGCGAGCGCCCCTGCGGCGTCGCCTTTGGCGATCGCGGCCTGCGCTTCATCCAGTGCGGCGCGGTGGCGCCGCTCGGCGGCAACCGACGCGATGCCGTTCTGGGCTCGCGTATTGCGGGGGTCGATTTCGAGCATGTGGCGGTAGGCGGCCTCCGCAGCGTTCCAGTCCGAGCGCAGCCGTGCTGCGTCGGCCAGGGCAAGGGCCTGTTGCAGCGCGAGCTCGCGCTGGCGTGCTGCGTACTCACGGTACGCCGCGTTGGCGGGATCAAGGCGCTTTGCTTCCTCCACCTTGAGCATTCCGCCGACGAAATCTCCGGATTCGACGCGCGAGCGCCCTTCGTCAAACGCCTGCTGTGCAGCGCAGCCGGCGAGGAGCGTGAGGAGAGTTACCTGGATGAGACGGAGAAGTTTCATTTGCACCTCCTACGGCCTTGGCGGGACTGGGAGTGTCTGGTTCTGCCCGAGCGGCATGTATTTGAACGTTACGGACGCATCGGCAATGGCTTCGATTCGGTAGATGGAGGCAACCGTGTCTCCCACCCCCGCGCTAAAGAGGCTCTGGGCGGACTCAAGAAACACGACGGTGCGCGTCCCGTCGGACATCCGACCCAGGTACTTGAAGGGCAAAGGGGGCGCAATTGGCGCCGGCGGTGTCACGGGAATTGCCGCCAAGGTCGCGGCCGATGGCCCGGGCGGTGGCGGCCGCTTGAAGAGATCCGGTACGGTTCCCACGACTTTACGGCGCTCGAGGCCTTCGATATTGAGCGGCGCGTTCGACGCTTCGGAAGTGGAGGGTGATCCGACATCCGGGGGCGGAGGCGGTGCTTGCGAGGCGTTCCACGGCGCACCCATGACAACACCCGCAACTAGCGCCAACACAACTACCACGAGCGTGGCGCGCGACGGAATGTCTTGAACGCGGGGCAGCTTCATGGCTCGAGCAGATGCAGCGTCATGACGATGTCGACTTCGAGCCTTGGGTCGTTCGCCCGGACGCGCCGGAAGTTCGCCTGGTCAAGCGACAGGATCGGAATATCGTTCAGTGCATTGGCCATGAACGCGCGAGCCTGTCCGTAGGTCGCGATGATCGGGAGCTTGATTTGGTAGCGCACAAGGCGCGTTCCGGTGGGAAGCACCTGGTAGTCGGCACTCGGCATCTCCACCCCTACCGCTCGCGCGATGCCGTAGATCTGCGCAAGGCGCTCGTAGGCGGCAACGGGCTGGTCGAAGAACCGATAGAACGCCGCCATCTGCACCGCGGGCGTCGAAGCCCGAATGTGCGCGGAAGGATCCTGTATTCGATGTGCCGCGGTTGCAAGCAACCTGAGCTCGGATTCAAGCGGATTGAGCGCAGTCGCCTGGAAGATGACCGTGGCGAGTACAACTGCCAGCGCGGCGAGCCCGATTGGCCCGACATGGCGCAGGAGCGCGCTCATCGGCTGCGCCCCCATGACGCCGATATCACGAACTGCACGGGCATGCCCGGGTCGCCGGTCGAGGGTTCGTGGTGAACGAGGGTTACGCGGCGAAGCGTAGGCTGCCCGCGCAGGTTGGCAACGAGTGAGATCGCGGCAAGATAGTCCTTGGCATTTCCCCGGATTGCGACCGTCATGTCGGACGGATCGGGCTCCACCGCCGTTATGGTCGTGCTGTCCAGCCGCGCTGCTTCAAGCGCCGCGAACAAATCCGCCCAGGGAATGGAGAGCTTGCGAATCGTGTCGCGCGCAGCTGCATATTCCTCGTCGCTCACGGGCAGCGCCACCACTTTCACAAGAGGCGACTCGGCCGCGGGCGAGTGAGGAGCGCGTTCGAGCCGCGCGCGTAGCGACTCGACGCCGCTTCTCGTATTCACGTACACGCGCACCACGTCGCCCGCGAACGCAAGCGCGAGTGCAAGGAGCGCGACCTGAATCAGCCGCGAAGGCCGCCGTGCGCGCTGGAAGTCGAGCTCGAGCCGCCTCACGCGAGCACCACCCGCTCGATCGGCGAAGCGCGACGCATGAGCGCTTCTTCCCGGCGTAGCATCTGTGGCAACTCGTCCCGCCAGCGGGGACCGACATTTCTTATGCGCACTGCCTCCCACAGTCCGCGAGCGATCAGCGCGAGCGTGATTCGGCCCGGTTCCGTGGCAACGAGCCAGCCGGGTTCCGTCCGAAACGCGCCGCGACGAGCGTTGAAGGCCTGCATGAGCCTGGGTTGGATCGATCCGAGCGTTGCCCCGGCTTCGGAGACCTTACGTCTGAGTTCCGCAAGAACGCTGCGCTCGAGGGCGCAGGCGACTCGACCGGCGCCGCGTGGGGCGGAGGAGACCCTGACATCCCAATCGGCCAGCTCGCTTCCATAGGTATCGACAAGGCGGTGGCGCGCGAAGGCTTCCCACTCCTCGTCGCCCTTGAGCTTTGCGCTCCAGGGCAGGACTGCATAGCGGGAATGATGGCTGGTGAGAATCAGCGTGACGTGCGCGCCACGCGGCAGCTCAGCGAGGGATGTCGCGCCCCCGGGACCGACCTCTAGGGTGAGCCTATTCGCCCACAAACGTGACACGGTTGATCTCCTCCAGCGTCGTCTCGCCGCGCCGTACAAGCCCGAGTGCCGCCTCGCGCAAGGTCTGCACGCCGGTCGCTTTCGCCGCCTCCTTCAGGCGTCGCACGGGGACCCGTGCGACGATCAGTTCCCGGATCTCGTCGTTGAGGACCAGGAGCTCGGCGATCGCCTTCCGCCCGCGGAATCCCGTGCCCCGGCAGCGTCCGCAGCCTGTGCCGTGGCGGAATCGATATGCCGATGCATCTGTGGGCGAGATGCCCGCGGCTCGCATCAGCTTCTCGTCGGGCGTGTCCTCTTCCGAGCACGCGCTGCAATTTATCCGCACCAACCTTTGCGCGAGCACCGCATTGAGCGCGGACACAAAATTGAACGTGTCCACCCCCATGTGCATGAACCGCCCGATTACGTCGAAGACGTTGTTCGCGTGGACGGTCGTGTATACGAGGTGCCCGGTGAGCGCGGCCTGTACAGCGATCTCGGCGGTTTCCGGGTCCCGGATCTCGCCCACCATGATGCGATCCGGGTCGTGCCGCAGGATCGAGCGCAGGCCACGCGCAAAGGTGAGGCCCTTCTTTTCATTCACCGGGATCTGCAGGACGCCTGGCAGCTGGTATTCCACGGGGTCTTCGATCGTTACCATCTTGTCCGACCCGCGGTGCACTTCCGAGATGGTTGCGTAGAGCGTCGTGGTCTTGCCGCTTCCGGTCGGGCCCGTCACCAGCATCATTCCGTAGGGTTCGGACGCGAGGCGCTGGAGCGTTTCCACGGTCTTTTCGTCGAACCCGAGATTTGAAAGCGTCAGGTTCTGCATCTGATCGGCGAGCTGACGCTTATCAAGCACCCTCAGCACTGCGTCCTCGCCATGTACGCTTGGCATCACCGAGACGCGGATATCGATCTCGCCACCGCGGCTACGGACCTTGAAGCGACCGTCCTGCGGCAGCCGTCGCTCGGCGATATCAAGCTCCGCAATCACCTTGATGCGCGAGATCGCATGCTCCGCGGTTTCCGCGCCGTTCACCGACTTGACGGGAACGAGGACGCCATCGACCCGGTACTTGATCTCCAGCCCTGCACCGGTCGACTCAAGGTGAATGTCGCTGGCGCCCGCCTTAAGCGCATCGTGAAGCGTCGAGCCGACGAGCCGCACGACCGGGTTATCCGCCTCGCCGATCGCTTCAAGGGAAACATCCTGTGCCGCGGCGTCCATGTCCGCGCCCGACCCCGCGCTACCTACGATCGCATCCATGGCCCGTAACGCTTCTTCCCTTTGGGCGAGGAAGGCGGCGAGGTCATCCGCATTGGGAGCCCGGTATTCAACCGGCTCGTTGAGCAGCGCCTCCAGCCAGTCCTGCGTCTTTAGATCATGTGGGTCGGCGAGGGCGGCGAAGAGCTGCCCTTTATCGTCGGCAAGGAGCGCACAGCCGCGGCGCTTGGATTCGGCAAAGGGCACGACGTCAAAGCGCGGCGTACAGGCGCGAAGCTCTTCAAGAGACATCGCGCGGAGCGTCACTGGATGCTCCCGGCGAGCTCGAAAACGGGCATGTACATCATGACGACGATTCCGCCCACCGCGAGCCCAAGAAAGGCCATCAGGGCGGGTTCAAACACCTTGGTAAAGGCGTCGACGAAGCGAGCCGTCTCGTCGTCGTAGAATCGGGCGATGCGGTCCATCATCTCGCCCATCTGTCCCCCGCGTTCGCCCACCGCCATCATTCGCGTTGCCACCGGAGTAGCGAGGCCGTTCGAGGTAAGCGCGGCGGAAATGGGGCGGCCTTCTTCGAGCTGCTGGCGTGCCTGGGCAAGCCGCGCGCGCAAATGCGGTGCAAGAAGTGCTTGCACCATGTCGAAGGCGCGTAGCGCCGGAATGCCGGCACGCAGGAGCATCGCCGCCGAGCGGTAGAAACGGGCAAGCTGGTAGATCTGCAGGCGCTCACCCAGCGCCGGGACCTGCCAAACGCGCGCGGCAAGCGCTGCTCGAGTACGTTCCTGTGAAAGGACCGTGATCATGACGCCAAGAGCTGTGGCGAGCGAGAGCGCGACCAAGAGGCCGTGGGCCTTTACGAGGGCGCCGACGGAGAGGAGTACCCGGGAGAAGAAAGGCAGCTGCGTGTGCAGCCCTTCGTAGACACCCGCAAAGCGGGGCACCACGTAGAACAACAGAAACAAAAGCACCGCCCCTCCCACGACAAGGAGAATGGCGGGGTAGATGAGCGCTGCGGTGACTTTCTTCCTGACGCGATCGACCTCCTCCTCGTAGGCGATGTAGCGGCCGAGCGCCTCGCGGACATTGCCGGTCCGTTCGCTTGACTGCACCGTCGCTATATAGAGGGGCGAAAAGACCGCAGGATGGCGCGCGATCGCCTGGGAGAACGACGCCCCTTCCCCGAGGCTCGACAAGATCTGCCGGAGCAGACTCCGGGCGTCCGAGTCCGATTGCTTCTCTGCGAGGGTCTGCAGAGCCTCGACGAGGTTCAGGCCTGCATCGAGAAGCGCAAGCAGCTCGATCGAGAATAGCGTTGCTCGAAACGTCGGCTTTCGACGCAAGACCGGAAGACACCCGAGCCCCGAGCGCTTGACGCTAAGGATCGAGAGACCGCGCTGCCGCGCGGTATCTCGCGCGGACGCCTCGTCCGTTGCGTCCAACTCCATCGCGACGATGTCCTGGTTTGGCGCAATCGCCTTGAGCAGGTAGCGCATCGCTCGTTCGTGAGGTCTGCGTCTTCGTCGCTGCCGCCGGGCTTGCCGTCGCGGCCGTAGGAGATGAGGTCGAAGTCGCCCTTGGTGCCCGGCCTTCTATAGATGAAGGGATTGCCCCACGGGTCCATGGGGATCTCCTTCTTGAGGTACGGGCCTCGCCAGTTCGCTTCATTGGCGGGCTTCTCAACGAGCGCCTTCAGTCCCTGCTCGGTGCTCGGGTAGTGCCTGTTGTCCAGTCGATATACGTCGAGCGCCTTGTCGAACGCGTCGATCTGCGCTCTGGCGACCTGGACTTCAGATTTACCGACCTGCGAAAAGTAGCGCGGTGCAACGTAGCCGGCGAGTAATCCGATGATGACGATGACAACAAGCAACTCGAGAAGCGTAAATCCTTCAATCGTTGCCGCACGATGCGAGAGCTTCTTCACGCGACTCCCCAATCTGCATTCCTGATATCTCGCGACAGCGTTGTAATTTTTTTCGCGACTCGAGCAAACTAACAAGAAAATCGCTGTGCGAATAGTGGTGCATAGACACTGCGTGCCGGCAAGAGGGGGGTTGTATGAGTGGGGATCTACTGGTGGCCGCCGGTGCGGCGACCGCAATGTTCTTGCCGCCCAGTGGCGCACACTTCATGTGCGGTCCCACCCCAATGGCTTGCAAAGTTGGCCGTGACAGCGTGTCCAAGTCGGCACTGCTTCCGTCATTTGAACCTCTCAGCGAGATTCAAGAAGAGCGCTTTCACGAATGAGAGATTCTCGCAACCGCTCTCGATGCAGGATGCAGCCGCGGTTCAACTACGGCGGCTCGAAATGTCCCACCTTCAACGGCTTCGAAGACGCGAAACGCAGCGTCATATCTACCGCATGCGGAGCGTTAGCGAGTCTCGGCTTACTTGGAGAAATACATGAAGAGAACGCGTAGTGCGGAGCTTGCGCGACGGCTGGTGGCCGCGTTGCTTGCTTTCTCCTCTGCACTAGCAATGACACTCGTAGTCTCTCGTGCGGAGGCTACGGAGACCGCCGCGAAGTTGTGGGAGTACAACATATACAACTCATGCATTGGTTACCAATACGGGCAATCCGCAGATCCGGGCCTTGTCGCAGACGCATTTTGCTACTGGCTTAGTGTCGACGAGCGACCTTTTGGATGCTCCGTAGAACCACCACACTTTCAGTCACCTAACTACGGAGGATCCTTCACATTCGAACCCCGATCAAATCCGGGCGAATATCCCGGGTACTGGAGGTTTGATTTTCATTGCACAAAGATTGATCCGGGGTATCCATTTGAGTCGGCGGGTTCAGTGTATCTCGTAGGCCGCGCGAATCACCTCAAGGACAAAGGGAAGTGTTCAGGAGATGGCGCCCCATCTTGCGACATGCTTCTCGGTGAACCAATTCATGTCGCAAGTGGCAATAAATTTGAAGAGTTCACGCTTTTTAGGGAGCCAAGCCATGTAACGGGCGCGGCCTTGGTCCTCTACTACAACAGCGCCTCCGTTCCAGGAGACGTAACGGGATTCGGTTCTTCATGGAGCCATACCTACCAACGCGTTGTGAACGTTGGTATTGCGGTGGTAGGCGACGCCACCGTACAGATTGGACGTGCGGACGGAGCAGTCTACGCGTTCGCGAAATCCGGCAGTGAGTGGGTTGGTGACTCGGACGTGGCAATCAAACTTGTCGAGCTGGTCGCCGGTGGCGCTACAACGGGGTGGCAAGTTATCAATGCGGACGACGATTCTGTCGAGACATATGATGCGTCAGGAAAGCTTCTCTCTCTCAAGGACAGGGCGGGAAATGAGACATCGCTGACCTATAGCGACGCCAATACTCCGCCTGAAATCGCTCCCGCTGCCGGCATGCTCCTGGCAGTAACGAATCAAGTCGGGAAGCAGATTCAATTCCACTACAGTGGTGCGGGGTCTCACATATCCGCGGTCACCGATCCGGCCGGCAACACTTACTCGTTCACATACAGCGCGGAGGGCAATATCGCGTCTATATCATTTCCGGATGCGCATACAAGAACCTTCTTGTACAACGAGCCGGAAAATATCGCTGCAATCAATTTTCAAGTGCCTCCGGCGATATACAAGTTCGGTGCTCTTACCGGAATCATCGATGAGAATGGGCAACGCTACTCGACTACCAAGTATCTGCTCAACAACACGTGGCCAAATGCTGGACCCATGGCATATCAAACTGAGCTCGCTGGCGGCGCGGACCGAAGCACAGTGAGCTACTCCCAAGATCCCACGGCAATTGCAAATGGTGGGAGCTACTCGGTAGCGACGGCCGATGCCCTCGGTACGGCAAGGACGGTCTCATATACGTCCGTGGTGGGCCGCACCCACGCGACTCAAGTTAGCCAACCTTGCTCGAGCTGTCAGGGATTGGCAACCGAGACGAAAACATATGATGAAGATGGAAATGTGACTTCGCGGATTGATTGGAATGGCAACCGAACGAACTATTCATACGACACTATCCGGATCCTCGAGCTCTCGAGAACCGAGGGACTAACTGCGGCCGGCGGTACAACGCCCCAAACGCGCACGACTAGCACGCAATGGGACGCGAATTTCCGGTTCCCGACTGCGGTGGCGGAGCCGCTGAAGATCACTACGAGCGTGTACGACCCTGATGGAACGCTATGCGGGGCGCGCGGGGCACTTTGCTCCAAGACTATTCAGGCGACCACGGACACAAACGGCAGCCAAGCCTTCAGCGCACCTGCGACAGGCGCTCCGCGTACGTGGGCCTACACGTACAACGCCAACGGCTCGGTGCTGACGATGAACGGGCCGCGGACGGACGTTCCGGACGTCACGACCTACACCTACTACGCCAACGACGACGCGGACTTCGGTAAGCGCGGGAACGTGGCCACGATCACTAATGCACTTGGCCAGGTGACGAGCATCACGTCCTACAACCTGCACGGCCAGCCGCTCACGATCGTCGATCCGAACGGCCTGACGACGACGCTCGCCTACGACCCCCGGCAGCGCCTGACCTCGCGCTCGGTGGGCACCGAGACGACCGCCTACGAGTACGACAGCGTGGGTCAGTTGACGAAGATCACGCTGCCAGACAGCTCGTATCTGACCTACAGCTACGACGCTGCGCACCGCATGACCGGGATGCAGGATAACTTGGGCAACCACATCGCCTACACGCTCGATGCGATGGGCAACCTCACGCAGGAGCAGGTGTTCGACCCGGCGAGTACCCTGGCCCAGACTCGAAGCCGCGTGTTCAACAACCTGAACCGGCTCTTCCAGGAGATCGGCGCGGCGTCCCAGACCACCCAGTACGCCTACGACAACCAGGGCAACGTCACGAGCGTCACCGACCCGCTCACCAAGGTTTCGACTAACGCCTACGACGCCCTCAACCGCCTGCGGCAGGTGACCGACCCCGCGCTCGGGGTGACGCAGTACGGCTATAACGGCCTCGATGCGCTCACGTCAGTCACTGATCCCAAAAACCTCACTACGGGATACACGGTGGACGGCCTTGGGAACCTGACGCTGCAGGCAAGCCCCGACACGGGGAACACAGCGAACACCTACGACGCGGCGGGCAACCTCCTTTCGCAGACGGACGCTAAGGCACAGACCACGAGCTACGCCTACGATGCCCTCAACCGCGTCACCCTCATCACGTTCCAGGACGACTCCAAACAGGCCTACGCCTACGACCAGAGCGCAAACGGGCTTGGGCGGCTCTCGACCATCACAGAAACCGACTCCGGCAGCATCGTCACCAGTCTCATTGCCTACGGCTACGACCAGCACGGGCGCGTGACGAGCGAGACGCGCACGCTCGGGGGCCACGCCTACGTTACGGCCTACAGCTACGACGCCTCGGGCCGCATGGATGGGATGACCTACCCCTCGGGGAGGACGGTTGCCTACACGTTCGACGCACTTGGGCGCGTGAACCAGATCACGACCACCAAGCCGGGGGACTCGCCACAGGTCGTAGTGCAGAACGTCGCATACCACCCCTTCGGCGGGGTAACGGGATTCACCTTCGGCAACGGCCAGACATACGCGCGAACGGTGGACCAGGACGGGCGGATCGCCGCCTACACCTTGGGAGGGGCGAGTTTCGCGATCGCCTTCGACGCGGCAAGCCGCATCACGGGGATCACGGAAACTACCAATCCGTCCAACGCCAACACTTACGGCTACGACGCGCTGGACCGCCTCACCTCCGCGGTGCTGCCAAGCTCGTCCTACGGCTACAGCTACGATGGGGTGGGAAACCGGCTTACCAAGACCGTAGGCGCGGCCACCGACACCTACGCCTACAGCCCGACGAGTAACCGCATCGCCTCGATCGCCCCGGCCTCAGGTGGGTCACGCAGCTTCACGTTCGATGCGAACGGCTCGACCGTTGCCGACGGGAACAACAACTACGCCTACGACAGCCGGGGCCGGATGGTGCAGGCGGTGAGCGCTGTGGGCACGACCGGGTACCAGGTGAATGCACTTGGGCAGCGGGTGAGGAAGACAAACTCCACGGGGGACACGGTCTTCACCTACGACACGCGAGGGCGCTTGATCGAGGAGAGCGACCCGGGCGGGACGGTGAAGCGCGAGTACCTGTACCTCGGGGACATCCCCGTGAGCGTGGTGCAGTGAGGAGATGATCATGAGAAAACTCCTCGGCATCCTCGCAGTCCTCGCCTCCCTTCCGGCCTTCGGCCAGACCGAGATCATCCTCGACAACGGTTCGGCGGCCTTCAGCGCGACTGGCACCTGGCCTACGAGCACGTCGGTCGCGGGATACTACGGCACGAACTACCAGACGCACGAAGCCAACGGCGCGCCGCCGGGTGCGATCGTGGTGGACAACACAGATCCGGGTTTCAGTGCTACCGGCACTTGGACACCGAGCACCGCGGTTTCGGGCTACGTGGGGACGAACTACCAGCACCACTACGCCAACGGCGAGCCACCCACCGCAGTGGTGGCGGACAACCTCGCGGGGACCTACACGGGTACGTGGTCAGCGAGCACCTCGGTCGGGGGCTACTACGCGACGAACTACCAGGTACACGCGGCAAGCACCGGGACATCGAGCTTCACCTGGACGCTGACGCTGCCCACCGCCGGGAGCTACGAGGCCTACGCAAGGTGGACTCAGTATCCCAACCGGGCCTCGAATGCCAAGTACACCGTGAATCACTCGAGCGGCGCGGACGTGGTGACGGTTAACCAGGCGCAAGGGGGAGGGAACTGGCAGCTCCTGGGGACCTACAGCTTCGACGCAGGGGCTACGACGATCAGCCTCTCTGATGACGCGAACGGTTACGTAATCGCGGATGCTGTGATGATCGTGCCGCCGGGCGCGGCGCCCAACACAGCCACCTGGAGCGCGTCGATCCCGAGCGCCGGAAGTTACGAGGTGTACGCACGCTGGACCCAGCACCCGAACCGGGCGACGAACGCCAAGTACACCGTAAACAGCACGGCTGGCGCCACCCAGGTAATCGTGAACCAAATGGCAGGCGGGGGTACCTGGAGCCTGCTGGGGACCTACAGTTTCGATGCGGGCACGGCCACGGTGAACGTCACCGACCAGGCCGACGGGTACGTGATCGCGGACGCGGTCATGTTCCTGCCGCCGGGATCCGGTCCCAATACGGCCACCTGGACTCCGAACGTGGCGCAGGCGGGCCAGTACGAGGTCTACGCGCAGTGGACTGCCAGCTCAAATCGAGCTACGGACGCGACCTACACGGTCACCCACGCCGGGGGCACCACGGCCGTGCCAGTGAACCAGCAGGCGAACGGCGGAGCGTGGAACCTCCTCGGGACCTACACCCTCAGCCCCGGAACTGCGCACAAGGTCACACTGACCGATCAGGCGAACGGCTATGTTATTGCGGATGCAATTAGACTGGTTCCTGTATCAGTCCAAACGCCGCTGGCCCTTTACTTCGTGTACACGGATCATCTGAACACGCCACGGCTCGTGGCCGATGCAACCGGTACGACGGTGTGGCGGTGGGATCAAGCAGAGCCATTCGGCAACAGTCCGGCGAACGAGGACCCGGACGCGAACTTGGCCGCTTTCGACCTACCCCTACGAGTTCCCGGCCAGCGCTACGACCCGGAAACCGCGCTGAACTACAACTACTTCAGGGACTACGATCCGAGTATTGGAAGATATGGCGAGAGCGACCCCATTGGCTTGGACGGTGGTATGAATACCTACCTTTATGCCGGTGGTACACCGCTTCAGCAAATTGACCCGGAAGGCAAGATTGTATTCATTATTCCGATCCTGCTCGGTACTGGTGCAATCATTGCGACTGCCGACCTGTTTCTGGCCGCATACAATTACTACTTGAGTACAAAGATACAGACACAACTTTCTCAAGCCAGTATTGATGCGACCCTCGCATGTGCGAAAGGAGTAGACAGTGCATGCCGCTCAGCCCGCCAATTGGAGCAGGAACTAAATAGGTGTGCAATAGGATCGGTTCAGTCTGGTGTTGATCTTAATAGCCAATATGGCTCGCTCAGAAAGTACCCTGGATATAACAGTACGTTTAACAAGATAATTCAAAATCAGAAATAAATTAGGTGACGCATGCGCGCAGCACTATGGATGTTGGTCGCAGTCAATTTCCTGGCAGCCATTGTGGCGGTATACGTGTCCCTTGGGGAGTCAGGTTCTTGGAGCGCCGTAAGGGATGTGTTGCAGGTCTTGGCAGGGGTTAGCATTCTCACTGCAATGGGACTGTCCTATCTCCTTACTCGCGGAAAGTCTGACTCAAGTGGACGCCGTTGACGCTTAGCTGATCAATATCGCCGCTAGTGGATTGAAGTCCTGTATCGAGACGTTCCCCAATCGAAATGCGCTGGGCATTTCGCGCGAGTTCTAGAATTCCAGGCTATTGTGTCGTCGACGGATCGATATCTTCGGCTAGAGTTCATGCTGACTGAATCGATAGGTTTTGCTGCATACATCTCTAGGCTGTAAGCCCCCTCGCGGAGAGCCGACCAGATTGCCGGCACCAAGTTGAGTGTAGTAGCGTCCATCTTGACAAGTGGTGGAGCCGGCGGAGGTCAAAGAGGTAGTGCGGCATTCAAAATGTAGGCGCGAACGCGCGCCGGAAAGTGTGAGCTCGCCACTCATATATCCAAGCAGTACCCGCAACTAGTATGGGTAGCTATATGGGTAAGCGGTGCGAAAGCACGATTTCAGATGATATGCCAAGGCGGAGACAGACTCCGCCAGTCAAGAACTCAACGCGCAGACGGATAGTACCTGTATGGGTCGGCAGGACCTCCGGACCCGCGGCGCTCGACACGGCCCTGCGATTCCAGTAGTCGACAATCGCCGTTTACTCGCTGTTGGTAGCCGAGATTGCCGAATATGGCCTCGGCGAGCTGTGCCTCGGTGCGGCCTGGGCAGCTTTCGATAAGGAACTGGAGTACGTCCGCAAGCGTGATCTGCATTTCTTCGCCTCGACTCGGTAGCTCCCTCTGGCGTTTGGCAGACGGACTGGCCGAGCCGAACGAGAGTGCGGTTGATGTATGGCAAGCTGGAAGCCGTAGAGGACTAAAGTAGGTTGTTGGGGCACTCAATAGGCAGTCCACAATTGAAGGGCCTGCCGCCCAGTAGGCTCGCACCGCGCCCAATCGCGCAAGTCAATGAAGCTTCTTGCGCAAGGCCTCGCGTTCGGCTTCCTCCATGGCAGCCAGCAGTTCGCGTCCTCCCTCAGCAATCTCCTCGAGCTCCTGCGGAGTTGGGTTGTCCACGCGCCGGCGCGCTTGCTCCCTATAGAGAAGTAGTTCCCTTCGGACTGAGCGCTCCGGCGGCTTCCTCTTGCTCACCTTCGATCCTATGTCTCAGAGCCAGAATAGTGTATAGCCTTCTGAATCCGGTAAGCAGCGCGCGGAGTGTATGTGGCGTGCCGTCTCACTCGGACGTCGGTAATGATCCTTTCCACACACATCCGACGGTAGTGCTTAAGGCTGAGTTTTCGGTTCGGGCGATTCATGCAGGCGGACCAGGGTAAATATCGTACAACGCCATTGTCTCGTGTCGTGCTAGGTGAGAGTTGGCGCCGCCCACATTTGCATCGGCAAAGGCCGCGGCTTCGCGGGAAGCCTGCTCGCGCAATGCAGTGACGAGTTCACCGCGCGTCTCGAGATCCAAGGTCTTTCGTCGCCATCCCTCTAGCCAGCGATCTGCGATCTGCCACGCGACAAGGCCAAGCTTCTCAACCTGCTTCGCGGTCTCTGCCTTCAACTCAGACCGGAACGCATAGCTTTGGTCCTGCCCCTGTCTCATCTCAGTCGCCACTCCCTAGATCTCGCTGCTCCGTATCGGCTCGGACGTATCCTTGTGACCATGCCAATGCCATCCTCCTAAAGCGGTCCGACCGTTCCTCCAAGTAGGGGTTCGCCACTGGAAGGGGGCCCGCTTGATACGCCTTGTACCCTTCGAGATTGGCCTTCTCTTGGTCCCGCGTTTCCAATCTACGCATAAATGCTGCAAGTGCCTTCATCCCAAGAACGGCCACAAAGAGCAGAGTGAAGGTGATCACTGCTCCAGCTCCTGCCATTGCGATCTCTCCGATGTTCATTGCGGCGCGTCACTAGTCCCAGGATGGGTCTGCCCAGTCTAAGGAAGTCTTAGTATCGCGTCAAAACGACAACTAAGATTCTCTTAGCCTCACCAAACGTGGCGGGGCTGAGATGGCGGGAAGTTCGGTGGTCGCAAAGCGCCTTAGGGAGGCGCGAGAGCGGGCTGGCCTATCTCAGAAGCGGCTGGGTATCAGAGCGGGTATAGACGAGTTCTCGGCTAGTCCAAGAATTAACCAGTATGAGCGAGGGAAGCACGCCCCGGATCTGCTAACTGCAGAACGCCTATGCAGGGTTCTGAACGTTCCACTGCCCTACCTCTATGCCAAGGATGACAGGCTTGCTGAATGGATCCTCGCGTTTGGCAAGCCAGATGCGACTTGGAGGCGAGCCACCCGAAAGAGGGTGCTCAGACGATTTAAGAGCTAGTGGCTCCTCTCGGCGGCTTCGAACTGCTTCGACAACGACTTGAAATTACCTAAAAAGTAGACGCAGGCGGAGCAGCAGTACCGTCATTACTACCGTCCTTAGTTCTTGCTAGGGCGGCAAGTGCGTCGAGGCAATGAGCATGTTTTCGCGGAACGCCGTCTAGCGCATTCTTGCGCGATCCGCGAGCTACTGCAGCGCAGGACCAGATACCTACACGAGTGGAGAGTCCGGCTCGACATCCAAGGCCAAGCGCCAACCCTCCTCGACCAACCAAGGCGGGATCACATTTCCTGGAGCGCGCGCAGCGCAGACGATCTCGAAGAGGCATATGGGTTCATTGCTCACGGTGCGGAAGCTGGCGCGCGCGCATGACGATGGTCTTCACCTTGGCTAGCTCATCGCGGGTCAGCGCGGGGTCGAGGCCCTTCGCGTTCTCCGCCCGGTGTCTGGCGGTGTCCACGATAGCGCGTGGCGCCGGCGGGTACTTCGCACGTTGCAGGGCCGGCTTACGCGCCGCGGGGCGAGTCATCTTGGCGAATACAGACCGCGCGTGCTCGACCGTGCGCCGGGCGCTGCGCCGCAGCTCCTCGACTTCCCTCGCGGACAGCGGGCCAGTTGTCGAGACACTTTGAAACCACAGAGCGCGGGCTGATTTTGCACTGTGTCCCATTTTTGCCCGGTCCGTCCTCTGTGGCCGAAAGAGCAGTGAAAATGATACCTCCGCGTAGATTGTACGGTCTCGTAGCTTTCACTTGAGAGTCCAGGCTCGAGACCTCGTCAACCCGATTCATGAACGCGATCGACACCCTGCAACCAATCCACCTTGATCCACTTTGACGTAAGCAGGCGACTATTCCCGGCTATGATGACATCCTCGCCGCCGCGACGCCCGGACACGCTGCGCGGCGCCACGGGAGGACAATGGCGAAGCGCAAGTTCACGATGCCTTTCGAGCCGATGACGATCGAGCATCTGGGCCTGCGCCTGTACAGCACGCTGCCGCCCGTCCTGAGCGAGCTCGTCTCGAACGCGTTCGACGCCGAGTCGCCGAAGGCCGAGGTCTCCTTGCCCGCGGGCGCGATCACGGCGACATCGGAGGTCATCGTGCGCGACTACGGCCACGGCATGGCCGCCGACGAGCTTCAGGACGAGTACCTTCCGATCGGGCGCAACCGCCGCGGCGAGGACAGCAAGAAGGTGAAGTCGAAAAACGGGAAGCGGTACGTGACCGGCCGGAAGGGCCTGGGCAAGCTCTCGTCGTTCGGCATCGCCGAGGAGATGGAGCTCCGCACGGTGAGCGGTGGGGAGGCTTGGTGCCTTCGCCTCAATTATCGCGAGATGCAGGCTTGGGCGAAGGACCACCCGAAGGACGACTACGAGCCGACCATCGTCCAGTCGCGCACCGGCAAGACGTCGGACCCCGACGGCTGCGAAGTCAGGCTGCGCAAGCTCCGGCGCAAGAACAAGATCGACATCGATATCGTGCGCCATGGCGTGGCGCAACGCCTCGACGTGATCGGACCAAAGTTCAAGGTCGAGATTAACGGAAAGGAGATCGCCAAAGGCGACCGGAACCGGAAGGGTGACTGCGTAAGGGGCCTCGTGTGGGACTTTTCCGAGACACCCGGAGGGGACACGCTCGGAACCGGCGAGCAGATGAGAGGGTGGATCGGCTTCGTCGCGGGCGCGAAGTCGACCGGTCGCGGCGTTGACATCTTCGCGCACGGCAAGGCGGCGGAGCTCGGCAGCTTCTTCAACCTGTCCTCGACGCACGCCGGGTACGCGCGCGCGTACGTCGTCGGAGAAGTTAATGCCGACTTCCTCGACCAGGACGAGGACCTGGTCTCCACGGCGCGCAACTCCGTAGTCTGGGAGCACCCGACCGCGCAGGTCCTCCAGGTCTGGGGCCAGGAGCTCCTCAAGTGGGCCTTCGACCGCTGGGTCGAGGCGCGCCGCATGGAGAAGGAGGAGACGATCACGAAGGAGGCGGGCTTCGACAAGTGGCTCGCCACGCGCTCATCCCAGGAGCAGGCCGCGGCGAAGAAGATGCTGAAGCTCCTCGTTGACGACGTGAGCGTGGAGCCCGGATCTGCGAAGCCGATGCTCGAGATCATCAAGTCCAGCGTCGAGACGGTCGCCTTTCGCGATCTCATCGAAGCGATGGAGGAGAAGGCTACCAGCGCGGCGATGTTGCTGCGCCTATTCGACGACTGGAGGCTCATTGAGGCCCGAGAGCACCTTCGGGTCGCCGATGGCCGGCAATCCGCTACGGATCAGCTCGAGGACTTCATCGACAACGGCGCGCTCGAGGTCTCCCAATTACAGCCGCTTCTGTCGAAGAACCTATGGCTTCTGAACCCACGCTGGACCGAGGCGGACGAGCAGGTGACGTACACGAAGCTCCTGCGAACGCACTGCAAGGAGCCGAAGGGAACTGACGAGAAGGACCTGCGCCTCGACATCCTTGGTGTCACCATCGGCGCCCGACTTCTCACGGTCGTGGAACTCAAGAGACCGGAGAAGACGTTGAGCCGCGATGATCTCGAGCAGATCGAGAAGTACGTAGACTGGGCGCAGTCGAACATCTGCGGGACGAGCAACAATAGTCCGACGCACGCGGAAGGCCTGCTGGTCGTCGGAAACATCGGCAATAGCGCCCAGGTGAAGCAGAAGTTGCAGCGCCTGGCCGCCTCGAACATCCGGGTGGAGACGTTTCGCGGCCTGCACGCAGCAGCGCGCCGCGAGTACAAGGAGATCGAACAGCACCTCGAGAAGATCGCGCCGGAGTACGCGCGCTCCAAGCGGAAGAAGAAGTCGTGACGGCGCGAAAGTTGGCGGCGGTGGATCTCTTCGCCGGCGGGGGCGGGCTGTCTCTCGGCATCGGCCGCGCCGCGTTCAAGGTCCACGCAGCCGTCGAGGTCGATGCGGATGCGGCGGAGACATACCGCAAGAATCACCCAGGCGTTACTATGATCGAGAAAGACATTCGCAAGGTGACGGGCGAGGAGCTCCTCGACGCCGTTCCGCGCAGGCGCCTTTTCCTGTTGGCCGGATGCGCGCCTTGCCAGGGCTTCTGCTCCCTCACGCGCAAGGTGAAGACGGAGGACCCGCGCAACCGACTCGTCTTGGAGATGGCGCGACTCGTACTTGAGACGAGGCCGAAGTTGGTCATCATGGAGAACGTCCCCGGGCTCGCGACGCGCGGCGCCAAGCTCTTCGGCCGCTTCATCCGCACGCTCACGAAGGCGGGCTACGTCGTCCAGTGGCGCGTAGTCCAGATGGCGGACTACGGCGTGCCGCAGAACAGGAAGCGCCTCGTGCTGCTTGCCGGCAAGGGACTCCTCGTCGACTTCCCGGCGCCGACGCACGCGAAGCGCCCGGACGAGAAAGCGAAGAAGAAGCTCAAGCCGTGGCGGACACTTGAGAACGCGATCGGCGACACAAAGAGCCGCCCGGTTCTTCTAGGCGCGGCGAAGGGGAAGCGCGCGCCGCGCCCGATGAACTGGCATGTCGTGCGCGACCTCGAGGAGAGGACGCGCGAGCAGTTGCGCGCGGCGAAGCCAGGCGGGACGTGGCTCGACATCGACCCGGACCTGCGGCCGGAGTGCCACCGCGAGGGGTACATCGGCTTTCGGAACGTCTACGGGCGCATGCGCTGGGACCAGTTGCCTGTCACGATTACGGCGGGATGCACGACGCCGGCGAAGGGCCGCTTCGGACACCCGACACAACTCCGGACGATCTCAGTGCGAGAAGCGGCCAGTATCCAGACATTTCCGAAGTCGTATAGGCTGGCGACAGACAGGATCGACACGGCGTGCGAGCAGATCGGGAACGCTGTTCCGCCCCTCTTCGCGGAACGGCTTGCCCGCGCCGCGCGCGCCTCGCTGCCGGTGTGATCAACTTTAGGGCGACGCCGCTCACGAGCAGGATCATGCGGGCTGTCCGCCGTTCGGGCACCGCGCCCGAGCTTGCGCTGCGCCAGCACCTCCGTGATGCCGGCGTCGTGTGCCAGCGCTCGCGGGCGAGTCTCCCGGGGTCGCCCGACCTGGTCTTCCGTGAGGAGAAGCTCGCCGTCTTCGTCGACGGGTGCTTCTGGCACGGGTGTAAGGAGCACCGGACAATCCCCCGCAGCAACGCCCGGTTCTGGGCGGACAAGATCAAACGCAACCGCGCGCGCGACCGCCGAGTCGATCGAGACCTCCGCGCGCTTGGGTGGACAACGCTCCGAATCTGGGAGCACGCGGTGGACCGTTTGCCGCGGCGGTGCGTCGCCCGCGTTGAGAGAGCTCTCGCCCGATGCTTGAGCGTGCGGCTAGGCCAACTCTTGGGGTTATCAACTCCCGGGCAAGACTAGGATGCCCGTGGCGGTGGACGATGCGTACTGGGAGCGGTACTTATGACGGTAGTCCTACAGACGCACAATAGGCGATGCTAGTTACATCAGTCACTTGGCTTGACTTTTCGACTCCGTCAGCCGGCACCCGGTGGCCCCGCCAGGTTCAATGCGGCGGAAGGTCTCCGCCGGACGGGATCACGTCGACCACCGAGGGCATCGCCCCGGGCAGCGGCCGCGGATTCTCGAGCGCCTTGACGCGCACCATCGGCGGGGAAAGTACGAGTGTTCGCTCGTCGGCCGCTTTCTGCCGCTCGTAGGGCCGCAGGCCGGCGGGCAAATCCCTTTCTACCCTCTGCAGTTGCACCGCCCCGAGGTTCTCCAGGCGCTGCCTCTCGCCGAGGGACGCGCCGCGAACGCCGGCGGCGAATTCCGCGGACTGCTGGTCGCGCTGGATCAGCGCGCGCTGGATATCCTGCTCCTGCGCGAACGCCGCGCCGAGCGCGAGCACGAGCAGCAGGGGCGCCGCGTCTTTCATGTCGCTGGGGCCGTTGCCGGACGGCACAGGTCCCGCAGGTGCGCCCGCTCCATGTCGTTCAGCCCGTCGGGATCGAAGCGGTATCGCATGTGCAGTCCGAGCGCGGCATCGTAGCGCCCGGGCGCGACGCGCGCCAGCCAGGCGCTGAGCGCTTCGCCCGGCTCGCGCGCGGGCAGGTCCTTCACCAGCCCGTAGAACTCGGAATCCCGGCCCGGATAGGCTCGAGGCGCGCCGGCGCTCGCAGTGCCGTCGGCCGTCACCCGCTTGCCGCGCAGCAGGCGCCACGCGAGCACGGCGACGAGCGCGCCGAGCACGATCCACCACGCGTCGCCCGCGGCGAGCGGTCCGCGCTGGCTCCAGCGATACGCAGCCCAACGAAGTAAATCGAGCGCGCCTTCCCACACCGGCGTGAGCCGGCTCGACTCCTGCCCGATCCAGTCCGGCGGGGTAGGGTCGAGGTCGATCCAGCGGCCATCGATCCACGCCCGGGTCCAGGCGTGCGCATGTCGCGCGCGCACGAGCCAGGCGTCCTCCAGGTTGCTGTGCTCGACGACCGCGTAGCCGGTCGCGTAGCGCGCCGGCACGCCCGCGGTGCGAAGCAGGATCGTCGCCGCGGCGGCGAAATACTCGCAGTGCCCGCGCTTGGTGAGCGTCAGGAACTCCCCGAGCGGCGTCATGCCGCGCGGCGGCGGCGCGTCGCGCCAGAGCGAGTACGTGAAGGTGGACAGGTGCCGCATCACGCGCCGGATCGCCTCGGCGGGCGGCAAGCCGGGAAGGCCGAGCCCGGAGGCGACCCGCTCGAAGACCTCGCGCTCGCCGTAGGGGACGATCGAATCCTCCGGTACCGGCGGCTCGTAGTTCGAGATTCCGCCGTCGAAATCGGCATCGAACTGGATCCAGTCGCCGCCGCGTTCCACCGCGGCCTGCACGAGCCCCAGGCCGCTGCGCGAGACTTCGCCCGCCGCCAGGCCCGTGAGCCGCGTCACGCCCGCGGGCAGCGCGAGCGTGGTCTCGCGCCGCTCGACGCGCTGCGCGAGGCCGATCCGGCCCGTCGCCGGCCCCGGCGCCAGCGTCCAGGTTGCGCCGCCCACATCCGGCTTGAGGTCCTCGTGCCGCGCCCTGCGCCCGAGCCAGGTCGTGCCGATGTAGGTGTTGTAGCTCGCGCGGTGCAGGAGCCGGGCGCGCGCCACCGCGGCGCGCGTGCCGTAGACGCGCGCGACGATCGTGTCGCGCTGCTTGAGCCGGCCGATCGTGCCGATGTCGGTCGCGCTGCGGGTGAAGTCGGCGCCAACGTGGGCGAGCTGCCAGTCGGCGATCAGCTCGCCGAGCCAGTTCTGCGCGGCCGCCATGCCGAGCTGGCCCGCGTAGCCCATGCCTGCCGCGACGGCGAAGAGCGCGGCCCACACGGCGAGCCGGGTGTGGCGCGGGCGCGTCGCCGCGAGTGCCCACGCCGCGAGCAGCGTGGCGCCGGCGTAGTACGCGGGCGGCGAGGGGTTCCCGACGCCGGCGCAGATCACGCACAGCGCCACGTAGACGCCGCTGGTGTCCACCCTCGGCACCTGCAGGTCGGGCTGGCGCAGCTTGAGCTTTCGCATGTAGCGAAAGAGCGCGGTCAAGGGCACGCGGCCGCTCTCGCCCAGCCGCTGCACGAGCAGGATCGGCGAGAGCACCGCGGGCAGCCAGCGGAACGCGCCGATCACGCCGTGCGCCACGCCGCGGTCGGCCGCGATCACTATCGTGAGGCCGACGAAGAACACCGTGCAAAGGTCCGCCACGCGCGCGTAGTCCGCCGGCTCGAGCGCGAAGCGCAGCCGCGTCCAGCGCGGCGCCTCGAGCGCGATCGCGAGCGGCGCGGCAAACACAAGGCTCTCGGTGCTCCAGCCCCAGAACAGGAGCGCGACCCCGGCGAGCAGCGGCGGCAGGCTCACCGCAGTACCCGCTGCTCGAGGCCCGCGAGCCCGGCTTCGGCGGCGCCCGGGTGCACGACGACGAGCCACGCGGGCGCGTCGCGCGGCGCGCGCTCGGGTGCGCAGGCGAGGATGCAGCGCACCTCGATCCCGCTCGCGGCGAGCGTCTCGGCGAGGCGCCGCCGCTCCGCGTCCCAGGCGACCAGCACGAGCACGCAGCTCGAGAGCTGCGCGCGCGCGGCGAGCACCGCGTGCGCGAGCGGCTCGAATGCGGCGGGTTCGGACGGGCTCACGCCAGCGAGCGCCTCCAGCATCTGCTCGGCATGCAGCTGGCCGCGCCCGGCGACCAGGTGGCGCAGCTCGCCGCCGACGAACAGCAGGTCGAGCAGGCACTCCTGGGTGTCGATGGTGTAGACGAACGAGGCCGCGATCGCCACCGCGTCCTCGAACGCCGCGTCCTCCCCGTGCGCGCCGCCGGTGTCGAGCACGAGCGCGTGGCGCTCGAAGAACTCGTCCTGGAACTCCTTGACGATCGGGCGCCCGGTGCGCGCGAAGCTCTTCCAGTGGATGTGCTGCAACGGGTCTCCGGGCCGGTATTCGCGCAGCGACAGGAACTCCTCGCTGTCGCCGACCGAGGTCGCGAGCGACACGCCGCCCGGCTGGTGCCGCCGGCGGCCCGGGAGCGCGAGGCGCGGCAGCCGGTAGCGGCGCGGC